>DPJL01000091.1:24107-45494 GCA_003543035.1 Micromonosporaceae bacterium | reverse complement strand
GGAGCGCCTATTCCGACCCGCAATGGATCTCGGTGGATCTCGGCTCTACGCGCTCGATCAGCCGCGTTCGGATCACATGGGAAGCGGCGTATGCCCGCGCCTACCAGATTCAGCTTTCCGGCGACAACATCAACTGGTCGAGCATCTACTCCACCACGACCGGCGACGGCGGGGTAGACGACGTCACCGTCAGCGGCACCGGCCGGTTTCTGCGCATCTTCTGCACTCAGCGAGCTCTGCCGCAGTACGGCTGCTCGCTCTGGGAACTCGAAGTTTTCGGCAACTGACACCCCTACCCGAAGGAACACTCATGCCCCCATATCCGAAGCGGTGGCTTGCATTTGCGGCAGCCATCGCCCTGGCCCCCTTATACGCCGTTACCCAGCCCGCCGAGCCGGTCGAGGCCGCACCTATCCCAGCGGCCGATTACCAACAGGTCACGCTCGCCATCGGCTCGGGCGAGGTCGGTGAGCCGATGTCGCTGGCGGTCTTGCCCAACCGGACGGTGATCCACACCGCGCGCAATGGCACAGTCCGCAAAACGAACGCGGCCGGGACGACCACGGTCGCCGGGCAGATCCCGGTCTACACGCACGACGAGGAAGGTATGCAAGGCGTCGCGGTGGACCCCAACTTCGCTACCAATCGCTTTATCTGGCTGTATTACTCGCCTGTGCTGAGCACCCCGGCCGGCGACGCCCCGATCACCGGTACCCAGGCCGACTGGGATCGCTGGCGGGGTCAGCTGAATCTTTCCCGCTTCACGCTCAACAGCGACGACACGATCAACCTGGCCAGTGAGCGGGTCGTGCTCACCGTCCCGGCCGATCGTGGCATCTGCTGCCACGTCGGCGGTGACATCGACTTCGACGCGGCCGGGAATCTCTACCTGACCACGGGCGACGACACGAACCCGTTCGACTCAGCGGGTTACAGCCCGATCGACGAACGGACCAACCGCAACCCGGCCTATGACGCGCAGCGCTCGGCGGCCAACACCAACGATCTGCGCGGCAAGATATTGCGGATCACGCCTCAGGCCAACGGCACCTACACCATCCCGGCCGGGAACATGTTCGCCCCCGGCACCGCCAACACCCGGCCCGAGATCTACGCGATGGGATTCCGCAACCCGTTCCGGATGAGCGTCGACAAGCCGACCGGCATCGTCTATCTCGGTGACTACGGCCCCGACGCGGGATCGACCAACCCCAACCGAGGGCCCAACGGGCAGGTGGAATTCGACCGGATCACCTCGCCGGGCAACTACGGCTGGCCCTACTGCACCGGCACGAACACGAGCTCGGAAACGTACAACGAGTGGAACTTCGCCAACAACACCACCGGTCCCAAGTTCAACTGTGCCGGCGGGCCGACCAACAACTCGTTCCGCAACACGGGCCAGGGCACGCTGCAGGCGGCTCGGCCGAGTTGGATCAGATATGGCGGCGATGCGGGCACGCCACCTGAGTTCGGCAGCGGGTCTGAGTCGCCGATGGGTGGGCCGGTTTACCGGTACAACCCAAATCTGAACTCCTCCATCAAGTTCCCGCAGTCACTGGACGGCCGGTACTTCGCGGGAGAGTACGGTCGCCGGTTCATCAAGGCGATCGTGGTCAACGCCAACGGAACCTACGGCGAGATCTCGGCCTTCCCGTGGACCGGCACTCAGGTCATGGACATGGTCTTCGGCCCGGACGGCGCCTTGTATGTGCTCGACTATGGCACGGGCGCCAATAACCAAGCCGTGTACCGGATCGAATACATCGGCACCGGGAACCGGAATCCGATTGCGGTGGCGGCCGGCAATCCGACCTCGGGAGCCGCACCGCTCACCGTCAACTTCTCGTCGGCGGGCAGCTCGGACCCGGAAGGCGGGGCACTGACCTACTCGTGGGCGTTCGGCGACGGGACCACGTCGACGGCGGCGAACCCCACGAAGACCTACAACACCAACGGCACCTACACGGCAACGCTTACCGTGCGCGATCCGCAAGGACTCCCCGGCACCGCGAGTGTCATCATCACCGTTGGGAACACCGCTCCCACGGTCAACCTGACCGCGCCGGGGAACGGCCAACTGTTCAATTTCGGTGACACGGTGCCGTTCCAGGTGAGCGTCAGCGATGTCGAGGATGGAACGATCGACTGCTCGCGGGTGACTGTGACCTACTCGCTTGGCCACGACAGCCACGCGCATCAGATCACCTCTCGTACCGGCTGCAGCGGCAGCATCACCATTCCCGTTGACGGCGAACACGATTCGGCAGCCAACATCTACGGCGTGTTCGATGCGGCCTACACCGACAACGGTGGCTTGACCAGTCGCAGCACGCGGACGTTGCAACCCAAGCACCGCCAGGGCGAACACTTCGCGACCCAGTCCGGTGTGCAGATCGCCACGCACACACCGGCTGAGGGTGGCCGCACCGCCGGATTCATCGACAACGGGGACTGGATAGCCTTCCAGCCCTACAACCTTGGTAACGCCACACAATTCAGTGCGCGGGTGGCATCGGCAGGAGCGGGCGGCACCATCGAGGTGCGGACCGGCTCGCCCACCGGCACTCTGCTCGGCACGGCCACGGTGGCCAACACCGGTGGTTGGGAGAACTACGTCAACGTCTCCACCAACCTCTCGGGTGCACCACAGTCACCCGGATCGCTCTATCTGGTGTTCAAAGGCGGCACCGGAAGTCTCTTCGATGTCGACGCGTTCACCTTCACCACGGGTACGACGCCGCCCCCGCGCGTCGTCGCGATCCGGGCCAGGGTGAACAACCTCTATGTCACCGCAGGCGGGTCACCGCTGATCGCGAACTCGTCGACGGTCGGTACCGCCCAGCAGTACGACTACATAGATCGCGGCGGCGGCAACATCGCGCTGCGGGCGCGAGTCAACAACATGTACGTCTGCGCTGACAACGCCGGAGCCAACCCGCTTATCGCCAACCGCGCGGCGATCGGTGCGTGGGAGACCTTCGCGCTGATCACGAACTCTGACGGCAGCGTGAGCCTGCGAGCTCAGGCCAACAACATGTATGTCACCGCGGAAAACGGTGGTGCGGCAGCGCTTATCGCCAATCGCGCGGCGATCGGGCCGTGGGAAAAGTTCGACGTGATCACCCAATGAGGAAGCAGGCGAAATGACGAAACTGACCCGCGTCTGGGCCGCTCTGGCTATGCTGCTGGTCACCGGGCTGGCGGCCATCGTGCCGCCGGCCCAGGCGGCCCCGGCCCTGGCATCCAACGCCCATCTCTTCTACTACTCCTGGTACGGCAACCCGACGTTCTCGGGCAGCTACCGCCATTGGCAGCAGGGAAACCACACGCCACCCCAGGACATCGGCGCTGACTATTATCCCGTTCGCGGGGCCTACGACTCCGGTGACTACGCCGGGGTGGTGGCCCAGCACATGGCCTGGATCGCCCAGGCCGGGGTGGGCGTCATCGTCTACAGCTGGTGGGGACAGAACTCCTATGAGGACGCCCGCGCGGCGGGAGTCCTCAACGCGGCCAACCAATACGGCATCAAGGTCGCCTGGCATCTTGAGCCCTATACCAACCGCACCGCGGCCTCAACCGTGGCCGACATCAACTACATCCATTCCCGTTACGGCAGCAGCCCTGCCTTCTACCGGGACGCGGCGCACGGCAATCGGGCGGCCTTCTACGTCTTCGAAAGCCTGCGCATCACCGACTGGACCGCGATCGATCAGGTCCGGGGCAACAGCATCGTGCTGGCGCAGACGACCGACACCTCGAAGGTGGCCCACTTCGGCGGGATGTACACCTACGACGCGATCGCCGGTCTCACCGCGCCCGGCTGGAGCAATGCGGCCGCCTTCTGCAAGGCCAACGGCTTGGTCTGGTCGCCCTCGATCGGACCCGGTTACATCGACGACCGGGCCGTCCCAGGCAACACCACGCCAACCCTCAACCGCGACAACGGCGCTACGTATGACCGGGAGTGGCAAAACGCCATCGCCACCAACCCGGAATGGATCTCGATCACCTCGTTCAACGAATGGCACGAGGGCTCAACGATCGAGCCGGCCAGCGCTAACCCGCCAGGCGGCCACGGGTACCTGACATATCAAGGCGCCTACGGCACGACGGGTGCGGCTTCGGAGACCGCCTATCTGACAAGGACAAAGTATTGGGTCGACCGTTTCAACCCGGTCACCCCTCCCGCCGGAGTAAGCCTGCGTGCCCGGGTGAACAACCGTTACGTCACCGCGGGAGCGTCACCGTTGATCGCCAACGCGACGGCGATCGGCCAGGCGCAGACCTTCGACCGGATCGACATAGCTCCAAATCGGATCGCGCTGCGGGCTCGTGCCAACGGGCTCATCGTGGCTGCCGAGAATGCCGGAGCCGCCCCGTTGATCGCCAACCGCACGGCGGTGGGGCAGTGGGAAACCTTCGACGTGATCCGCAATGCCGACGGGAGTATCAGCCTGCTTGCGCTGGCCAACAACCGGTACGTGGCGGCCGAAAACGCGGGCGCTGCAGCGCTGATCGCCAACCGCACAGCCATCGGCGGATGGGAGAAGTTCGACCTCATTGCCACCTGAAGGGTTGACTACGGGATCGTGACCGGGTACACATCTAGGAAATATCCTATAGGATTCTAGGAGCCGTGGCATGAGACCGTTGGTTCGACTGGGTTCCATGGTCGCGGTGGTGGCGCTTGTCGCCGCCGCGGCCGCCTGCACCAAGAAAGAGAACGGTGGCGACACCGCCAAGACGCTCACGGCCGGTCAGGTCAAGGTTGCCCTGGTGCCCGGCGGCGCCCATCCCTACTTCCAGCCGTGGCGCCAGGCAGGAGATAAGGCCAAGGGTGACTTCGGCCTGGGCGATGTGACTTTCAACGAGACCGCCGGTTGGGATCAGACCAAGCAGAACGACGTGCTGACCTCGCTCGCGGCTCAGGGATTCAACGCCTTCGGGATCTTCGGGGTCGCGCCGGAGAACATCAACTCCACCTTCGACAATCTCAAACGGCAGGGCTTCAAGGTCGGCTCGCTTGCCTCGTGCCCGGCCGGTAGCACCAACAACGCCGACTTCTGCCTCTCCACCGACGTGCAGGAGGCGGCTTACAAGGCGGCCAAGACGGCGATCGAAGTGCTTGGCGGCCAAGGAAATCTGGTCCATCTGACCGGCAACAAGGTCGACTCCAACACCCAGCGCCGCATCGCCGGGGTGCAGAAGGCGGTGGATGAGACGGGTGGCAAGGTCAAGCTGATCGACACCATTACCGACATCGACAAGGATCTACAGACCGCGCAGAAGGCGGTTGCCGATCTCCTGGCGGCGAAGGGAACACAGGTCAACGGCATCGTCACCACCGCCTACAACCCGGCCGTGGCAGCGGCTTCCGGTGTCAAGCAGGCAGGTCTGCCGATCAAGGTGATCGCCATCGATGACGACCCGACCATCATCTCCGGCGTCAAGGACGGCTCGGTTGCCGCTACAGTGCTGCAGAATCCGGTGGGCCAGGCGTATGTCGGGTCCTATGCGCTGATGAAACTTTCCGGGGGTTGCACAGTGACCACACCTGGGGTGATCATCGATTCCGGTTCGTTCGTCGTTACCAAGACCAACATCGACAGCTACGACAAGGACCGGCAGGCAAAGACCGATTCGCTCAAGCAGGACTTCGACTCCAAGTACCTGTCCTGCAAGTAATCCAAGACATTCAGGAGGAAGCCGGGTGCAGTCCAAGCAGGAGACAGCTCGACTGCCGCTGTGGGCCAACCCGCGCATCGGTCTTGTGGTGTTGCTCGTGGCGCTGGTCGCGCTCTTCACCACACTGCGCCCGGCCTTTCTCAACGTCCAGCTGACCCTGGTGCCGATGCAGGCTGATATCAGCGTCTATGCCGTGGTCGGTCTCTCACAGCTGGCGGTGCTCTCACTCGGGCACATGAACATGGCGGTCGGACGGATGGCGGCGATGAGCGCCTTCGCCGCCGGGATGCTTCACGACCGGCTCGACGCCCCACTGATCGTCGTGTTGGCCGGTGGGCTCGCGGTCGGCGCTTTGCTCGGTGCTCTGGCCGGTTTGATTATCGCGGGTACCGGGGTGAACTCCTTCATAGTCACCCTGGCCCTCGATTTCGCGCTGATCGGGTTGGTGTCACTGCTTTACGCAACCTTCACCGAAGGCGTGTCCTTCGCCGGCCTGCCCGCTGGGATGTCGGCTCTGCGCACGGACACCCTCGCCGACTATTGCATGGGCGATGTCTGCGGCCCGCATGTGCCACTGGTGGTGCCCTTCGCGGTCGCCGCTGTCGCCGTGGTGGGGCTGCTGTTCCGGTGGAGCCGGATCGGGCGGGAGGTGCTGATGGCCGGATCCAACGTGAAGGCCGCGGAACTGTCCGGGATCCCGGTGCGGGCACGGGTCGTGCAGGCGCATGCGTTGAGCGGTCTGCTCGCCGGGCTCGCGGGTTTCCTTCTCTCCGCCAACAACGGCGCCTTCTCAGCCGGGATCGGCGATGGCTTCCTGTTGCCGTCCTTCCTCGCGCCGGTACTCGGCGGGACGTTGCTCGCCGGGGGAGCGGTCAGCGTGCTCGGCACGGTGCTCGGCACAACGATCACCCAGGTCATCTACAAAGGGCTCAATCTGTTGCAGTTTCAGGTGGAGGAGCTCAAGCTCTACATTGGACTGGTTCTGCTTATCGCGCTGTCGCTGGACCGCGTTCGCCACGTCATCGCCGAACGGCGCGGAGTGCTCGCATGACCGGCACCACCGCAACCGAAGACGGTGTGGCCGGTCAGCGCGCGAAGAGCCGGATCGCCCCGATCGTGTCGCGCGCCGTGCGGCACGGGGAGTTCACGCTGGTCGCGCTGGGCGTGATCGGGTTCGTGGCATTGTCGATTGCGACACAGGGCAACATGCTCACCGCCGGCACGCTTGGAGCCTTCTTCAGGTTCCTCGCGGTGCCAATGGTTATCGGGCTCTCGCAAATGGTGGTGCTGGCGATCGGGCAGATGAACCTGTCGGTCGGGGTGCTTACCGGCTTCTGCGCGATGGTCGCCGCCTGGTGCATGATCGAGGCCGGTCTGCCCGCGCCGCTGGCCGTGCTGGCGGCGATGCTGCTCGGCGCGGCCGTCGGGCTCGGCAACGGGCTCCTTGTGGTGTTCACCAGAATCAACGCCTTCATCGTCACGCTCGCGACCATGACGATCATCGACGGGCTGCGCTACGGCGTACACGGCCCGGGTACCTACCAGGACTATTCGGCAGGCCTGCAACGGCTGGGCCAGGCGTCCCTGCTCGGGCTGCCGGTGGTCTTCCTTATCGCGGTGGCAGTCGCCGGGCTGGTCTGGCTTTTCTTCGCTCGCACGGTGCCCGGGCGGCATCTGCTAGCCAGCGGTGGTAGTCCTTTCGCGGCAAGACTTTCCGGCGTCTCCAACGATCGCTCGATTCTGCTGGCCCATGCCTTGTCTGGTTTGCTGGCCGGGGTCGCCGCGGTGCTCACTCTCGCGCAGTCGGGCTCGGTAAACGCCACGATCGGTGACGATCTGCTGCTGCCCAGCTTCGCGGCTCCGATCATCGGCGGCGTAGCGCTGGCTGGGGGCGTGGTGAGTGTGTTGGGCACGTGCCTGGCGGCCTTCATCATCCGGCTCGTCGATGTGACGCAGGCCCAGTTCGGCATCAACCGGCGCTGGGTCGACCTCATCGTCGGCGCTGTGGTGCTCGGCGTCGTGCTCGTCTCCGCCTTGCGTAACAAGCTCTCCCGGAGGTCGGCATGATCCTGGTAGCCGACGGCCTGACCAAGTCGTTCCCTGGGGTGAGAGCATTGGACAACGCCACCCTGCGGCTCAGCGGCGGCAGCGTACATGCGTTGCTCGGCGAGAACGGTGCAGGCAAGAGCACGCTGGTGAAGATCCTCACCGGGGTCTACAAGGCCGACGCGGGAAGGGTTCTGCTCGACGGCAAACCGGTTGCGTTTGGCAGTCCGCTCGAGGCGTTGCATGCGGGAATCGGTGTGGTACATCAGGAACGCAATCTTGTGCCTGAGTTCTCGATTGCGGAAAATATTGTGCTGCAGCACCTTCCGCGCCGGTTCGGCTTCCTGGACCGCAAGCGGATGCGTGCCGAGGCGGTTCGCTGCTTGCGACTGCTGGACCTGGACCTCGACCCCGACGATCGCGTCGGTCGGCTCTCAGTGGCCCAAGCGCAGCTGGTCGAGATCGCGAAGGCGCTTTCGGTGGACAACCGGGTGCTGCTGCTCGACGAGCCCACCGCCTCGCTGACCGCGGACGAGGCCGACCGGCTTTACGCGATCGTGCGGAAGCTGACCGCGACCGGGCACGCCGTGGTGTTGGTGAGCCACAAGCTCGAGGAGGTGTTCGCGGTCGCCGACACGGTCACAGTGTTGCGCGATGGGCACAGTGTTGCAGAGGCGCAACCGTTGCAGGACTACACCCGTGACCAGATCGTCGACCTCATGGTGGGCCGCGCGCATGCCTCGGTCGCGCTCACGACGCGCACGGTCGACCGCAGTGGCGTCCCGGCCCTGCAACTGCGCGGAGTCGGCACCCGGCACGGGCACCACGACGTCTCCTTCACCATCGCGCCCGGCGAAATCCTTGGCCTGTATGGGCTCGTGGGCGCGGGGCGGACGGAGTTGGCTCGCGCGTTGCTCGGCCTGGATCAGATCGCGGCTGGAAGCGTTGCGGTGCATGGGAAAGAGGCGCGTATCCGGAATGTGGGAGACGCACTAGGTACTCACAAAATTGGTTATGTTCCTGAAGATCGTAAGGATGAGGGGCTCTTTCTGGACCAGCCGATCACCCGCAACATCGGCGTGACTGTCTGGAAGCGACTGTCCAAAGTGGGCTTGATCGGTGATGGCTCGGAAAACCGGCTCGTGGCAAGGTATAGCGACCTGCTCGGCATTCGTGCCGCTTCGCCGCGGCAACCGGCCGGGCAGCTGTCGGGCGGCAATCAGCAGAAGGTGAGCCTCGCCAAGTGGCTTGCCGCGCAATGCGACATCCTCATTGTCGACGAGCCGACTGTCGGCATCGATGTGCGCACGAAGGCGGCCTTCCATGAGCTGATCGCCAAGCTCGCCGACGAAGGCCGCGCGATCCTGCTCATCTCGTCGGATCTGCCTGAGGTGGTGACGCTCGCGGACCGGATCGCGGTGATGGGGGAGCTGACGATCCGCGGCGAGCTCGACAACGACCACGATTACGGCGCAATGAGCCAACGCATCATCCGCCTCATCCACGCGTAGAGTGATCGTGTGTCAGTCCTTCAATACGTTGGCCTCTTCCTGATCCTGCTTGGGGTGACCGAGTATGCGGTCTTCCGATATCTCGCCAAGACAAAGCAGAACATCGCTCAGCGGATGACGATCCTCACGCTCAACTCACTGCTCAACGTCGTCGTGGGCGTCGTCTTGGTGGTCGTCGGGTCGTGAATACTCATTGGCGTCATGCCACGAGGTAGCAGGACTTCTGGACGCCGTGGAGGGGATCTGACCCGAAGGCGGCGTTGGTACAGGGTGCGCTCCCGGTAAAGGTTATGAAGACGTATACCCCACGGGCGCCATAAGCGACGGTCTGAACGCCGGAGAACATGCACGTGCCGCCCTCGGTGGCACAATGAGAGGTAAAGCCGTTAGGCCCGCCGGTCTTGGTGTAGCAGGCTTTGACTTCGCCTGAGACCGGCTCGCCGAAGGTGGCATTATTGCAGTTCGCGTTGCCTGTCACGGTCTTGTATATGAACGAGCCGTAGGCTCCGTACGCCACGAGTTGGCCGTTGGCGGCGGAACAGGCACCACCTTCGGTCGCGCATTGGGTCCAACCACCTGCCGGCGCTCCTGCCGGGGCAACATAACAGGACTTGCCAAGCCGATCGAACGAGTCACCGAAGCTCGCGTTCGAACAGGCGATGCTCGTCTTGGCGATCATCGTGTAGAAGGCGCCGTTGGCTCCATAGGCGACGTTGCGGCCATTCGATAGGTTGCCGCAGGTCTGGTTCTCGGCTGCGCATAGGCTCCAGCCGATCGGTCCGCCCTCCGGCGCGACGAAGCAGGACTTGAGCAGGTTCGCCGCCGGGTCGTTGCCCCCGAACGCAGTGGTGGTGCAAGGCGTCGCTGAGCTGGCGATCTTATAGCTGTAAGTGCCGGCTCCATAGGCGACAACGCGGTTTCCCGTGAACGTGCACTGGCCGCCTTCACCGGCGCATCGGGTGAAACCGGCTGGCAAGCCGGCGTCCACAGCCGGAGGAGGTGGAGAGTTACCGAGGCCTGTCGCGGCGATGCCGTAGCTGCCCGGAGCGACTCCGGTGAGATAGATATAGTTCGCGTCCTGACTGCCGCCGGCGATACCTGGGCGTGGGGTGAAGATTCCGTTGCTCCAGACCGTTGCTCCTCCCACGGTGACCGTCGGATTGCCACCCAGCTTGGGAATGCCGATCCTTCCGGTAGTGCCCGCCGGCGCGGTCAGCTGTGCGTCGTACGTGCCGGCAGTGGGATTGCGCGTCCAGGAGGCTTCAACCCGGCCCTGAGGCATGGTGATCCGGCCGGAGACAGCAGTGAGATCGCCGGGATGCGGTACGAAGCGGTATTGCCCGAGGGTTGACTCCGGGGCGGTACCAAGGACGTGGAACGTCAGCGCCGATGTGGGACCGGCGGACCAGCCGTGCGCCAGGCTCGTGAACTCGCCGCTGTAGCCGAAGCCGCCATCCGAGTTGAGGCCCTCCCAGAAGGTGCTGGCGGTCCCGATAGGACTGTCGAGCATGTATCCCCAGAGCTTGCGGATCTCGGCGAGACCGGCGTGGTCTTGACTTGCCATGAAGTGTGCGTTGACCTCGAGTGCGCTTGCGAACGGGTGGAAGCCGTTCACGCCCCACTCCGGTGTGGTCGCGCCGAGGTAACCCCAGCGGGCGGACATTTTCCGCGCGATGCTGATGGATTTGGCTTCGGAGTCGGTGAGACCAAGGGTGACGGCGAGGGAGTTGCCGTCTTGCGGATAGAGGTTGCTGCTGGGGTTGTCGCGGTACATGCCTTGGCTTGGGACCCAAAGCCGGGCGTTGACCGCCGCCTTCAGCGCCGCAGCCAGCTGTGTCCACGTCGCAGCCAGGTTCGTGTCGCCGCGAACCGCAGCAAGCCGGCTGGCACCAATCAGGGTTCCGTACATCAGGGCGTTGGCCGAGATGTTCTCGCCGCCTTGGCCGAAGCGCGCCCAGTCCTGGGTGCGCGTCACGTTCAGCAGATTGTTGCCATTGATCTTCGCCGTGATGAAGTCCATGGCCAGCCTGAAACGGGGCCACACCGAGTTCAGCCATGCCGTGTCGCCGGTGTAGCTGTAATACGTGGACGACATCAGAAGTGTCCAGAGGTGGTACGTGTCCGAGCCAGTCAGGTTGAATGGCGGCCCGGACCAAGGGATCTCACCGGCGCTCGACTGTGCCTGAAGCATGGTGGTCAAGGCATTACGGGTGGAAACGGTTTCGCCGTCGTACGCGTAAGCACTCGGCGTGGCGATGCCGAGGTCGGCCGGCCAGATGGTGCGGTCGCGTTTCGCGCCGTCGACCATGACGCTCTGACCGACGCCCACAGTGGCGCTGTTGTTCCACAGCTGCGATGGTGGCGGCCATACCCGGCCCTCGTTCGACGCGATCGTGTTCAGCTGCACCGTATAGGCACCGGCGAGCCAGATCCGATTGAGCAGCTCATCGTTCGAGGTGAAATAGTTGGCGTAGGCGGCCGGGTTCGCCTTTCCTGGTGCCGCGGTGAAGGCCAGCGAGACGCCGGTCAGGTCAACCCATCCGCTGGTGCGCAAGAAGATCGTCATATAACGGAAACCGCCACGCAACCGTTCCCGAGGCATGGTGTACGAGCCGCCGGAGCCGGCTGACGCGGTGAGCGCTCCCTCCGGCTGGCCATAGTTGGCGCTGATGTCACTAGCAGTTCCGACATATAGCGATGACTCGGTGAAGGACAGTCCTAGTTGCTGGCCGCCTGAGGTCGCGCCGAACGAAAGCGTCGCGATGCCGCCGGTCTCCTTCCCGAAATCCAAGGTGATGGACGAATTGGCACCGGTCAACCTGGTGGCCTGGTTGGTAAGCACTCCCTGCGGGTTGGTCACCGAGCCGGTGGTCCTAAAGACCGCGACCGGCCGCACTGTGCGGGAGGTGGGGGAATAGTTCATTGCCGCGATTTCTGCCGCTCCGGCCCGGTCCAATGAGGTCAATCCGGCAGCGGCCAACACCCCGACGAGCAGCGCACTTAGCAGGCCTCGGGACGGTTTGAGACTGCTCATTTTCGCCTCCATGGCGATTTAAACGTTTCATTTGGGTATCAGTGCTGAGACCGTAAGTGCTTCATGCGCGAGTGTCAATATTTTGACGGGTACCTGGTCAAGCTCGCCCGTTCAGTAGAACGCCACGCTGCGGCTCAGCGGTGGCAGTGTGCATGCGTTGCAGATGAACCGTCTCCGCGCAACAGGACGGAAACAATCTATTGACACAGCTGAGTGGTTGGATGAGTCTAAGAGCGCTCTCATTGAGAGAGCGCTCTCACAACTGACAAAGTCCGGGAGGCGCGCATGCGTACTCGAAGAGCGATCCGTCAATGGCTCGGTGCGGCAGCCTGTGTAGCCGCGATAGCCGCGATAACACCGTTGTCGTCGGCCGAGGCCGCTCCGCCAAGCCTGCTGCCCCTTAATGTCACTAACAACTCGGGGCGCGGCGAACAGGTATATCTCTATGTGCTCGGGGTAAATCTCAACACCGGCAGGCTTGGTTATGTGAACGCGTCCGGCACGTTTACCCCTTGGCCGGCCGGATCCCTGCCGCCCAGCCCGGCGCCTGACGTCGCGATCAGCGGCCCGGGGAGTGGCGCGACCAGCACCCTCCAGATACCCATCAATCTGTCCGGCCGGATGTACATGTCCTTCGGCGAAAAGCTGAAGTTCTTCCTCACCCCTGACGGCCTCGTCCAGCCGGCGCCGTGGAATCCGAGCGATCCAAACCGCAACATCCTGTTCGACTGGAGCGAGTTCACCTACAACCCCAGCGGGCTGTGGCTCAACAGCTCACAGGTGGACATGTTCAGCGTTCCGCACGCTGTCGGCGTCACCGGTAGCAGTGGTGCGACGAAGCAAGCCGGACAGCTCGTGGCCGATGGCCGTAACCGGATCTTCGACGCCGTCGCGGGTGTGCCCGGAGGCTGGTCAGGTCTGATAAATACGCGGGCGGACGGCACACGGCTTCGGGTGCTCGCCCCGCGCCTGGGCATCGAGACCGGTACCTTCAGTGCCACCTATTTGGACAGCTATATCAACCAGGTCTGGACCACCTATCAGAGCACGACACTGACTGTGGTGCCGTTCCAGCAGCAGCCCGGCTTGCAGTACTTCGGCCGGGTCAGCGGCACGGCGATGAACTTCACCAACGCCTCCGGGGCGCAGGTGGCCTCGTTCCAGAAGCCGCTGACCAAGGATGTGTTCGGTTGCGATGGCCGGCTCGCGGCTCCTAACGATCAAGTGGTCGGCCCGATCGCCAGATCACTGTGCGCCGCGTTCCACCGCTCCACGCTGGGGTTCATCCACACCGCACCGACGTATAACGCCAGCGAGTTCTATACGAGGGCGATCACGGACCACTACTCCAAGATCATGCACGCCAACATGGTTGACGGGCGGGCATATGGCTTCGCGTTCGACGATGTAGGCGGGTTCGAGTCCCTTGTCCACGATGGAGACCCACGGTCTGCCCAGATAACACTCACCCCGTTTGGTGCCGGCTCACCCCCGCCACCTCCGCCGCCGCCACCGGGAGGTGTGATCGTCGAGGCTGAGGCAACAGCCAACACGCTTTCTGGCGCTGCGGCGAGGCGGGCGTGCACCGCGTGCTCCGGTGGGCAGATGGTTGGCAACATCGGCAATGGCGCCGCGAATTCTGTGACCGTCAATAACGTCAACGTGGCGGCTGCGGGAAGCTATGAACTCACCATCCGGGGTCTCGTCTCCGGAACGCGCAGCTTCGGTGTCAGCGTGAACGGCGGGGCGGCCAGCACGGTCTCGTTCACCGGAACCAGTTGGTCCACGCCGATAAGCAGGACCGCCACGGTGACACTCAACGCCGGTGCCAACAACATCCGGTTCTTCAACAACACAACCTGGGCACCGGACCTCGACCGCATCGAGGTGCGATCGACCGGAACGCCGCCGCCGCCACCTCCGCCTGGTGGATCAACGAACCTGTATCTGTTGGCGGGCAACGCATTGGGCGGTGCAGCCGGTGGGCCAGGCAGCCTCCCGATCACCTCGGCAGGCGGCGTGAACCATGACGGGACGCCGTTCAACGCGCAGGTGCTCACCTCCGGCGCGCTCAACCTCACCTACAACGGTGGTGCAACGGCGTTCGACCTGTTTGTGGACTCCGGCTCGGCGGGCAACGGCACCCAGTTGCGGGTGTCGTATGACCTGACGGGCAACGGCAGCTGGGATCGGGTCGAGACGTACCGGTACTTCGCCACCGACCCGGTGAACGGATACGAGCACTACACCGGCAGTCTGCAATCGTCCACCGGCGCTCTCGGCAATCTGGTCAACGGCCGGGTGCGAGTGGAGGTCTGGAACGCGATAGGCAACGGTGCCAGCTCGGTTGGCATCGGCAACCAATCGGTGATCAACCTGCCGTATCTCTGATCCGTAACAACCATCCGATGCCCGCTTCCGATTCCACATCGGAGGCGGGCACGACGGCCCATGACTCAGTGGTCGGCGTTGAGCGTGTCGAGGATTTCGCGAAGTGCGGTCTTCTGGTCTTCGGTGAGTTTGTCGACGACGGCTGCGACGGCGTCGCGGTGATCATCCCAGAGCCGGTCGGTGGCTTGACGTCCCGCGTCGGTGAGATGCAGGACGATCGATCGCCCATCGCGGGGATGGGTTTGGCGCGAGAGCATTCCTGCGGACTCCAGGCACACGGCAAGGGTGGTTACGGCCCGGGGGGTCACGCCGAGACGGCGACTCATCTCGGTCATGGTGAGGTCGCCGTCGTCACGGAGGAATGTCAGCAGCCGGAGCCGTTCATAGGTGACCTGCTCGTTGAACAGATGCCTGCCCGCCTCCTGTCGCAGTCGATGGGCCGTCGTGAAGAGGCTCTCCACCAGCGCAGCTCCCGTAGTGGCCCTTACCTCTGAGGCCAAGTCAGATCTCCTCCTCGCCAAATGCTGTATATGTTCAGTACTTGAAGTACTGTCGGGGTTCAGTATTTCATGGAGGAGGCAGCAGTGGCTGGTCGGGAGTCGACGCGGACCTGGGCAATGGATGGGCGGACCGTCCTGGTAACAGGGGCGGCAAGCGGGATCGGCCGGGCAAGCGCTGCCGGTCTGGGCCGGGCCGGAGCGATCGTGCTCGTCCATGCACGTGATCGGGCGCGGGCCGCTGCGGCGGCCCAAGAGCTCGCGAGCGGCGGCGGCCGGTTCGTGCCGGTGTCGGGGGATCTTGGGTCGCTGGCAGGCGTGCGAAGTCTCGCCGAGCAGGTACCGCAGGCGGCCCCGGGCGGCCTGCACGTCCTGGTGAACAACGCGGGTGCGGCGTTCTCCCAGCGTGCGGTGTCTCCCGACGGGGTAGAACGGACCCTGGCCGTGAACCACATTGCCGTCGCGGCACTGACTTCGGCGCTTCTGGACTCCCTGCGCGCCGGGGCATCCGCGGCAGGACGCGCCTCGCGGGTGGTCAACGTTTCCTCGGCGATGGAGAAGCGCGGGAACCCGGATCTGCGCGACTGGTCCTACCCCGACCGATTCAGGTCATTCCAGGCCTACTGCGACTCCAAATTGGTCAACCTCGCCCACACCTACGCCCTGGCCGCAGAGCTCGCCGGTAGTGGGGTGACCGTCAACGCCGCGAATCCCGGCAGCGTCGCGACCGAGTTTCAACGTAAGGCCGGGGGCGTTTTCAAGGCAGTAGTGGTGGTCGGAAAAGCGTTCCTGGCCAGCCCGGAGAAAGGCGCCCGCACCAGTATTCGACTGGCCAGTGACCCGGCATTGGACGACCTGACGGGCGGTTACTACAGCGCTGCCAAGCTGGACACCTCCTCCGCCACCTCCCGCGACCCCGCCTTCGGTCAGCAGGTCTACGCCCGCACCGCCGCCATCCTCGCGCAGGCGCTCCGGTGATCATGTTTGTCCAATGCAGATGGGGTACGGTGCGGGCAGGAGGTGCACCGTGGCGTCACTGCGCGAGTCCATAGCAAACCCGACCGAATTCGTGCTGGATGCGCGAGCCGAGCCCTTCGAGGTTTTCCTATCGGCCAAGCCGCCGCCAAAAGGTGGACGGCAGGAGATCGGGCCCACCGGCAACATCAACACCTACTACCCGTGGGGCCTGGAGCAGGCCATCAAGCAGGCGTGGCAACCGCCGGCCTACATCATTCGCTACTGCCTGCCGGTCGACGACGCGGAATACCTGCTGGCCTACTGTCTGGACCAGATGTTCGACCCGATCTACCGGTTGATGACCGGAGCCGATTTCGGTGAGCCGGTATGTGAGCTCATAGCCGAACACCTGCCGGTGACTTTCGAGCTGCTACGCAACGGCAACGGGATGACCGACGGCGCCGGCCTGATGCGACTCACTACCCCTACGCGTAGGCAGTTCGCCGTCGCGGCGCTGTTCATAGACGACTCGCCTTCGCCTGAGCTGGTGATCCCACCCGAGGTGGTCCAAGAGCTGACTGGCTACACCATGACGGTGCTCGGCGACCTGCTCGGCTGGCCGCACAACGTGCCCGGTCTCATCCAGGTCCTCGGCGGCGACGACCGGCTCACCCGCAGACTCAAAGGCGCACAGCAACTCATCACCGCCATCGGCAATCTCAAGGACGTGCTGGGCTAGGACTGTTCCACGGCTGTCCAATGTGTCGGCCAGGTTTCGGGCAGATATTGACTCTGTCGGATGGAGCCTCTAGTGTCTCAGCACTGACACCAAAATGAAACGTTTTAATTGCCGGTCGCATCGATGGACATCGTCGCTCTCCGGTCGATGCTCGCTGTCTAAAGCCCACGACGCCCGAGGAGTAGCCATGCCTCATCCACCGGCCGAGCATTCAGGACGCTTGCGCGCCGCTGCCGCAGTCATCACCGTGCTCGTCTCGTCCACATTGGCCGTATCAGCGGTGCCCGCACAGGCGGCGGTGCCGGTCAGCCTCTCGGGAGCGCACTGGGTCTGGTACCCGGAAGGCACCCCAGCCAACAACGCCCCGGTTGGCGACCGCTACTTCCGCAAGACCTTCACCGTGCCATCAGGCGCTGTAAGCGAAGCTCAGCTGGTCGTCACCGGCGACGACACGGTCGACGTGTGGCTCAACGGCAACCCGCTGGCCGGTTCGCCGAGGGTGGCCGACTCGTGGCGGCAGGCGCTCTACGTTGACCTGCAAGCGGCTTTGGTCACAGGCACCAATACGCTCGCCCTGGTGGCTCGCAACACCACGTCCAGTCCGGCTGGTGTGATTGGACGGGTGCGGGTTGCGGTCGGCACGAGCACCGTGGACGTGGTCACAGATGGCTCCTGGAAAGCGTTCCAGAGTGCCCCGGCCGGCTGGGAGCAGCCCGGCTTCAACGATGGTGGCTGGCCCGCGGCTGCCGACCTTGGGGTCTATGGGATGGCACCGTGGAACTCCAATGTGGCCGGACCGGACGTCGCGGCCGGATCACCGTTGAGCATCGCCAGTGCGACCACCGAGCGGCGTCTCAACCCGCTGGGCGTGGACGCGGCCCGGCCCCGGTTGGGGTGGAAGCTCGCCTCGACCGCGGTGCAGCAGCGGCAAGGGGCGTACCAGGTGATCGTTGCCAGCACGAGTGCGTTGGCCGGTAACGGAACCGGCGACGTGTGGGACAGCGGCCGGGTGGCGAGCCGGAAATCCGTGGACGTGGAGTACGGCGGGCCGGCATTAGCGTCGCTCAAACGGTATTTCTGGCGCGTTCGGGTCTGGGACATCCAAGGCCGGGCCGGGGGTTGGAGCGCGACACAGTTCTTCGAGACCGGACTGCGTGCTCCGGCAACGGAATGGCAGGGGGCATTCATCGGGCAGCCGGGCCCGGTGCCCGGGCTGTCCGGGGCGACTTGGATCTGGTACCCGGAAGGAGATCCTCTCGCTGGTCTGCCGCCGATGACCAGGTACTTCCGCAAGACCTTCAGCCTTGCCTCGGCACCCACTGGCGGGACCTTGGTCGTCACCGGTGACGACACTGCGGACGTCTGGGTCAACGGGGCTCAGGTGAGCACCTCGCCGCGGGTCGCCCACTCGTGGAAGCAGGCGACCGTGGTCGACCTGGCCGGGCGGTTGCAGGCGGGGGCCAACACCATCGCGTTGGTCAGCCAGAACACGACCCAGTCACCGGCCGGTGTCATCGCTCAGCTGACCGTCCCGGGTGGACCGACCGTCAACACCGACGCCTCATGGAAGTCGTTCCAGAGCGGCCCGGCCGGGTGGGAGCAACCCGGCTTCAACGACAGCGGCTGGGCTCAAGCTCGGGCACTGGTCGCCTACGGCAGCGGGCCGTGGGGCTCGAACGTGGTGGTGGCCAAGGTGGCGCCGTTGCTGCGTAAGGGTTTTACGGTCAGCAAACCGGTGGCGAGCGCCCGCCTCATCACGACCGCACTGGGTCTGCACGAGACCCGGTTGAACGGGGCAAGGGTGGGCAACGATGTGCTCGCACCCGGGTGGACCGACTACAACAAGCGGTTGCAGTACAAGGTTTTCGACGTGACCGGACAGATTCAGTAAGGCACCAACGCATTGGGGGCGTGGCTGGGCAACGGCTGGTATTCCGGCAGCCTTGGCATGGCTGGATCCCAGCGCTACGGCACGCAGCCGTGGTATTCGGCGCAATTGCATCTGACCTACTCCGACGGCACCAATGCGGTCGTCAAGACCGACAGCAGTTGGAAGTATTCGGCCGGGCCGATCCGGGCCGACGATCTCTATACGGGCGAGCAGTTTGACGCGCGGCGAGCCATCGGTGGCTGGGATGCCGCGGGCTTCAACGACAGTGCGTGGGCGACGGCCGCGGTGCGCAGTGGTGCGCTGCCCAACCTGGTGTCGCAAGTGGACAGTGGGGTTACCGTCCAACAACAGATCACTCCGGTGTCGGTAAACCAGCCTCGCCCTGACGTCTGGGTTCTTGACCTCGGCCAGAACTTCACCGGCTGGAATCGGCTGCGGGTCACCGGCCCGGCTGGAACCGTTGTCACGATGCGCCATGGCGAGGTGCTCAATGCCGACGGCACCCTCTACACCGACAACCTTCGCGTGGCCGGTTTGGCCACCGACCGATTTACGTTGGCAGGGACCGGAAGCCAGGAGGTCTACGAACCGAAGTTCACTGTGCACGGCTACCGGTACGTGGAGCTGACCGGCTTCCCCGGCACTCCCACGGCGAGTGCGATCACCGGGCTCGCGGCCTGGACGTCGGGTGCTCAGCTGGGCACACTCGCCACCTCGAACACGCTCATCAACCAGTTGCAGCGCGCGATCCTGTGGGGACAGCGCTCCAACATGCTCTCCATCCCGACCGACTGCCCCAACCGGGACGAGCGTCTCGGCTGGACCGGTGACATCGCGATCTTCGCGGCCACCTCGACCTACAACATTGACATGACGGGGTTTCTCGACAAGTTCGCCGATGACCTGACGGATGCGCAGCGCTCCAACGGCGCATTCACTGATACCGCACCGGATGTGTGCTGTGGTGCGGGTACGGCCGGCTGGGGCGATGCGGGTGTGATCGTGCCCTACACGCTTTGGCAGCGCTACGGCGATCTGCGGGTCGTGGACGAGCACTTCACCGCGATGGCACGCTGGGTGGATTACCTGCGCAGCACCGCTGGAGCGGATCTGATCCGCGATCAGGGCGGGTACGGCGATTGGCTCAACGTCAACGACGACACCGCTCGCAACGTGATTTCCACGGCGTTCTTCGCCTGGGCGGCCCGGCTGGTGTCAAGGATGGCCGCGGCCACTGGGCGCACGAGTCAGGCTGCAAGCTATGGCACGCTTGCGGATCAGGTGTCGGTGGCCTTCACCAACCGGTTCGTCTCCGGTGATGGCACCGTCTCGGGCAACACCCAGACCGGGTACGTGCTGGCGCTCGCGTTTGGACTGTTGCCCGGCAACCTGGTCCAGCCGGCGGTGAACAAGCTCGTCGCGAAGATCGGTGCGTCGGGTGGGCATCTGACGGTCGGGTTCCTCGGCGTGGAGAATCTGTTGCCGGTCCTGGCCGACCACGGCCGCGCCGATATCGCCTACCAGATCCTGCTGCAGCCCGGATTCCCCGGCTGGGGCTACATGCTCAGCAGGGGAGCAACGACCATCTGGGAACGCTGGGATGGCATTCGCACCGACGGAACCTTCAACGACCCGGGCATGAACTCCTTCAACCACTACGGATTGGGGTCGGTCGGCGACTTCCTCTACCGGCAGGTTGGTGGACTTGCTTCGGGTGGTCCTGGGTACCAGTCGCTGGTCATCGCCCCCAAGCCCGGTGGCGGTCTCACCTCGGCCCGTTCGGCCTTCGAGACGCCTTACGGCCAAGCGGTGAGCGACTGGACCAGCTCCGGCGGGGTGTTCACGCTACGGGTCACCGTGCCCGCGGGAACATCAGCCACGGTCAAGGTCCCGGCCACTTCGGCCGCAGTGGTGACGGCTCCTGCGCAGGCTGTGCCGTTCGGCTATACGCAGGGAGCGGCGGTCTACCACCTGCCAGCGGGCAGCTACACCTTCACTGCCCCGGCCTGATCGCAACGGGCGCAGCTGCGCAAGGGGCTGCGCCCGTTCAACCCTTTCGAGACCGTGCTGTGCCGGCGGATTTGCGCGCCGGAGCGGAAACCGGCTTGGCGCTTGATTCGCGGACCACCAGCTCGGGCTGAAAGACCACGTGCCGGTGCTGGTGCAGCCGCGGTTCGTTGGCCTCCTCAAGCAGCAGTTGAGCTGCGGCACGGCCGAGTTGCTCGCGAGGCTGACGCACCGAGGACAGTGGAACCGCGGCTGCCGCGGCGAAATCGATGTCGTCGTAACCGACGATGGTCATGTCTCGCGGCACCCGCACTCCGCGCATTGTCATCTCCTGTAGCACGCCCAATGCCAGCAGATCGTTGGCGCAGAAGACCGCAGTCGGCCTTTCGGCCGGCGTCAGATCGGCGATCTCCTCTCCCGCTCGCCGCCCAGCCGCCACGGTCAGGTTGGTGGTGGTCACCACACGGATCTCCGCCTCCCCGCCCATCGCCTCGACCAGTCCGGTGTGCCGGTCGGTGACCTGAGGCAGCGAGAACGGGCCGCCGACGAAGGCCACGCGTTGATGGCCGAGCTCGCGAAGGTGGTCGCCGGCGAGCCGGCCGCCGAGCACAGAGCAATAGTCT
>DPJL01000091.1:0-23851 GCA_003543035.1 Micromonosporaceae bacterium | reverse complement strand
AGCTCGCGAAGGTGGTCGCCGGCGAGCCGGCCGCCGAGCACGTCGTCCACCGCGACCGAGCACTGGTTGTGCCGCCCGGAGCCGCGGTCGACCAGCACCACCGGGATGCCGCGGTCGATTAGCTGGTCCAATCGCGAGTCCAGCGATCCGTCCACCGGGGTGATGAGGACACCGAGCACCCGCTGCTCCTCGAGCACCTCAAGATGGCGGCGCTCGCGCCGCGGGTCCTCGCTGCTGTTGAAGATCATGACATTTGCCCCGGCGCGTTCGGCGGCTATTTCCGCGCCGCGCAGCACATCAGTGAAGAAGGGGTTGGCCAGATCCAGGGCCACCACGGCAATGGTCTTGCTGCGGCCGGCGCGCAGTTGGCGGGCTGAATCGTTGCGCACGTAGCCCAGCTCGTTGATCGCTTCCAGCACCCGTCGCCGCGTCACGGGCGCGACCATCTCCGGATGGTTGAGCACATTGCTCACCGTGCCGATGGAGACTCCCGCCCGGCGGGCAACCTCCTTGATGCTGCTGGTCGCCATGGCTCCTCGAGGGTGTCGGTGACGGGCGGTTTCACGATACGCCTGAACTGAAACGTGTCAACCAGCCAAATTTCGGAGACGGTGGAGCTGCCAAGTACGTTCAGCTGGTACTTGCAACCGCCGATTGACAGTTTGGAAATCGGATCGTAGCGTGCGTGCCACGGCTTCGTCGAAACGATTCAACTTCTCGCCGAAGGGAGGTCCGCAAGTGGCAGCCGATGACCATGCACTGCTGCACATCGACCGGCTGACCGTGGACTTCCCGGGCGTGCGGGCTCTCGACGAGGTGCATTTCGATGTCGCGCAAGGGGAGGTGCACGCGCTGGTGGGGGAGAACGGCGCTGGCAAGTCCACTTTGCTCAAGGTGCTCGGCGGCGTCCACCGGCCGAGTGCCGGGGAGATTCGGTTGGGTGGCAAGCCATACCGGCCGCGCCGGCCCGCCGACGCCCTGCATGCGGGCATCGCGGTTATCTACCAGGAGTTCAATCTCTACCCCGATCTCACCGTCGCCGAGAACGTCTTCTCCGGCCGGGAACCGTTCAGCCGGTGGAGCCGCGGGATCCGGTACGCGGAGATCAACCGCCGGTCGGCGGAACTCTTCGAGGTGCTCGGCGTGAGCATCGATCCCGCCGCGACTGTCGGCAGCCTCACCGTCTCCGAGCAACAGCTCGTCGAGATAGCCAAGGCGCTCTCGGTGGACGGCCGGATCATTGTGATGGACGAACCGACCGCGGCTCTGTCCGCCGATGAGGTGGGCCGGCTGCTCGACGTGGTCCGGCGGTTACGCGCCGAGGGGCGCAGCGTGGTATATGTCAGCCATCGGCTCGATGAAGTCTTCGCGGTGGCTGATCGGGTGACCGTCCTGCGCGACGGCAGGCTTGTGCGCACGATGCCGCTTGCCGATGCCGACCCCGATCAGTTGGTGCGATTGATGGTGGGCCGGGATATCGCCTCGGTGTTCCACCGTGACGACGTGGCCGAAGGCGACGTGGTGCTTGCCCTCGAAGGCGTCAGCGCCGGACGCCGGCTGCGCGACGTGTCGCTGACCGTGCGATCCGGGGAGATCGTCGGGATCGGCGGGGTGGCCGGGGCCGGTCAGCCGGAGCTCTCGCAGGTCATCTTCGGCGCCTTGCCGGTCACCGCAGGGCGGATGTCCTTCGACGACAAGGACTATCACCCCGCGAACCCGGGCGAGGCGCTGAGCCGCGGAATCGGTTTCCTGCACGAGGATCGCAAAGCCGCCGGGATCCTGCCCGACCTCTCGGTGCGCGACAACCTGACAGTGTCAGTGCTCGACCGGGTGCGTGGCACCCTCGGCCGATTGCTGTCACCCGCCGCGCAAACCGCGGTCTTTGCCGGCTACCGCAAGCGGTTGGCCATCCGGAGCACCGGGCCGGACCAATTGATCGGTCAGCTCTCGGGCGGCAACCAGCAGAAGGTCCTTTTAGGACGGGCGCTGGCCCCGGGCGGCAAACTGCTCATCCTGAATGAGCCGACCCGCGGAGTCGACATTGGGGCCAAAGCTGAGATTCACCATCTCATCAATGAGCTGACCCGTGCCGGTACAGCGGTTCTGATGATCTCCAGTGACCTACCCGAGCTGCTCGGTGTCAGCGACCGCGTCTACGTGCTCTCCGGCGGCGAGGTGGCCGGTCACCTGGTGGGCGCGGACCGCACCGAGGAGAATGTAATCCTTTGCGCCACCACCGGACGCCGCATCTTCTCCGAGGCGGGTGTGCGATGACCGAGGCCATACGCAAGGGCCCACTTGCATTGCCGCTACTGGCAGTGGCAATCGTGCTGAGCTTCAGCACCGACAGCTTCTTATCTCCGGGCAATATCGAGAACGTTCTGGTCGCTGCGGCGATCGTGGCGCTGCCGGGCCTGGCGATGACCTTCTGCCTGGCGATGGGGGAATTCGACCTCTCCATCGGCTCCACCGTGTCGTTGTCCGGCGTCGTGTGCTGCTCGGCAATCATTGACGGCATACCGGTCGCATTGGCGATGCTGCTCGCCCTGCTGGTGGGAGCCGGTGTCGGGCTGGCGAACGGTCTGGTGGTGACCAAACTCGGCGTGACTCCATTCATCGCCACCCTCGCCACGCTCGTCATCGTGCGAGGGCTGGCTCTCGCCTACACCGGCGGGCACGATCAGATAGTCAGCTCGCCGACGTTGAAGTATCTCGTCGGCGGCAGGCCGCTTGGCATACCAATGCCGGTCCTGCTGGCAATCGTGGCCGGCGTCGCCGCCTGGTGGACAGTGAACCGCACCCGTTTTGGCCGCTGGGTCTGCTCGGTGGGTTCCAACCGAGATGCCGCAAGAGTTTCCGGCCTGCCGGTCGACCGGATCAGGATCGCCGTCTACATGCTGGTCGGCGTCTCCGGCGGATTGTGGGGCCTGCTTATCTCCAGCCAGCTGCAGAAGGGCAATGGACAATTGGGTCTGGGCTTCGAGCTGGACGCGATCACTGTCGTGGTCATTGGCGGCACCGCGCTGTTGGGCGGCCGGGCATCGGTGGTCGGCACCCTGCTGGGCGCGGTGCTCATCGAGACCATTCGCAACGGACTGAACCTCCTGAACACCCCACCGGCATACCAGCGGATCAGTGTCGGCCTGTTACTCATCGCCGCACTTGCTCTGCTCGGCCTGCGCCGCAAAGTCGCCACCTCGCCGGGCACGGTAAGCACCGCGGCGGCGACGTCATGAGCACTCGGCTTGACACTCGGGTGCCGGCCGAGGCTGCTGCCGCGAGCCGGGAAACCGCTGCGCGGTGGTCGCTGGGCCGGCTGTGGGACACCTGGGGTATGACGGCGATTCTGCTTCTGCTGCTGGCCGTGACGCCGCTGCTGGCGCCCGGCTTCCTGGCGGCGGAGAACCTCCAATCCGTGCTGCGAGAGAGCGCCTACCTCGGCATCGTTGCCGCAGGTATGACCTTCGCGATCGCCAGCGGTGCCTTCGACCTCTCCGTCGGTGGGCAGCTCGCATTGGTCAGTGTGGTGTCGCTGATGGGGTATGCGGCCGGTGGGACCACGCTGGCGATCGCGGCGGCCGTCGCGACCGGTGTCGCATGTGGACTGATCAACGCCGGCCTGATCGCCGGACTGCGGGTGCCACCCTTTGTAGCCACCCTGGGCACCCTCTTCGTTTTTCGCGGGGTGGCCTACATCCTGACCCAGGACGGGCCGAAAACGTTGCCCTACGACCAGATCGGCTCGCCCTTCGTGAAAATCGGCGGGTTGAACGTCGCCGGGATTCCGCTGCCGTTCCTCATCATGCTCGGCGTGTACGGGGCAGCCTGGGTTCTGCTGCGGCGCACCGCTATTGGGCGCAGGGTGCTCGCCTACGGCTCCTCACCGGCAGCAGCCCGGTTCTGTGGCATCTCGACCAACCGCGTCCGGATATTCGTCTTCACGCTCCTCGGATTGAGCGTGGGAATCGCCGCGCTCACCTACATCACCCGGGTGTGGACCGCGGACGGCTCGGCACAGGATGGTTTCGAGCTGAAGGTGATCGCCGCTGTCGTCCTCGGCGGCACCAGCCTCAAGGGCGGCAAGGGAACGCTGATAGGCACCTTTTCTGCGGTGCTATTGGTCAGCGTGCTCAACGATGTGCTCGTCAGTCAGGGTGTTGCGTCGGCTTACCAGCGGATAGTGCTGGGGTGCGTGCTGATCGTGGCTCTGACGATTGACGGGTGGCGGACCCGCTTTGCCGCGCCGGGATCGTTCCGGCGGGCATTGGCGGGGCTCGGGAGAAGACCGTCCGTTGTGGACGGAAGCTAATAGCAGGTCCGGTTTTGAAACGTATCAAGGAAGGAAACCGATGGTCAAGAGGACACTCCTCCCGATCGCCCTGGCCGCCGCGCTGGTGCTGACCGGCTGCTCCGATTCCAACGCCACCGGCGACAAAACGGGGGATGGCAAGACTGTCGTCGGGTTCTCGGTCTACGACATGCAGTACGAGTTCTTCCAGAAGATGGAGGCCGGCACCAAGGCAGCCGTGCTCGCCAAGGGCTGGGAATACAAGCTGCACGACGAAAAGAGCGATGAGAACGAGATGGTGACCGGTGCGCAGGCACTCATCGATCAGGGTGTCGACGTGCTCATCATCAGCCCGTTCAAGCCCAGCGCGCTCGGCCCGATCATCGCCAAGGCCAAGGCCAAGGGAGTTCCGGTGATCGTGGACGACATCGGGGGAGGCGGGGCGCCCTATGACGCGATCGTTATCTCCGACAATGCGGGCGGTGGCAAGCTCGCAGCCGAGTTCATGGCCAAGCAGATCGCGGCCAACGGCAATGCCAGCAAGAATGTCGCCTCGATCACCTGCGAGCCGTCCGCGGTCTACGCGGCCCGCCGCAACGCCGGGTTCAAGGCCGAGATTGAGAAGCTGGGCTACAAAGTCGTCACCGAGCTCTCCGGAAACTCCAAGGCGGAGGAGGGGTACAAGGTAATGAAAGACATCCTGGCCAAGAACCCCGACGTCGCAGGGGTCTTCTCCTGCAACGACCCGATGGGAGTGGCTGCGGCCAACGCCGTCAAGGACGCGGGCAAGAACCCGGTGACCGGCGTGGTGACCGTCGGCTTCAACGCCGACCCGGAGGCGCTCACCGCCATCAAGGCAGGCGGGCTGGCCGCGACGATTGCGCAGGACCCGAAGGCAATGGGCGAGCTGACCGTGAAGCTTGCCGAGCAGGCTCTCAACAAGCAGCAGATCACCTTTGGCAATGCGGCCGAGCGCGAGGTCTTCAATCCGGTCAAGCTGATCACCAAGGAAAACGTCGACTCGGTCAAGTAGAAACGCTGCGGGCGGAGTCGTCGGCTCCGCCCGCTCTAGGGAGAAGACGATGAAGGACGCGTTGCGCGCCATGCGCATCGAGACGCCGTCGTGGGCTTACGGCAACTCGGGCACCAGATTCAAGGTGTTCACCCAAGCCGGGGTGCCGCGAAACGCCTACGAGAAGGTTTCCGACGCTGCGGTGGTGCACCGGCTGACGGGTGTGGCGCCCAGCGTGGCCCTGCACATCCCTTGGGACCGAGTGGACGACTATGCCGCGCTTGCCCACCATGCGACAGCCGAGGGAGTCGCCATCGGCGCGATCAACCCGAATGTGTTCCAGGAGAACGATTACAAGCTCGGTAGCGTTTGCCACCCCGATGCCGGGGTGCGGCGTAAGGCGATCGACCATCTGCTGGAGTGCGTCGACATCATGGACGTGACAGGTTCCACGACCCTGTCGCTTTGGTTTGCCGACGGCACCAACTACGCGGGGCAGGATTCGATTGCGGCGCGCCAGGATCGGCTTGCCGGCGCGTTGCGCGAAGTCTATGACCGGCTCACCGGGCAACAGCGGATGCTCTTGGAGTACAAGCTTTTCGAACCGCACTTCTATTCGATGGACGTGCCCGACTGGGGTACCTCCTATGCACACTGCGTGTCGTTGGGGGAGCGAGCGCAGGTGTTGGTCGACACGGGGCACCATGCTCCTGGTACCAATATCGAGTTTCTGGTCACCGTCCTGCGGCGCTTCGGCAAACTCGGCGGCTTCCACTTCAACAGCCGTAACTACGCCGACGACGACCTCATGGTCGGTGCTGCGGATCCCTTCCAGCTCTTCCGGATCATGCATGAGCTGGTGCGCGCTGACGCGATCGGCCCGGATGCCGGGGTCGCGTTCATGCTCGACCAGTGCCACAACCTTGAGGCCAAAGTGCCCGCCCTGATTCGTTCGGTGCTCAACGTCCAAGAAGCCACCGCCAAGGCGTTGATTGTCGACTCAGACGCGTTGGCTGCTTCGCAGCGGCAAGGCGATGTGCTTGGCGCGCATGCCGTGCTGATGGACGCCTTCGCCACCGACGTGCGGCCGCTGCTGGCGGAGCTGAGAGTGGAGATGGGGCTGGATCCGGACCCGATCGCGGCCTACCACCGCAGCGGATACCAGCAACGGATCGAAGCCGAGCGGACTGACGGGCAGCAGGCCGGATGGGGAGCCTGACATGACAAGCGAGTTGATTGAGCGTTCTCGCCGGCTCGGTGCGGATCGGCGCAACACCAACTACGCCGGAGGCAATACTTCCGCCAAAGGGCGGGTCACCGATCCAGTGACTCAGGACGAGGTGGAAGTGTTGTGGGTCAAGGGTTCTGGCGGCGACCTGGGCACGCTGACGGAGGCCGGTCTGGCCGTGCTGCGGCTGGATCGGCTGCACGCCTTGGCTCATGCCTATCCCGGCGCCGAACGTGAAGACGAGATGGTGGCCGCCTTCGACTATTGCTTACATGGGCGCGGCGGAGCAGCTCCTTCGATCGACACGGCAATGCACGGGCTCGTGGACGTGGCGCATGTGGACCACTTGCATCCTGACTCCGGAATAGCCCTGGCCACTGCGGCCGACGGGCCTGCGCTGACCAAGGAGTGCTTCGGCGACCGGGTAGTTTGGGTGCCGTGGCGACGACCAGGATTCCAATTAGGACTAGACATCGCGGCTGTCAAGAAAGCCAATCCGCAAGCGATCGGAGTCATCCTGGGCGGGCACGGCATCACGGCTTGGGGTGAGTCGAGCGCAGAGTGTGAGGCCAATTCGTTGGAGATAATCCGTACCGCGCAAGCTTTCCTGGACGAGCGCGGCCGTCCGGACCCGTTCGGGCCGATCGTGCCTGAGGTGAATCCGTTGCCCTCGCAGAAACGCGGCGTGTTGGCGGCCACCCTCGCGCCCGTCATCCGCGGGCTGGCGAGCACCGACCGCCCGCAGGTCGGCCACTTCGATGACAGCGCGGTCGTGCTCGACTTCCTTTCCAGGGCTCGCCATCGGGACCTTGCCGCTCGTGGGACTTCATGCCCAGACCATTTCCTGCGTACCAAAGTCCGCCCGCTCGTGCTCGACACCCCACCGTCAGCGTCTGTCGAGGACACCATCGCGCGGCTGCGCGAGCTGCATGCGGCCTATCGCATCGATTACGCTCGCTACTACACCGAGCACGCCGACGCCGACTCGCCGCCTATGCGAGGCGCCGACCCGGCGATCGTCCTGGTTCCCGGCGTAGGAATGTTCTCCTTCGGACCCGACAAACAGACTGCCCGCGTCGCGGGGGAGTTCTACGTCAACGCCATCAACGTGATGCGCGGGGCGGAGGCGGTCTCCGCCTATGCCCCCATCGATGAGAGCGAGAAGTTCCGCATCGAGTACTGGGCGCTGGAGGAAGCAAAGCTGGCTCGGATGCCCAAACCCAAGCCGCTTGCCACCCGGATCGCCTTGGTCACCGGCGGCGGATCCGGCATAGGCCGGGCGATCGCCCACCGACTCGCGGCCGAAGGCGCCTGTGTCGTAATCGCTGACCGCGATGGCGACGCCGCAGAACGGGTTGCCACCGAGATCGGCGGGCCTGACGCAGCTATCGGTGTCGCGGCCGATGTGACTGATGCGTCGGCGGTGGCTGCCCTGATCGACGCCTGCGCGCTGGCCTACGGCGGGCTGGACCTTGTCGTGAACAATGCCGGCCTGTCGGTATCCAAGTCGCTTTTGGACACGAGCGAGGCCGACTGGGATCTGCAGCACGATGTGATGGCAAAGGGTTCGTTCCTCGTTGCGCGAGAGGCCGCACGAGCGATGATCGCGCAGGGGATGGGCGGCGACATCGTCTACATCGCTAGCAAGAACTCGGTTTTCGCCGGCCCGAACAACATCGCCTACAGCGCGGCCAAAGCGGACCAGGCTCATCAGGTGCGCCTGCTCGCAGCCGAACTCGGCGAGCATGGCATCAGGGTCAACGGCGTCAACCCCGATGGAGTGGTGCGCGGGTCGGGCATCTTTGCCGGAGGCTGGGGCGCGCAGCGAGCAGCCGTCTACGGCGTCCCCGAAACCGAGCTGGGCGAGTTCTATGCCCAGCGCACGCTGCTTAAGCGGGAGGTGCTGCCCGAGCATGTGGCCAACGCCGTCTTCGTGCTCACCGCGGGCGAGCTGTCGCACACCACCGGCCTGCACATTCCCGTCGACGGTGGCGTGGCGGCGGCGTTTCTGCGATGAGTGCGGTTCGCGTCGCGGCGGTCGACCTCGGTGCCTCCAGCGGCCGGGTGATGCTGGCCGAGGTCGGCGCGGATCGGCTCGCGCTTACCGAAGTGCACCGCTTCGCTAACCAGCCGATCCAGGTTGGACAGACATTGCACTGGGACGTGCTTGGGCTGTATCAAGGTGTGCTTGACGGGCTGCGAATTGCGGGCAGTGAAGGGTTGGCCGGGATAGGCATCGACTCGTGGGCCGTCGACTACGGCTTGCTGGACGCTACAGGCGCATTGCTGGGCAACCCGGTGTGCTATCGCGACCGGCGCACAGATGGTGTGATGGAACGGGTTCTGGCGCAACTCGGCGCCGCGGAGCTTTACGCCGTCACCGGTCTGCAGAATCTGCCGTTCAACACCATCTACCAACTGGTTGCGGCCCAAGGCACTCCGGCGTTCACGGCAGCCCGGCGGATGCTGCTGCTGCCCGATCTGTTGACCTATTGGCTCACCGGCCACGAAGGCACAGAGATCACCAATGCGTCGACGACCGGGCTGCTTGACACCGGTACCAGAAAATGGTCCTGGGAATTGATTTCAAGCCTGGGTCTCGATCGCGGGTTGTTCGCTCCGTTGCGCCTGCCTGGCGATGTGATCGGCTCGTTGCTGCCCGAGACCGGCATTCGGTCGAACGCGAGTGTGATTTCCGTTGGCTCCCATGACACGGCGTCGGCTGTGGTGGCGGTGCCGGCGGCCGATGAGCGGTTCGCCTACATCTCCTGTGGCACTTGGTCTTTGGTGGGGATGGAACTTGAAGCCCCGGTGCTGACCGATGACAGTCGGCAGGCGAACTTCACCAACGAGCTTGGTGTTGACGACACCGTGCGCTATCTGCGCAACGTCATGGGATTGTGGCTGTTGCAGGAAACCATGCGTGGGTGGCCTGGGGCAGATCTGAGCCGGCTCTTGGTGGCGGCGGCCGCCGAGCCTGCGTTCGCCGCGGTGATTGATCCCGACGATCCCGTATTTCTGCCACCTGGCGACATGCCGGAGCGCATTCGCGAAGCATGCCGCCGCACGGGGCAACCGGTGCCAGAAACGCGTACCGCTGTGGTTCGGTGCATCCTCGACAGTCTCGCCCTCGCCCACGCTCGCGCGGTCCGCCAGGCCGAGGAGCTTTCCGGTCGTACGGCCGACGTCGTGCACATCGTCGGAGGCGGGTCACGCAACACGTTGCTGTGTCAGCTGACCGCTGACGTCTGCGGTCTGCCGGTGCTGGCCGGGCCGGTGGAGGCCACCGCATACGGCAACGCGCTGGTACAGGCTAGGGCGCTTGGCGCAGTCAGTGGTGGGCTGTGGGATCTGCGCGAACTCTTACGAGGTCGCACGAAGTCGGTCCGCTACGAGCCCCGGGCAGTAGCCCCAAATCTTCGCGGCATGAAAGAGCCAAGATTAGGCTGATCGTTGCAGGTTGCGTGTTACGAAGTGCGGCATTGTGCTCTTGGACAGTGGCAGTGTGGGGGTCAGGGGTTCGAGTCCCCTCAGCTCCACAATTCAAAGGGGCTCGAACCGCGTGTTGATGAAGTGGCTTGAGCTGGGCTGATAGACAACTCACTAAGTCATGGGGTTGGGTTCGATCGGGCGGCTCGTTCCGCGTGCGGCTCCCGGATGGCGGTATCCGAACCACATCCACCCAGCTCAGCTCACATTGGAGCGGGTGACATTCGACGAGCCAAAGGTGGCTGAATCCGAACCGGTGTCGCCGGTCGTCTTGGCTGAGCGGCTGAAGAATGGGCGCCCGCGTACCACGGTGGTCGTCCGGCAGCCGCGCTCCAAGCTGATCACCAGCGAAGAATTCGAAAATTACGATTACTAACCTCGCGATGGTCGCGGATCAAATTGACGCCGATCGCCGCCAGGCGCCGGATACCGAAGACTCCTGCAAATTGCCGACCACACCCAAACCGATAGCTAGGTAGGCGAAGATCCGGTCAGTATCTACCGATGTGTAGTCGCTGACCAGTATGAATCTGGTTCGGATCTGGAAGCGCGGCGGCGTCCTGCGTTTGGACGGGCTCACCCCGGGCGCGAACACTTGGCTGTGTAGTGTGGACGGTCGTGGCGAAAAAGCAGATCGCCTCGCCCTTGGCCGCCGGTGGGGCTGGCACTCTCTATGAGTACAGGGTGGCAGCCATCCTTCTCACACACCTATTGGCTGGCTCGCACCCTCCAGGTCTGCTTGTCCCTGTTCATCGGGTGGGGTTGCAGCAGCGTGTGCGTGGGTACTACCTCGATGATGTTGTGGTCTTTGGCGAACCCGGATCGACGTCAACCGAGTTCCAGATCAAGCGCACCCTGAAGGTCACGGCCAAGGACAAGCCGTTCGGCGAAGCAGTATCCCAGGCGCTTTACAGTCTTGATGAACGCGCAGGGGAGATTTCGGCCGGGGAACATGGTCTTGGGCTTATAGCTCTAGGTGACGTCACCGCCCTCGATCAACTGTCGGATTTGACGATATGGGCTGCCAGCCACAAAGAACTCGAAACCTTTGCGCAATTCATGACCACAAGCTCAGTCGATGTGAAGCTTCGCCGGCGTCTGGGACACGTCCAGAGGGCAGTCGCTGAAGCGATCAAGCATGGGGCCCCAGCGCAAGGCAGCGTTGAAGAGACGACCCACCGACTCCTGGCCGCGCTAACCGTCTGGTGCGTCGCGCAGGCCGACGGTCAGAGCGACCACCGCTCGGCGCTGGACCGCCTACAGCCGATCGCGGATAAGTATGGGCAAAGCCCTTCGACCATGTTCGCCCACCTGGCCACACTCGCTGAAACCTGGGGTCCCCGCGGTGGCGTGGCAGACAAGGAAATGGTCCAACGACACCTACGGCGGCTTGGGCTACGTGAACCTGCACCGTCGATGATCAACCCGCCCGTCGACGCTCTGAACGTCGACGGCGTAGTGCGCGGTCCCGTCGAGGCGTTGGACCTTTCAACTGACCTGGCAGAGGCAGAGTCTAGATTGGCTTCTGCGGACGAGGCGGCGATAGAGTTGTTTGATCGCATCGCCCAAAAGCTGGCCGCTAGCCACTTTCATCCACATGCGACAGTGATGCTGCGGAAGCGGGCCACGGCCTTGCAGCGACTTGGCCGCGTCGACGAGGCGGTCATGGCGCGGGCCGGGATCGCGTGGAGTGAACTGGATTTCGTGCGTCCCTGGGAAGCCGGCTTTGCCATGGCCGACGGCGACAGCGGCGGGGATCTTACCGCGCTGGATCCGCAGACTCATCGCGTGAGGAAGACGGTAGCCGCAGCGATCTCGGTAGCGAAAGGTGCCAGCCTCGATACGTTCATCGACGCATTCGACATCATGCAAGACGACGACCCATACCGGACTCGCGCCGCGCTGTTTCTCTGTGAGGAGGCAATCGCGGCGGACCGGCTTCAAACGATCGTCGAGCGACTCGATCTGCTCCGGCCGCTCGCCGACCAATCTCTCCGGGAGGCCAAACGCGACACCGAGCGAACCGGTGCCGTCAGACTGAGCATGTGCCTCGCCGATGCCACCGGTGAATGGGACGCTCTCATCCGCACCATCAACCTTAGGCAGCCACGTAAGCTCGTGGCATGGGCTCAGGCCCGTCATGGCCGCTATCTCGCGCTCGCTGGGGACGGCGAAGCGGCCAAGCAGGAATACCTGCAGGCGATCGAACGAGCCACCGAAGCCAACCTTTACAGCGAAGCGTCGGACTGGCTGTACGCGCTCAGGACAGTCCGGTTCTGGCACTACACACCGTCCGCTAGCAGCGACGACCTGCATGCCCGGGCGCAGGCACTGTGGCCTTTGGCCGGGCCGAAGACACTGCCTGGATCCCCTTACACCAAAGAACTCGCTCTTGAGGCCATGCTCGACGAGACGTCCCCGCACGAAGCGATCCAGCGGGTTCGGCGATGGCTGTGGCAGGTGACCATCCAGGCTTCACTGGCCGACGAGATGGCCGCTGCCCGCGCTCTGGGCCGCCTCCTTCAGCGCCAGGAAGATTACCTGCCGGCGATCGAAGCGTTTGTCCGTGCTGGCGAAGAGAAGCTCGCAAAAGCAGCCTCATCGGCTGCTCCAGACCAGGCGCTGCAAATCCAGGCAGTCCGCCGCTCGCTGCACAAGCACACGCTGTGGCCATGTCAGCGGTGGCGCAAGCAGCAGACCTGTTACCAGACACCGAAGCACATGCCTGGGCAACGCTCGCCCTGGAAGACTGCAAAGAAGCTGGCTCCGCAGATCTCCGGAGGAGCCCGAACATCTACGTTTCAGCACTAGAGCTACTGGCGCAGACAGCAGACCTTCTGGAACCTGCCCTCCAAGACAAACTGATTACGTTCATCGACCCATTAATTGATAGACCCGGCGATCTGTACCGTCCGACAGACAAACCCGTGGCCCGCATCATCATTCGGCTTATCGGCCATCCATCGGCACCTGAACTATTGGCGCGCGGCCTGGCGGCAGGCCAATGGATGGCCGCTGAACTAGCGGCCGCACAGCTCAATTCTCCACTGCCCGAACGCTTCGAGCCATCGTTGAGCCGCTTGGCGCCCACCAACCGATGGGCAGCAATGACGCTTGTCGAGCTGGGGCTCGATGCGACAGCCGCTATACCGTTGGCTAGACAGGAAGTGGAGCAACTCCTTGCAGACCGGGCGCGAACTCCAGGCGTGATGATTCGCTACTCCGACGACCCCAAAACCGCAATCCTGGCGTCCATCTTGGACGAGCCAGATCGGGAACACTTCGCCCACACGATGCTCAACCGTGCCCTTGACCAAAACGACCTGAATGGCAATCGATTCAACAGTTTGGCGGCCCTGCACAACATCGCCAGCCACCTTGAACAGCCGACAAAACGTATCCTGCTTCCGGAAGTCATGGCACTGGCCCGCGGCCAGTACGCAGATAGCGCCTCCTTTGAACTCGGCGCGCAGCAACGGCTATCTTCGCTTGCCCTCAGATGCGTCATTCAACTAGACCCACCCGACGATCTATGGCCAGAGATCGAATTACTTGGGATGACCGAACTGATCGCCGCCAGCGACTCCGGGCAATGGCACGCGGCAGCCGCCTTGCGAGCAGTACCGGTCAATCACTCATCAGTAGATTTGAGACTGTGCGCCGCCCACCGCGAGCCAGCGCTACGCGCCCTGGCTGGCCGCCGATGGCTGCAGACCGGAGAACACACCCTGCCGACCTACATTGAGGCATTAGCACACGATCCTGATCACAGGGTCAGGCGCTACCTTGCCTACCAGATCGCCTCAGCGGACCAGCAAGATCAGGCTTCGATAGCGCTGCTGGCCGATGTTCTGCGCAACGACGTCAGACGCAGCATCCGCTCCATCATGATCCGTAGGGCCGCCCAATCTCTTCGCCGCGAAGAGCGGTAGGCCCAGATACGACTACTCCGCCTGGGCTTGGACGGAACCGACTGTCAGGACGACGCGCCGAGTCGGTGTCGCACCACCCTCCGGCGCAGGGTGGGCGACGCCTCGACCTCGTAGCCGGCGTCGAGGAAGGCCTGGAGCAGTCCGACCGAGGCCTCGTCCCAGATCACGGTCTTCCCCGGCGGCGGCTCGGTGGGGTAGCCCTCGAGGACGCGAGCGCCGACCTGCCTGCCGTACTCGACCGTCGCGGCGGCGAGCTCGTACATCAGTCCCTGTCGACGGAAGCCCTTACGCACGACGAAGCAGGTGACCGACCAGACGCCCTCGAGGTCGGGGTCCATCCGCATCCACGCCTTCTGCCGGGCCCAGATCCTCGGGTAGTTCTCCCGCGGCTCTACCGCGACCCAGCCGGCTGGCTCGCCGTCGACGTACCCGACGAGGCCGGAGGTGGGGCCGCTCGTGCCGCAGCCGGCCTGCTCCAGGAGCGCGGCGTCGCGCTCCTGCTGGGTCGTGTCGCGCCAGATCCAGCCCGGGACCTTGAGCGCCTGGCAGCGGCACTTGCGGGCGCCGCCGGCGTCGAACACGGCCTCGACGTCCTCGCTCGTCGCGTCGTTGGCCGGTCGCCAGAGGAACTCGGGCACACCGCGAGACTAGTGGCCGGGCCGCCGCCAGTAAACGACGCCGTGCTTCGCCGGTGGCGTCGAGGAAGCACAGCAGCGGGTGGTAGCCGAACGTCTTCTTCCATGTCTTGGCCGCGTGCTCCTTCTCGGAGTGGCATAGCACCAGGGTGGCGTCCAGGTCGAGGACCAGTCCCGGGATGGCGAACCCGGCCACCGTGGAGGAGGGCAGCCGGTCGGTGTCGGCGGCCTGAGCCCACGCCATTTCGCGGGCCTGCGCCCGGGCGTTGCGCAGACGGCTCAGGGCCTCGTCGTCGAGCGCGGCCAGTACCCGCCACGCGGTTGGATCGGAGGCCACCGGTCCGAACAGGTCGCTCTGGTTGCGTAGTACAGCCGGGTCCGAGATGGCCTCGCCGCCGTCGGCGAGCATCACGGCCAGGTCCAGTACGACCCGACCTGGATCGTGTCCCGTTTGCCGCTGCCGCAACGACCCGAGTTCGTCCGACATCGCCTTCGCCAGGCCAGTCGCGTCGGCCAGATCGACCAGCAGCCGGGCGCCCGCGTGGGCGACCACGCCACGCCCGTCCGCCTTGACAACGATCTTGGGACGGCAAGAAGTACGCTTCACCCTGCGAGTGCCCTTCACCTGGACCGACGGAACCTTCGACAAGTTCGATCTTCCCAGGTAGAGGGGCACTTCTATGTCTGCGGCACGCTCAGGCCCGCGCGGCTACTGAATGACCCGGGCTAGGTGAGTAAGCCGTTCAAAACGCAGGCACGCATCGGTCTGATTCGCGCGGTTCGAAATCGTGGCGGGGCTATCGGTCCTTTCCTAGGGTGGGCAGACCGCCGCTGATTGTGTGGGGTGACGTGCCGCGGATTTTGGCACGGTCGCGCTTGTCGATCTCCAATGCTGCTTCGCGTTGGGCTTGTGCCTTGCGCTGCCGCTTGGTGGCTGGCTCGCTGATGGTTTGCGGTTCCTGCAGATGGTTGCCGGCGCGCACACGCTCTTCGCAGGAGGGGCAAAGGCGTCCCCGTGGTTTGACGGGCGAGGGTGTCAGCGGTTCGAGAAGGATTCGCCCGCATAGAACGGCGTCCTTACGGGTCTGGTGGGCGCGATGCGCGGTGTTGGTCAACACGATCCACCCTGCTGTCAGATCCGGTGCCTTTGCATCCACGAGTTGAAGCTATCGAGGCTCCCCGTGGTTCGACATCAGTCGATCATCTCGATCGGCCGATTGTTGGGCCGCCTCAGGGTGCCCGACACTGCTCGACGCAATGCCGCGTCGAGGTCAGGTAGAACCTCAGCAGATCGTCGGCGTTGATCGCCGGTCAATACCTCGGCCGGCACCGCTGGGTCGTCGAAAGATGATCGCTCATTGGTGGACGCCAACGGCCACCGGATCGTCCCCAACAGAACCAGCGGCGTGGCCCAACGGATGACCGCACCGTATAGTGGAGTAGTTGAAATCGGGTGGCCGGACCGCCCATATGGGCCGCCGACCAGGGTAAATCCGGTTCGGATTCTGCCACCTTCGGTCCACTTAAATACCTCAATATGTGCGCTGAACTGCGGATTCGCGGTTCGTGAGACGCCTTTCAATACGACCTAGTGCTCGGCACCGCCGACGGCCCGGCCTTCTGTGAGGGCGATCCGGGAGGTTACGTCCGTTTCGGTTGAGTGTGAAGAGGTCAGGTTCTGCCTCGGTCAGGATCTGGCGGCCTCTACGCGTATCCCATGGCTGGGATAACACCGTCAAGTGTTCGTTCGACGAACTCGCGGGTTGCGGGGGCGAATTGGTCATGGCGGTTTTCCAGGCGGTGTGGCTGGAACGTCGACGTGGTCGCGAAGTCGTCGACACCGAGCAGTTCGAACAGGGCGCGGCGCTGCTCGGGCCATTTGGCTGCGAGATCCTCGGCCCTTACCTCCACATATCGCTTGTCCGTCAGACCGGCCGTGGTCTTCCAGGCGAGCCATCGGTCATAGACCGGTTTGAGCCATGCGAGCGCGCCGTCGACCGTGGGCGGTGCCCATGGCTGGTCGACGTGTGACGCGACCACCGCGACCGGGTGGCGCTTGATGTGGACGATGGCCGCCTCAGGGACGAGCTCCCAGAGGAAGTCCATGCACAGAAGATTGAACGGTGTCTTCTCGCACCAGGTCGGCTTTCCCGCGTCGGCAGCTGCTCCGCCGAACATCGTGTCGACTGCGCGGCGAAGGATCTCGAGCAGTTCGCGCCGATCGCTGAAGTACCTCGGGATAGCCCGCCGGTAACTCTGAGGCTCGAACGGCCCGGCGGGCCAGTCGGCGTGCCCGAACCCTGCTGCAGGCACGGACTCGTCGAACGTGCTCGCGACGAGCTGCGGCCACAGCCGTCCCACCGCGTCCCAGTAGTGCCGCTCGCCAATGGCCGCGGGAACGGTATGACCACGATCTCTGTCGCGCCTGCCGACCAGCCGCACCGTCAGGATGTCGCTCAGCCTGCGCAGGGCGTCGTCCCCGACGATAGGGTCGTACCGAATCGTGAGTGCGTCCGCCAGGTCTCGCAAGCCACCCGGATCGACAATGAACCGGGTCTCGATCGGAATCCTGTGGATCTGCGGGTGTTCGCCGAGAATGTTCGCGAGCTGCGATGTTCCCGAACGACCCGTACCCGCGACGAAGATCGGTGAGGGAGCAGACATGGCGTTCAGCTAAGTCCCGGCACCGTGCCCGCGCAACGAAAATTTCCCGCTTTGGAGATTTCCAGCCTGAGAGTGTCGGATCTGCCGGACGCCGTTCGTAGCGTAGGTGGAGACGGACACCGGGTCCGGCCGAGCAGAGGGAGCAAACATGCCCGAGTACCTCATCTACTTCAACCAGCAGTGGGTGGGCGACCACACCGAGGAGTGGTTCCGCGGGCGCGGGCCACTGGCCATGGCGGTCGTTGACGAGATCAAGGCCGCCGGGGCGTTCGTCTTCGCCGGGGGTCTGGAGCACGAGGACGGCCCGGTCTTCAGTGCCGACGCCACGAGCGGAACAGTGTTGTTCACCGACGGGCCCTTCGTCGAGAGTAAGGAGTTCCTGGGCGGGCTGACCGTGGTGGACGTGGCCGACGAGGAGGCGGCCAGAATGTGGGCCGGCAAGATGGCGGAAGCGTGCGGCTGGCCCCAGGAGGTTCGCCGATTCAAGCCGGTGCCGCGGCGCGAAGCCCAGGGATGAGATCGCCACTTGTCAATTGAGGGGTTGAGCCAAGGCGTGGCCGATACCTGGGCGACGGTGCTGCTGAGGTATCGGCCCCAACGGGATGACCTGTCCCGTCGGCGTCGCGAAGATCGGCGACTAGTCACGGCTCTGGGGCGCGGCGAGAACGGGCCGCGCCCAAACTCAGCCAATGAGGCGCTTTCGCCAATCGAGTGGTTCGATGTCGATTCCCTTACCGGGATCGCCATCCCAGCGCACCCCCGGCAGCCCGACCGATGTCAACGCCGCGACCACCTCATGCCCGATAGACGCAGTGGTCTCAATCACACCAGAGGGCTACGAGATGGCCGTCTACGCCATCGCACGGATGATCGCCCATGGTGGGACGCCAACGGCCGCGAGACGGCGGATATTGAAACAGATATCCGGACCGACCGGATCAACAACCCATAGCTGACATAGTTGGAATCGGTGCACCAGGACCGCGCATATGGCCTCTGGCCAGTGTTAATGCGGTTCGGATTCTGCCACCTTAGGTCCATTTTAGCGCATTAGCGAAGAATATCCATTTTGTACCCTCGGTATGGGTGCTGAGCTGCGGAAACTCCGGCACGTGGTGTTCGCGCCGTCGGCATCGATGTCTTCTTGCGACTGCTCCGGTGATTGCTGGCGAGTACCGGTCCGAACTTGGTGGTGCCGTGTACATGGAGGCCCGCAGCGGTTCGCGTCAGGGCGTTCTGATGCTGGCGCTGTTCCCGCCGGATGTGGCTCTGCTACTGGGTTTCGGCCGGGTGGTCGGGCCTGTGTGGTATTCGTATCCGGATGGTCAGGCCACCGGTGGGGCCGGGTTCGGCATCGACATGGCCGCCGTGGGCGCGGGCTATCGAGCGCACAATGGACAGGCCCAGTCCAGCTCCGCTGGTGCCGTTGATGGCGTGCCGGTCGCCGTTTCCGAGGCGGCGGAACGGTTCGAACAGTCCGGCAATGTCTTGTGACGCCACCGTGGGGCCGTGTTCTGCACGGTCAGGGTGGCGCATAGGCCGTCGGTCGCTGTGGTGATGTGGACCCAGCCGCTGTCGGGCAGGTTGTAGCGGATGGCGTTGTCGAGCAGGTTGTGGGCCAGTCGTTGCAGCAGTATGGCGTCGCCGGACATCGGTGCGGGGGCGAGTGTGGTGTGAATGCGCACGCTGGCATGCGTTGCGGCGGGCTGGGACTCGTCGATGGCGTACGCGGCGACATCGGCCAGGTCCAACGGTTCTTGGGTGTCGAGTTGTTCTTCGCTGCTGGCCAGGGTGAGCAGGCCGTCGATGAGCCGCTCATGGCGTTCGTTGACGGTGAGCAGGTTTGCCCCGAGCCGGCGCATCGGCTCGTTGGCGTCCGGGTCGTCGAGGGCGACTTCGATGAGTGCCCGGTTGATGGTCAGCGGGGTGCGCAGCTCGTGGGACACGTTGGCGACGAACCGGCGCTGGCTGTCGAAGGCCCGGTCGAGGCGTTCCAGCATGGCATCGAACGTGTCGGCTAGGTCTTTGATCTCGTCGGCGGGGCCTTGCAGGCTGATGCGTTCGTGCAGGTTGCGGCTGGCGACGCGCCGGGCGGTGACGGTGATGTCCTGAAGTGGGCGCAGGGCGCGCCCGGCAAGGAGCCATCCGAACCCTGCGGCGGCGATCGCGACGGCCCCGAGTGCCACCAATGAGGCGTTGAGTACCGCCCGCATGGTCGCGGCGTGCTCCTGTTGAGCCTGAGCGGATACCTGCTCGGGGACTCCCGGCGGCAAGTGCGGGGGCATGTGGGTGCGCAGCGAGTGTCCAAAGTAGAGATAGAGCCCGGCAACGACGATCAAACCGGCAAGGAAGAATGCCCCGGCGTAAAGCAGGGTGAGCCGGACCCGGATGGTGGATTTCCACGGCGGTTTCATGGGATGCGGTATCCGGCGCCGGCAACGGTGTCGATGAGCGGCGGTTCACCGAGTTTGCGGCGCAACATCATGATCGTGAACCGGACCACGCCGGTGAACGGGTCGATGTGTTCATCCCAGGCCTTCTCCAGCAGCCGCTCGGCCGAGACCGCACCGCCGTCAGCGCGCAGCAGCTCCGCCAGGACCGCGAACTCCTTCGGCGACAGCATGACGGGTTCACCGTCGCGGGTGACCGTGCGCCGGTACGGATCCAAGCGCACGCCCGCACGCTCCAGCACCGGCGGGGCCGCTGGGCGGGCCCTGCGCCCCAGCGCCTGAATCCGGGCGATCAGCTCAGCGAACGCGAACGGCTTGGTCAGATAGTCGTCGGCGCCCAGGCCCAGGCCGGCCACGCGCTGGCTGACCGCGGTCGCGGCGGTGAGCATGAGGATGCGGGTTTCGGCCTGGGATTGCACAAGCGTTTGGCATACCTGGTCGCCGGAGACCACGGGAAGGTCGCGGTCGAGCACTACGACGTCGTAGTCGTTGACTGCCAGGCGCTGCAGGGCGGTATCGCCATCGTAGGCGACATCCACGGCCAGGGCGTGCTTGCGCAACCCGGCCGCGATGGTATCGGCCAGCAGCCGCTCGTCTTCCACTACCAGCACCCGCACCCGTCAATGATGCCTGGCCAGCGTGTGAGGGCGGTGTTAGGCGATGCCTAGCGCGGATCTAACGCCCTACGCGGTGAACTGAAGCCGTCACGAGACCCTAAACAACGATGACCGAGGTGACGCAGATGTCCGAACACACCACCGGCACGGCAAACGCCGCTGGTAACGACTCAGGTGGGGGATCCCCGCCGCGGATGCCCGGCTGGGTGAAATGGCCCGCCATCATCCTTGGCGTCCTGATCGCGCTGTTCTTGGTGCTGCGGCTGTTCGGCGTCGAGCATGGGCCGGGCCAGCACATGCCCGGCGGCGGCAACCCGCCCGCCAGCGCCCCCAGCCACGCACCCGCAGGCGGCCACGGATGATCATGCCACCGGCCCTCCGCAAGATAGTGCTCTTCACCCATGTCACCACCTCGGTGGGATGGCTGGGCGCCGTACTGGCCTACCTCGCACTCGACATCACCACCGTGGCCAGCCAAGACGTCGCGACGGTGCGTGGCGCCTACATCGGCATGGACTTGATCGTTAGCTACGCCATCGTCCCGCTGGCAATGGCGTCCGTACTCATCGGGATCATCAACGCACTCGGCACGACATGGGGCCTGTTCCGCCACTACTGGGTCGTGGCCAAACTGATCCTCACTGTTGTGGCAACCCTGGTCCTCCTGCAAGAGACCAGCTCAGTCAGCTACCTGGCCGACCTCGCCAGCGCCACCCCAGACCCGCGCACGCTCAGCAGCACCCTGCCCCACTCCGGCGGCGGACTACTCATCCTGCTCACCACCGCCATCTTGTCGGTGTTCAAACCCCGTGGGCTTACCCGTTACGGCTGGCGTAAACAGCAGCAGCAGCATGCCAGCCGGCGCGACCGGAACGCCGCACTGGTTCCCTGAACAACCTCCGCTTCGCGACCGGGGGACCGATGAAAACGGCGAATAGCGTACGGCCTAGCGCTGGTACCGCGGACTTACGGGCTAGACCGTCCAAAGCGGAGCCCATGACTTGGCGGAGCTAGTCTGCGCGAATCGACGGACCGGGAGCTGCTGATGCACCAGTTGTTCATATCGTGGCGTAACACAGCTGGCCGTCTCCGGTACTGGCGCTTGAACTGAACGGGACGTGAGCTTTCTGCATGCAGGTGCCCGGACAAGGGCTCCAGGTACCTGCACCGCGCCGATCGCAACCGACGACCCGAAATCGCCATATGCGCCCGCGCCCGGATGATCGCTCAAATGGCGGGACGCCAACGGCGGCTGCCCGGGAGGTAATGGGTGGCCAGCTTCGCTGCGGATGTCCCTTGCTGCGCACTAAGATATCCGGGCTGCGAGGATAGACCAGCATCGTCGCTTCGCGTCGCAGCCGGATACCGCTGCCCCGCAAGAGCATCCCGCTCCACAACATACTCGCTCTATCTATTTCGGACAGAGAAGCAGATTGCTGATGCCGCGCGCGGTCAAGCGTCTCCCGACGACACCCACGTTAAGAAACGTGCTGAGCCCACACAGCGACATAACGAGCGATCCCCGGGAAGTCCGTGCCTGCGACTTCGCACGACTTGTTGATGCCGTCGCTTGCGTCGGGCTTGTGCGTGGGCGCATCAACGTGGCTAAAGATCTTTCCAAATGGTCCCATGATCGTGGCAAGCGGCCCCGGCACCAGAAAGTCCTTAAAAGAAATCCGGGAGGCGGTGTCGGATCGGGGCGGAGGTGGTCGTAGAAGGGGTGAGAGGCCGCCCACGAGGGGTGTCCCCAAGGGGAAGGGAAACGCGATCATGAAACTGACGACTACCACGCAGGTCTCTGTCGACGGGGTGATGCAGGGAAACGGTGGGCGGAATCCGGACCTCGACCCCGGATTCGAGCGCGGCGGATGGGCCAGGCCACTGTTCGGCAACGAGTCTGGGATGTTCGTAGGTCAGGTCTACCAGCGCGCCGACGCGTTCCTGCTCGGCCGGCGGACCTACGAGCTCTTCGCCGGCTATTGGGGAGCAATGGCATTTCCGGGTAGCGGCCCCATCGCGGATGCTTTGAACGCGCGACCCAAGTATGTGGCATCGAACACGCTCACCGGTCCAAAGTGGTCGGACACGACCGTCCTGTCCGGTGACCTCGCGGCGGCCATCGGCGAGCTGAAAGTCAAGCCGGGAGGTGAGCTCCAGGTGCACGGCAGCGGCGCCCTAATCCGGTGGCTGCTGGAGAACGACCTCGTCGACGAGATGAATCTGCTCGTCGTCCCGGTGGTCGTCGGCCAGGGCACGCGGCTGTTCCCCGACACCGGCCCGGACATAGCGCTTGACCTGGTCGAATCGCGGGCCTTCCAGAAGGGCATAACGCTGCAGGTCTACCGGCCGGCCGGGCGCCCGCAGTATGCAACCGACTGAAGCAGGTGACACTGAAGTACGTGACATATGCGACGAACCAGACCGGGAGGAAAGTCAAGACCTGTGGATCGGCTGCCAGGCTCTTCTTCTCGCCCGCCGTGTCGCTGACCACGCTCACCTTCGCGACCGTCTTGGCCGTGGTCAATACGCGTCCGGGGCGCCGGACTCCAGGAGTCCAACGGCGATGAGTTTCGCCGTGGATTCCAGTCTCTATCCACAGACTCGAAAACCGCACTGGAGGAGAGCATCATGACCGCTACCTACACCTTCGACGTCTTTTCCAGCCTCGACGGCTTCGGTGCCGCCAGCGGCAACTGGACTGGCTACTGGGGCAAGCAAGGCCCCGAGCTCCTCGAACACCGTCTCGCCCTGTATGCCGCGGAGCAGCGGATGGTCTTCGGGGCCAACACGTATCGGGCGTTCACGCGAATGCTGTCCTCGAGCACCGTTGAGTCCGAGGTGCGTGACCCATGGGTTACCCGGATGAGGAGCCTGCCGGCAACGGTGGTGTCGACCACCCTGAAGGGACCCCTCGACTGGCCGAACGCGACTGTCGTGAGCGGTGACGCCGTCGACGTCGTCGCTCGGCTCAAGGAGGAGTCCAAGGTGCCGCTGCGCTCGCACGGCAGCCTGTCGATGAACCGGGCGCTGATGGCCGCCGGTCTGGTCGACCGCGTCCAGGTAACGATCTTCCCTGTGATCACCGGCCAGACCGGACTGGACCCGATCTTCCAGGGCGCAGCCGACTTCGACCTCGAGCTGATCGAGAGCCGGACGCTCGACGGCAACATTCAAGAGCTCATCTACCGGCCCACCCTGCATGTCTGAGTCCGTCCACGCACCCCAACCCCGTCACGCAGCCGAACCTGACCCGGAAGTTCTCGCTCACAGACATGCCGACCGTTCTCATCGCCGCCCTGGTAAGGACCCACCCATGTTGGAAACGGAGAAGTACCTGACGTGGCGCTCAAGCTCGCCACCGAGGGGCCGAAGGCCTGCAATCGGAAGGGTCAAGGTGTGCCGCAACGCTGCGAAAGCCTCCGGCCGCGCATACGGCCGGCGCAGTGCCTAGCGACGGCTTCGAGTCGGATCGTTCACAATCGGCGTAGCAGAAAGTTCTTGAAAGAACTACGGGAGGCGGTGTCGGATCGGGGCGG
>DPJL01000210.1 GCA_003543035.1 Micromonosporaceae bacterium | reverse complement strand
ACGCGCGGCACAACGGCCACGCGGATTTCCTGCGTGAGCGCATAGACGGGGTCACCGGGGCGTAGCCCCGGGCGTGATCGTCTTTCCGTCGAGCTGCTGGAACCCTTCGCGGACTATCTCGCGCAGCACACCTTCATCCACATCGGACAGTCGTTTGATGTAGACGCAACCCTTGCCGATGGTGTGTTTGCCGAGCTTGGCCAGCCGATCCTGGTGCGCCTCAAGGCCTTCGGAAATGTAGACGGTCAAAGCCGCCTTCCGGGGCGAGAAGCCCACCGCAGGCCAGTTGCCTTCGCGCTTGGACCCGTAAACGTAGTGATACTCCCCGAAACCGACGATGCTCGTGCCCCACATCGCCGGCTCGGCCCCGGTCACCTCATTCATGAGGGCGCACACCGCTTGCGCGTCAGCACGGCGGTCTGCGCCCTCCAAGAGTGCGAGGAACTCATCCACGCTCGCGGCAGTCTTCTGTGTCTTGGCTTCGGCCATACTGAGAAGCCTAACGAGAAGACCGTCAGTCTTAGTCGAAGAGTTCCCCGAAGAAGCTGTCGTGCTTCTTCTTCTTGTAGTGGTGACTGTCGTGTCCGTAGCCGCCCGAATGCGACTGGTGCTGTTGATGCGACTGCTGTGGCTGCCCGCCGTGAAAAGCGGTCTCCGCCTGCGTGAGACGCTCCAGCTCCCCGCGATCCAGAAAGATCCCGCGGCACTCGGTGCACTGCTCGAGGGTGACCCCGCTGCGCTCGTAGGACCGCATAGCTCCATGGCATTTCGGACATGTCATTTGCTGCATGAGTTCGACCGTAGCTCATCTCGGCAACGCGACCCGGATCACCACCTGTAAGTCATCCTAGGCAGCTAGGAGTGAGATCATGGGCGGTATGAGAGAGATCGTCCTGGTAAGACACGGCCAGACCGAGTGGAGCGCAGCCGGAAAGCACACCTCATACACAGACCTCGATCTGACCCCCGAAGGCGAACGGCAGTCCGCCCACCTCGGCGACCTCCTTGCGGCACGGGCTTTTGCAGCCGTCCTCTGCAGCCCGTTGCGCCGGGCCGTGCACACCGCTCAGCTCGCCGGGCTCAATTGCACTGCCACCGATGACGACCTACTCGAGTGGAACTACGGCGCCTACGAAGGCCGTACGACGGTGGAGATTCGTCAGGAGCGGCCGGGCTGGTCAGTGTGGACCGACGACTGCCCGGGTGGCGAGTCAGCGGCTCAGGTGGGCGCGCGAGCCGATCGCGTTCTCGAACGGGTCCGCGCGATGCTGCCGAGCGGAGATGTCGCCCTCGTCGGCCATGCGCATCAGTTGCGGGTGCTCACCGCCCGTTGGCTCGGCCTGCCCCCGGCCGACGGCAGGCTCTTCCGCCTCGAAACCGCGACCATCAGCGTGCTCGGATATGAACGCGAGGCCCCGGTCCTCTTGCGCTGGAACGCTTAGGGGGTGTTCTTAATCTGAGGCGGCCGCTGCTCGAAAGGAGTCGACAGCACCACTGTGGTTCGCGTGGTGACATTCGCCGAAGTCCGGATCTCATTCAGCAGACGCTCCAGATCCGTGGGAGACGTCACCCGTACCAGGAGGATGTAGAAATCCTCACCCGCCACCGAGAAACACGACTCGATCTCGGGCAGGTGAGCCAGCCGCTCGGGCGCGTCGTCGGGCTGTGCCGGGTCGAAGGGCCGGATGGCCACAAAAGCGGTCAGTGGCAACCCGATCGCCTCGTAGTTGACCTTCGCGCCGTAGCCGCTGATCACGCCGCGCTGCTCGAGCCGGCGAACCCGTTGGTGCACCGCGGAAACCGACAGACCCACCTGGGTGGCCAAGTCCGTATAGGACATCCGCCCGTCAGCGGTCAACGCCGCGACGATGGCCTGATCAGTCTCCTCCACGGCGCTCAAACTACATCACCGGCCAGCGAAGCTGGGCGCACCAGCACTTTGAGTGCCTGCCGGTCATTCATTGCCTGATATCCGGCGGGTACCCCGTCAAGCCCCACGCGCACGTCAAACACCGGAGACGGATCCAGCTTCCCGGCGAGCACATCGTCCAATAGCGAGGGGATGTACTTGCGAGCCGGGGCCACTCCCCCGCGCAGGGAGACGTTGCGGCCGAACATCTGCCCAATGTCGACACCGGCGGAGCCACCAATTGGCACACCTACGAAGCCCACGTTCCCACCGTCACGGGTGATCGAGATCGCGGTCTGCATCGCCTGTTCTGTCCCGACCGCTTCGAGGACGGCGTGCGCTCCCTGCCCGTTGGTGAGCTCCTTGACCGCTTCCACTGCCTCGTCGCCGCGGACCGACACAACGTCCGTGGCACCAAAGCGTTTCGCGATCGCTGTGCGGTCGGCGTGCCGGCCCATCGCGATGATCCGCTCGGCGCCGAGCCTGGCCGCCGCTAGCACGCCGCAGAGACCTACCGCGCCGTCACCCACGACGGCGACGATCTTTCCCGGGCCGGCTCCCGCGGCTAGGGCGGCGTGGTGCCCGGTACACATGACATCTGAAAGCGTAAGAATCTTTACGAGGTCATTGTCATCCAAACCGGACGGGAGTTTGACCACAGTGCCGTCGGCGAAAGGAACGCGCACCGCCTCGCCCTGGCCGCCGTCCGAGCCCGGCTGGCCCCAGAAGCCGCCGTGCACACACGAGGTGTAGAGACCCTCCTGGCAGAAGTCGCAGGACCCATCCGACCAGACAAAGGGCACCACGACGTGATCGCCGACCTTGACACTGGTCACGTCGCCGCCCACGGCCTCGATCACCCCGACGAATTCGTGCCCGATCCGGCTCGCTGACTGCTCTCCGTAGGCGCCCTGGTATGCCCACAAGTCGCTGCCGCAGATGCAGGCATGAGTAACCCGGACAAGGGCATCGGTGGGCTTCTGCACCACCGGATCGGGGACGGTCTCGATGCGAACGTCGAACGGGGCGTGGAGAACTGCGGCCAGCATGTGCTGATCCTAACCGCGCAGATTGCCTACGGAGTCGGCATAGAAGAGCGAGCCCTCCAGGTGGAAGGCGATCTGGCGCGGCGACCAGGCATCACCGATGCGCAGGTCCAGCTGCTCATCGGTGAGGGCACGCAGGCGGACATCGAAGATCTGGGCGAGGCGCGTCAACCTGCTGCGTGCCTCGTCCAGATCTTCACGTGTGAAAGCGGCCAGGTCGGCAGGTGTCGTGGTCGCTGAGGCGTGCCAGTGGTCAGGCACGGACGCGACCTCGGCGACCGACGCCTCGATCTCGGCCAGGTGATCGACGAGATGATCGGCCACCCGCCGGATCGCCTTGTGCGGCGTATAAACGCGTTCGCCCGCTGGAAGTGGCTTGCCGTCCCAAGCCGTCCAGGTCTCGGCCAGCTTGAGCACCTGCTCGATCATGGAGGTCACGACATCGGCCGGGTGGCGATCGTCGGTCTCCGGTAGGTCAGACATGCTCGCACCGTATCCGGTACCCCCGACAGAATCGGTTGCTACGCCTGGCGGGTGCTGGTCGTTTGGTAGCCGCCGCCCGGCCAGGTCCACGCTCCACTGAGAGTGTTCCCGTCGGCGCTGAAGATACCGGTGTAGTAGCTTTCCGAACCTCGCTGGCCGCCCCAGATGGTCAACGTGTCCCTTTCCAGCTCGTACGTGTAGTCAAGCGTGTCTCCCTCGGCGGTGTAGGTGCGGGACTTGATGTCGGCACTGGGTTCACCGCCGAACAACTTCTCCCGGCCGATGAACTCGGTGAAGGTGTTGTGGTGCCCATAGAGCTCCAGCTCTCCTTCCTGCGCAAGGAAGAAGCCACCGTCCATCCACCGGTAGGTGACCATTCCGTTGGCGTCGCCGCTGATTTGCCACGTGCCGACGAGCCGGTCCAGCGCGCGCAGAGCCGCATCCGGTACACGGATGTCAGAAGTGTTCTCAGTCATTGTTCTCTGCCTTTCCACTTTGGCTTCCGAGCGATTGCGGGAAGCGGAACCAGTTGCCGGGGTCGTACTTCCGCTTCACCCGGAGCAGACGGTCATAGTTGTTGCCGTAGTACGACTCCGCCCAGTCTTTGAGGTCGGGGTCGGGGAAGTTCGGATACACGCGACCTGATCCCCACGAGTGCACCGACGCCCACGACCCGGTCACCCACGTGCGTGCCGCGCCAGGCTCCGTGGCGGGATCGATCGTGGCCACATGCTCGATCATGAAAAGCTCATCGCGGTGCACGAAAGCGGTGGCATCGGCGGGGATCCGGTTGTATGCGCCGCCCCACGGAGTGAGGTTCAGCTCGCGTGATTGGCCGGGGCCGCATCCGGTGGCGAAGTTGTCCAGCAACGCCGTGATGACATGGCGGGGCAACGTTTCCCGGAAGAACTCCGACTTGCTGAGCATGGACCGCGGCGGTTGGTCCTGTTCGCTGTCAACGGATCCGAGTCCGGAGAGATGCCGCTTGACTTCCCGGTAGGGCATGGCCCGGCGGAACTTCGTGACCGGATCGGCGCCCACCCGAGCGATGAAATCACTTAGCAGCGCGTCGGTTTCGGGCTCGGAGCCGAGCATCGCCCCGAACAAATTGACCACGGCTGATCGGCCGGAGTCGCCGGAAACGGTCAGGCGGAGGTTGGCGTCCAGCTCATCGGGCGCCATCGGTGCCCACACCTGCCACGCGTCCACGACAGCGGCGGCTTGCGCGGGCGCCCACATCAGATGAAAACAGGTCGAGATTGGGGCCGGGACAGTGGTGAACACCAGCGAGGTGACCACGCCCAGGTGGCCGCCGCCCGCGCCACGCAGCGCCCAGAACAGTTCGCTGTCTTGGTTTTCGCTGCATTGCACGATGCGCCCATCGGCGAGCACAACCTCCGCGCTGAGCAGGCTGTCGCAGGTCAGCCCATACTTGCGGCCGAGTATCCCGAGTCCGCCACCCAGCGTGAGACCGGCGATGCCGACCGATGAACCGCACCCGGCGGGGATTGTGCGGCCGTGCGCGGCCAGAGCGTCGTAGAGGTCACCCAGTCGCGTGCCCGCACCGACTGTGGCGACACCGTCCAAGATGGACACAGAACTCATCGCCGCGACGTCGATGATGACGTCACCGATCGAGGACCGTCCGGCGAAGCAGTGGCCGCCGCTGCGCGGGGTCGTGCGCAGCCCGGAATGGCGAGCGAATCCGATCGCCTCGACCACGTCTTGCGCATTCGTGGCCTTCACGATGGCATGGGGACGGCTTTCTTGGTACCGGACAAGCGCCGGCTTGCGCGCCTGCTCATACCCGGGTGAGCCCGGAAGGACGACCTCGCCGCCCACAGCCTCTCGCAACAGGTCCCAATTTGCACTTCCACCGGTCATGCGATCAACTCTGGACGTACCAGCCCGGTTGAGCGAGACTTTTAGTCGTGACTAAATGTGAGTCGCCGCCGTGATCGAGTGGAGATTCACCGCCGAGGACGTCGCGCGGATCCGATTCGCCTTCTCCCCACTGTGGGAGCTGGTGCTAAGCCTGGTGGTGCTGCGGGCGCCGGCCCAGCATTCCCTTCACCTGCCCTGGGTCCGCACGGTGCGACCCAGGCTGACCGGCCTTGACCTGTCGGAGCTTTTCGCCCTGATCCCGGTCCGCGGCATCGTTGCGGACTTCCTCTCCCCGCCACCCACCTCACCGCTACCCGAGTTCGCCACCGAGCTGGACCTCATCCGGGATACCCCGAAGAAGCGGATTCTCGCCGACATCACCGATGTGCCAGGAATACCAAAGCCGATCGCCGCCCGGATCCACGACGATCCCCGGGCGGCGGTAGACCGCGTCGCCAATACCCTTCAGGCGTACTGGGATCTGGCCTTCGCCGAATTCTGGCCACGGGTGCAGGCCCTGCTTGAGGCAGACGTCATGTGGCGCTCTCGCCGCCTGGCTATGGGTGGGGCCCATGCACTGTTCGAGGATCTGCACGAAACCGTTACCTGGCAAGGCGATCGCCTGTCCGCGACCGATCCCTGGCAATACCGGGGATCGCTGTCCGGCGAAGGACTCCTTCTGGTACCCAGCGCCATGGCGTGGCCCAATGTCCGCAAGATGGTCGAGCCTTATCAACCGGTGATCGCCTATCCGGTCCGGGGCATCGCCACCCTCTGGGAGACCGGGGAACCTCCATCATCGGAGGCGCTCAAAGCACTGCTCGGGCGCACCCGGGCCCAACTGCTCACCGCCCTCGCCGAACCGAGCTCCACCACGGTATTGGCCGGCCGCCTCGCCATCACACCCGGTGCGGTCAGTCAGCATCTCTCGGTGCTGCGAGCCAGCGGCCTGGTCAGCCGGACCCGCGTTGGTGGATCGGTGCTCTACGGCCGCACCACCCGAGGCGACACCTTGGTCACGCCCGGCTGACTACTGGCCCTTGGCCAACGCCTTCGCGATCACCAGCCGCTGGATCTGGTTCGTACCTTCCACGATCTGCAGCACCTTGGCTTCCCGGAAGTAACGCTCGACCGGATGATCAGCCACATAACCGGCTCCGCCGAGCACCTGCACCATGTCCGTGGTGACCTTCATGGCCATGTCGGTGGCGAAGAGCTTGGCCTTGGCCGCCTCGATCGAGTAGGGCCGGTTGAGGTCGCGAAGCCTTGCCGCGTAAAGCATCAGGGCTCGCGCGGCGGAGATCTGGGTGGCCGCGTCGGCGAGCATGAAGGACAGCCCTTGGAAGTCGATGATGGGCTTGCCGAATTGGGTGCGTTCCCGGGCGTAGACCGTGGCGTAGTCCAAAGCACCCTGAGCCAGCCCGACAGCGCAGGCCGCAATGCCGAGGCGCCCCGAATCCAGGGCGCCCATGGCGATCCGGAAACCCTCGCCCTCCTTGCCGATCAGGTTCTCCGCCGGAATGACGGCATCGTCAAAGGCGATCTGCGCCACCGGTGAGGAGTGCAGGCCCATGGTTCGTTCGCGAGCCTGCGGATGCAGACCGGCCGTCGTGTCCGGGGCGAGTAGACAGGAGATGCCCTTCGGCCCAGGTCCGCCGGTGCGGCAGAAGACGTTGTAGAAGTCGGCGACCCCGGCGTGGGTGATCCATGCCTTGGTGCCGTTGACGAAGTACCGGTCGCGATCCTTGACGGCGCGGGTGGCCAGGTTGGCCGCATCTGAGCCGCCGGCCGGCTCGGACAGGCAGTAGGCCCCGAGCAGCTCGCCGCCGAGCATGTCGGGCAGCCAGCGCTGCTTCTGTTCCTCGGTGCCGTAGTAGGCAACCGGATAGCAGGACAGGGTGTGCACGCTGATCGCCTCGGCCACCGCCGCCCACTTGCTAGCCAGCACCTCGAGCACCTGTAGGTAGACCTCGTAAGGCTGTTCCGCCCCACCGTATTCGGCCGGGTAGGGCAGACCCAGCAGGCCGGAGCGGCCGAGGGTACGAATGATCTCGCGGGGGAACTCTCCCCGGCTCTCGAACTCATCGACCTTCAGGGCGAGTTCTTTGTCCGCGAGCTCCTGGGTGAGCTCGAGAAGGTCATGTGCTTCCGGGGTGGGGAGCAAACGAGCGACGCTGGCCATGTCCACCAGCTTAACGAACGTTTGGGAATTACCCTGATCGGGTGAAGCCTTTGCTCCTAGTCGACGCCCCAAGTCTTTACTTCCGCGCCTTCCACGGAATTCCCGAGTCAGCGGCCCGGACCGAGGCCGGTGAGCCGGTCAACGCCGTGCGCGGTTTCGTGGACATGCTCGCCACCTTGATCCGCACCCGCCGCCCTGACCGGCTGGTTTGCGCGCTCGACTTCGACTGGAGACCCGCTTGGCGGGTCAAGCTGATCCCCTCCTACAAACGGCACCGGCTCGCTCCTGCGGGCGGTGAAGAGGTACCCGACACCCTCGTCCCGCAGATTCCGGTGATCCTCGATGTCCTTGGCGCGGTGGGCATCGTCGCCATGGGTGCGGACGATTACGAGGCCGACGACGTGCTGGGCACGCTGGCCAAGCGCGGCCCGGCCCCGGTTGAGGTGGCCTCCGGCGACCGTGACCTCTTCCAGCTCGTCGATCCCACTACCACGCTGCTCTATTGCGGGCGTGGCGTGGCCAAACTCGAGGTGTGCGACGAGCCGGCCGTGCTCGCCAAGTACGGCGTCCCGGCATCGTCCTATGCGGACTTTGCGGCGCTACGGGGCGACCCCAGCGACGGCTTGCCCGGAGTCCCCGGAGTCGGCGAAAAGACCGCCGCCCGGCTGATCGCGCGATACGGCACGCTCGACGCGATCGTGGCGGCGCTGCAGGACCCGGAGGCAGATTTCGCCCCGGGCCTGCGCACCAAACTGCTCGACGCTTCGGCCTATCTCAGCGTCGCACTTCAGGTGGTCAGGGTCGCCGCCGATGTTTCCCTGCCGGACTTCGACCCGACGCTGCCGGAAACCCCGGACGATCCGGACGAGTTGATCAAGTTGGCCGAGCGCTGGAATATCGCCGGTCCCTGCCGTCGTCTGGTCGACGCTTTGGTGGAGGCGGCCGCCTGATCTTCCCGTTCCGCTTGGCGCGCCTCAAGATAGGCACGCCCTTGGAAGTCGTCATCAGAGGGTGCCGCCCCGATCGCGAAGATGAGACCGCCGATCACCAGCAGCACGAGCACGCCGATCGGGACCAGCAGGTTGGCGGCCGACGCACCATCGGTCGCCAGCGACGGCTTGCTCAGCCGCACCGACATCGCTGCCATCCCGGTGTAATGCATGCCGCACACAGCGACTCCCATGACCAAGGCCGCACCAAAGATCATCGCGGGCTTCTGCAGGATCACCGTGAACCACAGCGCCACGGTCGCGGCCACGACCGCGATGACGATCGAGGCGGCCACCAGTCCGGGGTCGTAGTCGACGGTGCCGTCGAGCCGCATCGCGCCCCGGTGTAGTGCATGGCGGCTACGCCCAGACCGGCGAAGAGTCCACCTAGGACAATGCGGATGCCTCCCCGGCGACCGAATCCCGCGATGAAGAGCCCGACGCCGACCACCACGATGGCCAGGACAGCGCTTGCCGCGGTCGTCGGCACGTCATACCTGATACGAGTGCCCGCGACGGTGAAGCCGAGCATCGCCATGAAATGCATGGACCAGATTCCGGTGCCGCCGATGGCCCAAGCCGCCAGCAATAGCCACCACGATCGCTGGCCACCCGTGCGGGCCGAACGCGCCCGCGCCGTGCAGATCAATCCGAGCAGAGAACCCAGAATTGATAGCACATAAGCGATTCCGGGCGTTATCAGCCCGTACGTGAAATGATGCACATCTGCCACACGGGGCATGATGGCGGATTCAACAACTTATCGGCAAGTCAGTGAACTATTACGAGACAGAACTGTAAGCGAGAACTCCTCGGTTTATGGCATCCATGGCGGCACGGGCGTTTTCTTTCAATGCCGCCGAAGCGCCTGGCGTGTCGGCCACCTGACCCAGCAGGTCGATAACCTGTCGCGCCCACCGGACGAAGTCGCCCGCGGGCATGTCACCGTCCAACTGATGGCCACTGGCCAGTACCTTGGCCAGCGGCTCGCCCTTGGCCCAGCGGTACATCGGCCATACGAAGCCCACATCCGGCTCGCGAGTCTGCGCCAGTCCGAGCCGCCGCTCGTCCGCGGCGAGTTCGTCGTATATCCGCCAGGTCGCGTCAACCGCTGTCGCCACGGGTCCCCGCGGGATCGAAGCCTGCTCGTCGGACTCCCGGCGGGCTTCGTAAAGCACCACCGAGGCCGCCGAGGCCAGCTCGTGCGGCTGCAACCCCTCCCAGACCCCGGTGCGAAGGCATTCGGCCACGAGCAGATCGGCCTCGGTCCACAGTCGGCCGAGCATCCGCCCGGGCGGCGTGACTGCGCCGTCCTTGCCGAGATATCCCCGCTCGGTCAACAGCTCGCAGATGCGATCAAACGTGCGCGACAGCGAGTTGGTGCGGTTGGCGACCTTGTCGCGCAACGCTTCGGTGTCTTTGGCGAGCCGATGCCGGCGCTCTGCCCAGCGAGCGTGGTCTTCGCGCTCGTTGCAGGCGTGGCACGGATGTGCCCGCAATGCCTTGCGCAGAGCCACAAGTTCTTTATCTTCGCCGGTACCGGATGCACGCCGCCGCCCGCCCTTTTCACGGGCCAGATCGAGGTTGCGCAGCGAAGCAGCCAGATCGCGGCGCTCCGCGGGTGCACGGTGATTGAAGTGCCGTGGCACCCGAAGCCGCCCCAGCGCGCTGACCGGTGTGGCGAATTCGCCGCCGGAAATCCTTCCGGCCCAACGGTCTTCGGTCAGCACCACCGGACGTGGCTCGCCGAACGGGCCCACACCCGGGTCGAGGATCACGGCCAATCCGGCCCGGCGGCCACCGGGGATCCGGATCACATCACCGGTTTTGAGCTGTTCCAGCGAGCTCGTCACCTCGGCCCGCCGGGCTTGCTGACTGATCCGGGCCAAAGACTTTTCGCGCTCGCCGATCTTCACCCGGATCGCGAAGTACTCGGCGAAGTCGCCGTGATCGCAAGCCAGCTCGGTGTCGTAGATGGACAGTGTTTCGTTGTTGCGCTGCACTTGGCGGGCGAGGCCGACCACCGAGCGGTCCGCCTGGAACTGGGCGAACGACGACTCGAGCAGCTCACGGGAAGCTGCCGCGCCAACGGATCCGACGAGGTTCACGGCCATGTTGTAGGAGGGCCGGAAGCTCGATCGCAGCGGATAGGTGCGCGTCGAAGCAAGACCAGCCACGTGACGCGGGTCCACCTCGGGTGACCACACCACGACAGCGTGGCCTTCGATGTCGATGCCGCGCCGCCCCGCACGCCCGGTGAGCTGTGTGTACTCCCCTGGCGTCAGATCAACGTGCGCCTCACCGTTGAACTTGACCAGCTTTTCGAGCACCACGCACCGGGCCGGCATGTTGATGCCCAGGGCGAGGGTCTCGGTGGCGAAGACGGCTTTGACCAAGCCCCTTACGAAGAGCTCTTCCACGACCTCCTTGAAGGCGGGCAACATGCCGGCATGGTGGGCGGCCAGGCCGCGCTCGAGCCCGTCCAGCCAGTCCCAATAACCCAAGGCGTGCAAGTCTTCGCTGGGGATGTTGCCCAAGCGCCGTTCGACGATCTGCCGGATCTCCACCCGGTCGTCCGGTGACGTGAGCCGCAGCCCCGCCTGCAGACACTGTTGTACGGCCGCGTCACACGCAGCCCGGCTGAAGATGAACAGGATCGCGGGAAGCAGACCTTCGGAGTCGAGCCGCTCCACAATGTCCGGACGAGGTGGACCGGGCTGGCGGCGACGCCCGGCGCCCCGCTTCATCGAGCCCATCTCGATGCGCCGCCCGGCCTCCCTGGTGTGCCGCAACAACTCCGGATGCACCTCATGGGTCCGGGCCGCGTCAGCGTCGTGGAACAGGTCGAACATCCGCTTGCCGAC
>DPJL01000090.1 GCA_003543035.1 Micromonosporaceae bacterium | reverse complement strand
ACCGTCTGCGTTCCCTTGGTGGACGCCAACGGCGATCGCTACCGGCAGCAGGATGAGGTCGTGCCCGACAAGCACCGCACCGAGAAACCGTAGATAGGTCAAGCGCATATCGGGGCTGGCGATGGCACCGGAGACGGCATAGGCCAAGGCGACTGTGCCGCAGCCGATGAGAAGCCGCCGGGACCAGACCACCCAGCCGGGCAATGGCTTACGCTCGGCCATTACAGGGCCTTCTGCACGATCAGGCGCCGCACCCATTTGGTCTGCATGACACCCGGCCGGTTGGGGGCGATGAGCCGGCACGGGTAGCCGTGATCGATGTGCAGCGCTTCTCCGTGTAGCCGAAGGGCCAGCAGGGTAAGCGGATCGCGGGCGTGCGGTGGCGCCACGACGGACACACTGTAGCCGCCGCGCTGCAACGAAATCACCGTGACCTGACTGGAGTCGTCGCCTCCGACAGCGGCAACCAGTTCGTGAAGCCTTATGCCGGACCACACGCCGTCAGCGCTCCAGCCTTCGACACAGGTGATGGGCAGCTTCGCTACGTGCTGTGGCATTGCGTTCAGCTCGTCCAGGCTGAGCTGGAGGGTCCTGGCCGGGCCGATGACCTCCAGACGGTAGGCAGGATCGGTCGCCGCCCTGACGACGCCTGCCCCGACCGCGGACTGGTTGATCGGGACGCCTTGCGGGCCGATCCGCGGATCACGTATGGCCAGCAGGGAAAGCCCGGCGAACGGCCGGAAGGTCTGGCCGATCGTGGTGACGGTGATCAGCCCGGCCGCGGTGGCTACCGTGGCCAGCAGACCCCGGCGGCTGAGCCCGGCAGTGGCCGGCTCCCGGCGCACCGACACCGTGAGAGCACGGCGGATGATGGGCAGTTTGACGCCCAGATGGATGAGCAGGGCGCCGATAACGGCCCAAGCGGTCCAGTAGTGCGCGACGGTGAAGAAGAATGACATCGGCGCGTACCAGCGGGAGATGTTCAGAATCCCGGAGCCGACCTGAAACAGGGCCGAGGCGACCAGAACGAAGAGGCTGAGCCGCTCGATCGCGTGTACCGGATCGCGCGACGGCGGCCAGCGGAACAACTTCGGATAGACCGACCACAGTTTGGCCGCCAGCAACGGAACCAGCGCCAAGCCCGTGGCCACATGCAGTCCCTGCGTTACCCGGTAGAGGCTTACCGGCCGTGACGGCCAAGCGAACCACCATGGTGGCTGCTGGATAGCGTGACTCAGGTAGCCGGTGACAAAGCAAATGCCTATGGCGGCACCTAGCATCAGGCCGAGCTGACTGGTCAGGCGCGGGCTGCGCAACCGCGACGTGAACGCTCGGGAGATCCGGCCGGCCATGACTTCACGGTAATGCCGTTGTGGGGCTGGGGATCTTACGAACCACGAACATCCGGTACAGGGTCGCCGCGGTCACGACAGCGGCTGCAATGCCATACCCCAGTCGCTGGGCATCGGTGAAGGAGAGCTGAAGGTTCCCGGCGTACTGAGCCATGTATCCGGCCAGCGCCACGGACAGCCATTCAATCCTATCGCTGAATGCGATCAACAGAACGAGCAGGATCGCGTACCACGAGTACCCGGGCGTGGTCAGCAGCAGAGCTGTCCCTGTCATGGCCACGGCGCTGTTCCACGGCCGGTCTGGATCCGTGCGTGCCCATACTGCGATCGCTACCACCACGAGGATGAACACCGCGGCGATAGCGGCCACCGACGGCGGAAAGATTAGGGTCAGCAGAGCGAAGCGAGTGCCGCTGCCGTACCCCTCATCGTTCAGATAGCCGGGAAGGTAGCCCAGCACCGCCGGGCCAACAGCGATGACATGCGGAAGGTAGACCACGGCGATAGCGGCGCCAATGGCCGATGCCACAACGAACGGCCGGCGCCGCAGCGAGGAAGGCGCGACCAGAGCCGGGGTGACTTTGGTGGCAATCGCCAGCCCGAGCAACAATCCCCCGATCGCCACCGTACGAACGGTTTTCGCGCGCGCCAAAACGACGAGTGCCGCGGCGGTGAGGAACGCACCCACGACGTCCAGATGGGCGTTGTTGCCGGATTCGATTGCCACCAAAGGACACCATGCCCACAGCGCGGCCAGCCTGGGGTCGATCCCGAGGCGCGGCATGGCAAGCAGCAGGAGCACGGTCACGGCCGCCACGAACAGTGCCGCCGCAAGCTGGACGGGCCGTTCCTTGGCACCGTCCGGCGACAACAGGTCGACTGCCGTGAAGTAGAGCTGGGCGGCGGGCGGGTAGACCGTATGCACCGACGGCCGGTTGATTAGGGTGCAGCCCGGCGCCAACGGGAGGCCCTCCTCGCGATCGGTGCCGCCCGGCACGACACACCACGGGGATTGTTGCGGCCAAAGGAAGTCGTCACGCAGACCGGTCAGCTCGGGTGCGGCCGGAGCGTAGCGGTAAGGATCGATTCCGGCCGACTGCACACGGCCATCCCAGATGTAGCGGTAGAGGTCGTCGCTGCTTCGTGGTGGAGCGAATCCAGCTGCCAACGGCAATCCGATCCCGCCGAGCAGGATCAGCGCGGCTGCAGTTCGCTTGGGAACCTTTCTGACCAGCCAGGCACCAGCGGCGAACAAGAGCCACGCCAAAGCCATCAGCACGGCCCAGCTGGCGCCGTCGATCCACTTTGGAGGGTGGGTGAGCCACCACACGGCCAGCCCGAGCATCCCGAGACAGGTCGCTGTGGCCCATCCATGCCAATTCCTCACGGCAGCTCAAACGGCAGGGTCATGCCGTCCAACGCGGATGCGCAGGGACAGCTTCGTTCGCCCGAGACCGCTTCGATGGTGGTGAGCAGAAGCTCGCGCATTTTCGCGGTGTTCTCACCGAAGACGCGGAACACCTCTTCCTGAGTGACGCCATGGTCACCTTCCACGCCCGCGTCGAGATCGGTGACAAGGGCGATAGTGGCGTAGCAGAGGGCAAGCTCGCGAGCCAGCACGGCCTCGGGCGCGCCGGTCATGTTGATGATTGTTCCGCCGCTTTCCTGGTACCCACGTGATTCTGCTCTGGTGGAGAAACGCGGGCCGTTGATAGCGACCATGGTGCCGCCGTCATGCATCGGTTGACCGGAGTGTTCTGCCGTGGTCAGCACCGCTGTCCGCAGGCGCGGGCAATACGGGTCGGCGAAGTTCACATGGACGGCACCTTCGTCAAAGAAGGTCTGCTCTCGGCCACTGGTCCGGTCGATGAGCTGGTCGGGCAGGACGAAGGAGCCGGGGCCGAGGCCGGGGTCCAGACTGCCGACAGCGCAGGGAGCGAGGATCTGCTGGCAGCCCAGCGATCGCAGGGCCCAAAGGTTTGCCCGGTAAGGGATCCGATGTGCCGGGAAACGGTGACCGGCCCCATGACGGGGCAGAAACGCCACCGATCTGCCGGCCACCTGCGCCACGGTGATCGTTCCGGACGGCTCTCCGTAGGGAGTGCTCACCTTGTGCTCGCTGCGAGCCTCCTCGAAGAGCGCATAGAGCCCGGATCCGCCGATGACCGCTGTTTCCGCACGCATGTCCAACTCCTAAGTCGTTGCCGGGGAAAGGCTGGCGAACCATCGGCCTTCCTCGTTCCACTCATGCCTGATCCGCAACCCCGCACCGGCGGCCACCGTTGGCAGATCGCTCGTTGCCACGGCCGCCCACCAGAAAGGCGGGCTGTCATGCCCGGCATGCCGCAGTCGCACGGGACGCCGCCAACTGCCGGTCCCGGGCGCTCCGAGCTCCACAATGACCGTGCCACCGCGCCGCAGCAGCATGGCGCACCGGCGAAGAAGCCGGCGCGGATCGCCGCCGATGCCGATGTTCCCGTCGGCCAGCAGCACATGCCGCCATCTGCCTTCGGCGGGGACGTGCCCGAAGACATCGCACAGCAGTGCAGTCGCGCCGCGACTTCGGGCCTGCACCACGGCTTCGGCACTTATGTCGATGCCCAGCGCTGGCATACTGCGCTGCGCCAGCGCGACCAGGAGACGCCCGGGTCCGCAACCGACGTCCAAAGTTGCGCCGTCACAAGGCCTCAGGAGTGCTTGGTCGCCGGGTCTGGTGTCGCCGCACCAATGCGCGGCGTCCATCCGGGCCAGGGTCTGTCCTGCCGGGGACAAGAAGTCGATGGGAGTCGTGTCGCCCTGCGCGGCCTGCCGAAGCGCTCGCCCATATGCGGCGAGGGCGCGCTTCACGCCAACTCCAACTCGAGAACCGCTTGTGCAAACCGGCCATGTGGGCATTGCCCGGCCACCTCGTACAGGTCGGCGATGGTGTCCACGTCGCGCAACCGCGGTGCCGGCAGCACCTTGAGCCCTTGTGCCGCAAGGGCATTCAGGGTCAACTCTGCGGTGTTCTCCTGCGACATGGGCACTCCGGCGAGCACTGCGCCATGCGCCGGATTGCGCAACGCCAATGCCCACCAGCCGCCGTCGGAGGCTTGGCCGAGCACAGCATCTGCTTTGGACAGTCCACTCACGACCGTGTTCAACAGAACCGGAGTGATCTGTGGGGTGTCCATGCCGATCAGCAACGTGCCTGCGCCGTCCAGCGCGGTGTCGGCAAACCCGTGGCCCAGCCGGGATGCCAAGCCGTCCCCACGTTGCGGCACAACATCCCAGCCTTCTGGCGGCGGGTACCTGCCATCGAGGAGCAACACGCGGCGAGAAGCCGCCATCGCCGTGGCGGACTCGAGTGTGTCGGTCAACGCCGCGTCGGCTATCCGGGCCGCTTGATCGGGGGTACACGGTGGGCAGAGCCGAGTCTTGACCCGGCCTGGTACCGGCGCCTTGGCGATGACCACGATCTGGACGTTCACCGGGCCAGTACCTTCGACATGTCGCGGACCGCACGAAGCGTGCCGCGCAACGTCCCGGTGACCTTGGACTTGGTACCCGCGGCACGCGGCGCGTAGTCCACGTCGACCTCCGTGGTGCGCCAGCCCGCTTTTGCCGCCAGCAGCACCATCTCCAGCGGGTACCCGAAGCGGCGATCGCTCATCCCTAGACTCAGCAGAGCCTCCCGGCGGGCCGCGCGCATCGGGCCGAGATCGTGCACGTTGATCCCCGATACCGATCGCAGGCGCCAGGACAGAACCGCGTTGCCCCAGCGGGCGTGCACCGGCCACGCTCCGCGAGTCGTCGGGCGGCGGCGCCCGAGCACCAGATCGGCCTGCCCCGCCAACACCGGGTCAGCCACCAACGGAAGTTGTGCCGGATCCAGCGAGCCGTCGGCGTCCACAAAGCACACCACCTCCGCGGTGGCGGCCAGGAGCCCGGCGTGTGCCGCGGCCCCGAACCCGCGCTGTGGAACGTGAACCACTATCGCGCCTAGCCGCTCGGCAATCCGGGACGAGCCATCGGTGGAACCGTTGTCCGCCACGATCGCCCGATAGCCCACCGGAATCCGGGACAGCACCCAAGGTAAGGCAGCGGCCTCGTCCAGACAGGGCAGCACCACATCGGTCATGGCCTCACCGTATGGCCGATGAGCCGCCAATGATCCTTAACACACTCTTACGGATTGAATGTCATGCCCGTCGCGGGCCCCCGCGGGCCATAGCGTGTGCCTTATGAGAGTGCTTGTGACCGGGTCGGCAGGTTTCGTCGGCTTGCACATTGCTCAGATCCTGCGCGACAGTGGGCATGACGTCGTGGGGTTGGACTGCTTGCATCCGGCGGCCCGGCACGCAAGCCGCCCGGACGATCCCGATCTCATAGTTGGCGATGTCCGCGACCCGGCAACCGTCCGCATTGCCCTGTCCGGAGTCGATGCGGTGTGTCATCAGGCCGCCATGGTCGGCATGGGTGTCGATATGGCGGACGCCCCCGAGTACGTCTCCTGCAACGATCTCGGCACCGCCGTGCTGCTCGCGGAAATGGCGACCGCGCGGGTGAACCGGCTCGTTCTGGCCAGCTCGATGGTTGTCTACGGCGAAGGCTCTTACGCCTGCGCGGAACACGGCTCGCAACGGCCCGCCCCACGCCTGCCAGATGATCTGGCGGCCGGGCGCTTTGAACCGGGCTGCCCGGTGTGTTCCGCGCCGCTGGAACCCAACTTCGTCGATGAGAACGCGCCGTTGGAGCCGCGTAGCGTCTACGCAGCCACCAAGCTCGCCCAGGAACACCTCACTGGCGCGTGGGCCCGCGCCACCGGAGCCACCGCGATAGCGTTGCGCTATCACAACGTCTACGGCCCTCACATGCCGCGCGACACCCCCTACGCCGGTGTCGCTTCGATATTTCGATCCTCCTTGGAGCGCGGCGAAGCACCGCAGGTGTTCGAGGACGGCGGGCAGCGCCGCGACTTCATTCACGTGTCCGACATAGCCGCCGCCAACGTGCTCGCCCTGGAAAGCGAGCACCGTCCACATGGGACAATCACCGCCTACAACATAGCCTCCGGTCGCCCCCACACCATTCTGGACATGGCGACTGCCCTTGCCGGAGCCATGAACGGCCCCGCTCCTCAGGTCACGGGCAGATACCGCGCCGGCGACGTACGTCACGTGACAGCCTCACCCCAACGCGCCCAACGGGAACTCGGGTTCACCTCGCGGGTGCCACTTGCGCAAGGTTTGGCCGACTTCGCCAAAGCCCCGCTGCGCGGCGGGAACTGAGTCTTACCGCACTGTCTTGCTGCGGCTGCGCAACAGACTCACCGCCATGCCGACGGCGACCATCACCAACCCGGCGACGGCGAAGAAGCCGGCCCCGAACATCTCCACCTGTGCCGCCAGCCAGGTCTGCACGCCGCCGGCAGCATCAATCACGGGATCGCGTGCAGTTGGATCGCGGCTCAGCCGGATCTCGTACCACCCGTACCAGAGCACGTAACCCCCGGCCAGAACCATGAGCACGCCGGCCGCTCGCGACAACATGGGCGCGACCCGGCGCAGCCCGCGGAGAACTGCCTGGTTGGCCAGCGCCACTGCCACCGCTACGACGCCGACGATGAGCGCCATCCCGGCTGCGTAGGCAAGAAAGAGCCCTATCCCGGCTCCCGCGGATCCAGCTTGGAAGGTGGTTACGACGACGAGGAGAAACGGGCCGATCGTGCAACCGAGTGACGCAAGGGCAAACGACACTCCAAAAAGGACCATCGATCCGAACCGGCGGCTCAGTTTCGGTGCTTGAGCCATTTTGGGTACCGGAGAAGGCAGCTCGCGCCCGGCTGCGAGCCACAGTCCGAGGCAGGCCAACACCAATCCGATGACCACTGTCACCCATGGCAGACGCTGGACGAGCCAATCCGCGGCAGGTGCGGCGAGCAACCCGAACGCACCGAACACGGTGACGAATCCCAGCGTCATCGCGCCAGTCAGGGCAAGCGCCCGGCCCATGCGCCGCAAGCTACTGCCCTGCTTGGTGTCGCCTATCACCAACAGCGACACGTAGGCGGGCAGCAACGCGAACCCGCATGGGTTGACCGCGGCGAGCATGCCGGCCACGAGCGCCAGTGGATATGGCGCCGCATCCATCAGGACGTTCCGCCGACTAGCTGCTTCAGCTGCGTCAAGTTCAGAGGTCCTCGGTGAACGACCTTGCCAGTGCTGTCGAGCACGACAGCGTAGTGCTGGCTCGGCACCTCGAAGCGCTTCCATACGGCGCCGCTGTCATCGGCAAGTTGTGGGAAGCCGCTGAGCTGATAGTCGGCCACGAACTTCCTCATGCCGTCGCCGCCGCTCCCCAAACCGGCGACTCCCACCACGTTCACCTTGCCGGTCAATTGTTGCTGGAGGTCACGAACATTAGCGGCGTCACCGCGGCACTTCGGGCACCAGGAGGCCCAGAACCACAGCACCGCAGGCTTTCCCGCCAACGACGCACCCTCGAAGGACTTGCCGTCCACAGTGGTGGCGCTAAATCTCAGCGTCTCGGACACCGTCGCCGTTGGCCCGGGCGTAGGCTGCCCGGTCGCCGACGGCACTATGATCGTCGTGGGTGTGGTTCCAGCTTGGTCCGGCGGTGTGCTACCAGCACCGCACCCGACGGTAAACATGACGACGGCGGCCGCGAGGGCGGCGAGGTATGAAACGCGCATGGCGTCACCATATGCGCCCCGGAGAAGGTTCAATTCTTACAGTCCGCTAACGGCATGTGACCAAGCTTGGCCATTCGGCACTGCCGAGGTGACCTCCGCCGAACCTAGCGTCACGGCATGTCTTTGCAATGGATGTTGCGCTTCGGCGCGGTGTGCGGTGTCGTGCTGGGCCTGTCGCTGGGGGTACCCGGCGCCATCGAGGCCTTTACCGGCGAGACCGCGATTACCAGTTTCATCGTCGGCCTGGGGATGGCATTCGCGGCTCCCGCACTGACCGCTATCTACCTTCGGCAGAGCAAAGCCGCGGGCCGGTTCGGTGCGGTGGCCTACGCGGTTAACCTGATTGGCCTGGGCCTGTTCGCGGGCGTCGGGTTCTCCCTGAACCTGGTGCTGTTCTTCCTTGACGAGGCGGTCGTCAAAGAGTTGCTTGCCGGGCCGACCCGGTTCGCCATTCAAGGCAGTGCACTCGTTTTCGTCGTTGGGACTGTCCTATTTGGAATATCGCTGATCCGAGCCAAGGTGTTCCCAAGGATTCCCTCGTGGGGCTATGGGATAACGCTGACCATGCTCGCCGTCCTCGCACCGCTCCCCGACACGCTGTTCACCAGCTCGATGCACATACTCGCCTGCGCCAGCCTGGTCTGGCTAGCGCTTTCGACCTGGTCCGGGGATGATCCGGCCCTGGCGCGGCCGTAGGCTCATGGCCGTGGACCTATCGCGGCCAGTGCCGTGGGTGTCGCCCGTGCTCTATGCGGCCGTGCTGATCGCCGGGCTCTATGCCGGGATCACCGGCCTGGGCGACACCCACGTGGTGCTGTTCGCCGGCGGGATGGCCGCCCTGTTCGCGCTCGAATTCGTGCACCATCAACTCTTTCTGCTCATCGCCCGGGCCGCGCTGTTCCTCGTCGTCGCCGTCGCGGACGGATCGGGGTTGTCTCGAGCGCTCTTCGTTCTCCTGCCGTTCACGGCGTACTTCGCCTTCGGCCGCACGGTCAGCATTGTGCTTGGCGTTGCCTGCCTCGGGCTCGTGGTCGCCACGTACGAATGGGCCACGCCCGGCTGGATGACCAACCTCGAACAGGTTTCCGACCTCCTGATGTTCGGCCTCGGGCTGGTCCTCGCCATCGCGATGGCGGCCGTGGCGGTGGAGGAACGCAAGAGCCGCAAGCGATTGGAGGAGTCACACCGGCAGATCGCCCAGCTGTCGGCGGCCGCCGAACGCCACCGGGTCGCCCACGACATCCACGACGACCTCGGTCACCACCTCACCGCGGTGGTGGTGTTGCTGGAGAAGGCGACCGCCTTTCGCGAGCGCGATCCCGATGCGGCCGAGCGAGCGCTCGACGATGCCGCACAGTCGGCACGGCGAGCGCTGGAGGATGTGCGGAAGTCGGTGCGAACGCTGCGCTCCGACCCGGAGCCGTTCCACCTCTCGGCCGCGCTCAGCGAGCTCGTCAACGGCAGTATTCCGATTGAGGTCACCGGCGACGAAAGCCGTTACGGCGAGCCGGTGCTCATGGCGCTTTACCGTGCCGCGCAAGAGGGAATCACGAATGCCCGCCGCCACGCTGGTGCGACGGAGATCGGGGTATCCGCGCGGCTTGGCGATGCCGAGGCTCGGTTGACCGTTTCCGACAACGGAATCGGCTTCCCCCCGGAACGGGAAGGCTTCGGGCTGAAGGGCATTCGCGAAAGGGTTCAGTTGGTCGGCGGGAACCTTACCGTCCACAGTGGAGGCTCATCCGGTACTCGGCTGATGGTGGTTGTGCCAAGGCAGCAGAGCACTACATGACCGCGGAGCCGGTGCGGGTCCTGGTCGTAGACGACCAGCAACTGATCCGCGAGGGCATCGCCTCCCTGCTGAGCATCCAGGATGGCATCGAGGTGGTGGGCACGGCGTGCGATGGCCGCGACGCGGTAGACAAGGCCCTCGCGGTCACGCCCGACGTGGTGCTGATGGACGTGCGCATGCCGGAGATGGACGGTGTGCAAGCGGTGGCCATCCTGAAGCAACGCC
>DPJL01000269.1:12272-13110 GCA_003543035.1 Micromonosporaceae bacterium | reverse complement strand
AGGCGTGCGAGTTCGACTACTCGGGCACCCAGGCTTGCCGTGTGCTGCGCAGCGAAGGTTTGCGGGTGTCGCTGGTGAACTCGAACCCGGCGACCATCATGACCGACCCGGAGTTCGCTGACGCCACCTATATCGAGCCGATCACGCCCGAGTACGTGGAGAAGGTGATCGCGGCCGAGCGGCCGGACGCGCTCTTGCCAACCCTGGGTGGGCAGACCGCGCTCAACACCGCTGTCGCGTTGCACGCTTCCGGGGTACTCGAAAAGTATGGTGTGGAACTTATCGGCGCCAATATCGATGCGATCCATCGGGGCGAGGATCGCCAGCTGTTCAAGGAAATCGTGGCCAAAGCAGGCGGGGAGACGCCTCGGTCGCGGGTGTGTCGCTCGATGAAGGAAGTTCACGAGGCGGTCGAAGAACTCGGATTGCCGGTGGTTATCCGGCCGAGTTTCACCATGGGCGGCTTGGGTTCCGGCATGGCACACACCACCGAACAGTTGGAGTTGATCGCAGGTGCGGGGCTTTCCGCGTCGCCGACAACTGAAGTCCTCATTGAGGAAAGTGTGTTGGGCTGGAAGGAATTCGAGCTCGAGCTGATGCGCGACAAGCATGACAACGTCGTGGTGATCTGCTCGATCGAGAACATCGACCCGATGGGCGTGCACACCGGGGACTCGGTGACCGTGGCTCCGGCGATGACCCTGACCGACCGTGAATATCAGGCGATGCGGGACCTTGGCATCGCTGTGCTGCGCGAGGTTGGCGTCGACACCGGTGGCTGCAACATTCAGTTCGCCGTTCATCCGTCGACCGGGCGGCTGGTCGTCATCGAGATGAA
>DPJL01000269.1:5812-11919 GCA_003543035.1 Micromonosporaceae bacterium | reverse complement strand
TCGAGCGCGTTGGCAAGCAAGGCAACGGGTTTCCCGATCGCGAAGATCGCCGCGAAGCTGGCTATCGGGTACACGCTCGATGAGATTCCCAACGACATCACGCTCAAGACGCCTGCGGCGTTTGAGCCGGCGCTCGACTACGTGGTCGTGAAGATCCCGCGTTTCGCGTTCGAAAAGTTCCCCGGCGCCGACACCGAGCTCACCACCACGATGAAATCAGTCGGTGAGGCAATGAGCCTGGGCCGCAACTTCTCCGAAGCCTTGAACAAGGCCATGCGGTCGATGGAGACCAAGCTGGCCGGATTCTGGACTGGTCCCTCGGAAGGGGAACTGAATGTTCCGCACGATGGCAGGCTCTATACGGTCGAGGTCGCGCTCCGAAATGGACAGTCGGTGGCGGAAGTGTCTGCGGCGTCCGGCATCGATCCGTGGTTCGTGGACCAGATCGCACAGTTGGTCGCGCTGCGGCAGGAGATAGTGGACGCGCCAGTGCTCGACAAACCGTTGCTGCGTAAGGCAAAGCGGGCTGGTCTGTCCGACCGGCAGCTGGCCGCGCTGCGCCCCGAATTCGCCGGGGAAGATGGCGTGCGGAGTCTGCGGCACCGCCTCGGTGTCCGCCCGGTCTACAAGACCGTAGACACGTGCGCCGCCGAGTTCTCCGCCGCGACGCCGTATCACTACTCGACCTACGATGAGGAAACCGAAGTCGCGCCGTCGGACCGGCCGAAGGTCATCATCCTCGGGTCGGGGCCGAACCGGATCGGGCAAGGCATCGAATTCGACTACTCGTGCGTGCATGCCGTGATGGCTTTGCGCGAGGCGGGCTACGAAACCGTGATGGTGAACTGCAATCCGGAGACCGTGTCGACCGACTATGACACCGCCGACCGGCTCTACTTCGAGCCGTTGACTTTCGAAGATGTGCTTGAGGTGTACCACGCTGAGCACTCGTCGGGCGTGGCAGCGGGCGGGCCGGGCGTGGTGGGAGTCATCGTTCAGCTGGGCGGGCAGACTCCACTCGGGTTGGCCCAGCGGCTGAAGAATGCGGGGCTGCCGATCGTTGGTACGAGCCCGGAATCGATCCACCTCGCGGAGGATCGGGGCGCCTTCGGCCGAGTGCTCGCCCAGGCCGGGCTGCGCGCTCCGGCTCACGGAACGGCAACCTCCTATGACGACGCCAAGAAAATCGCCGATGAGGTTGGGTACCCCGTACTCGTCCGACCGTCCTATGTGCTCGGTGGCCGGGGCATGGAGATCGTCTACGACGACGCGACGTTGCGTGATTACATCGGCCGGGCCACCGACATCTCACCGGAGCACCCGGTGCTGGTGGACCGGTTCCTCGATGACGCGATCGAGATCGATGTCGACGCGCTCTGCGACGCCGACGGCGTGGTCTACCTCGGTGGCGTGATGGAGCACATCGAAGAGGCGGGCATCCACAGCGGCGACTCGGCCTGTGCCCTGCCTCCCATCACACTCGGCTCAGCCCACCTCGCCGTCGTACGCACCTACACCGAAGCAATCGCGAGAGGTGTTGGCGTGCAAGGGTTACTGAACGTTCAGTACGCCCTCAAGGATGACGCGCTCTACGTACTCGAAGCCAACCCGCGTGCCTCGCGGACGGTGCCTTTTGTCTCCAAGGCAACGGCTGTCCCACTCGCCAAGGCCGCGGCTCGGATCGCTTTGGGCGCCACGATTGCCGACCTCCGGGCGGAGGGGATGCTGGTCGCCGACGGGGACGGGGGAGTCATGCCGGAGGGCGCTCCGGTCGCGGTCAAGGAAGCTGTGCTGCCGTTCAAGCGGTTCCGCACGCCGTCCGGGCGGGGCGTGGACACGTTGCTGTCGCCGGAGATGAAGTCGACCGGCGAGGTGATGGGCATCGACACCAACTTCGGTTATGCCTTCGCCAAGTCGCAGTCGGCGGCGTACGGATCCCTGCCCACGAGCGGAAAGATTCTCGTCACGGTGGCCAACCGGGACAAGCGCGGGATGATCTTCCCGATCAAGCGGCTGGCCGACCTCGGTTTCGAGATCGTGGCCACCCAGGGGACCGGTGAAGTGCTTCGGCGGCATGGCATTCCGTGCGAGATCGTCGGCAAGCACTACGAGGACCCGTTGCAGGGGCGCGATGCCGTGACCCTGATCCGCGACGGCTACGTGCAGATGGTCATCAACACGCCGCAAGGGTCGGGAGCGGCCGCGCGTTCGGACGGTTACGAGATCCGCAGCGCGGCGGTCACGGCCGATATCCCTTGCTGCACCACGGTTCCCGGCGCCGCTGCGGCGGTGATGGGGATCGAGGCGCTGATCCGCGGCGACATGACGGTTCGCCCGCTGCAACAACTCCACGCCGCCATCCGCCCCGAACTCACCGCCCGCCCGACGATCGCCGCTCCCACCACTGCGGAGCCTGCCGCATGATCACGGTGATCAGGGAGTTTCGGGCGCGACGCGCCGACGACACGCCCACAGAACTCCCTGATCACGGCGATCAGGGGGTGACGGATGCTCTTTGAGCGAGTGGTGCGGCCCTGGTTATTTCGCGTCGGCGATGGCGACGCGGAAGAGGCGCACGAGTGGACGCTGCAGCGCCTGTCTCGCCTAACAAAGCCTGCCAGGGCCGTGCTGCACAAGCGATACGCCGTGAGCATGCCGGTCAGCGTGTTCGGAGTCGACTTTCCGAACCCGGTCGGACTCGCCGCGGGGATGGACAAGAACGGGGTCGCGCTCGACGCCTGGCCCGCGCTCGGGTTCGGCTTCGTCGAGGTGGGAACGGTCACCGCGCACGCCCAGCCGGGCAACGAGCGCCCGCGCCTGTTCCGTCTGCCCGAGCGGGAAGCCGTGATCAACCGGATGGGCTTCAACAACCTCGGCGCGGCCGCCCTGGCCGACAGGCTGGCGAGCTTCAAACGTCAAGTGCCCCTTGGCATTTCGCTCGGCAAGTCCAAGGTGACAGCGCTCGAGGATGCGGTGGCCGACTACCGCGCTTCCTACGATGCGCTCGCGCAGTACGCCGACTACATCGCGATCAACGTCTCCTCGCCGAATACGCCCGGTCTGCGGGAGTTGCAGGATCGGTCGCACCTGGACGCGATCCTCGCCGCGCTCAAGGGCGACGTGCCCGTGCTGGTGAAACTCGCACCCGATCTGAGTGAGCAGGCGATCGCGGAGGCGCTGGAGGTGTGCGACGCCAACGGCGTGAAGGGGATCATCGCCACCAACACCACGATCAACCACAGTGGACCGACCGGCGGCATGTCGGGGGCTCCGCTTCGCGAGCGGGCACGCGAGGTGGTCTCGTTCATCCACCGCGAATCCGGGCTTCCGATCATCGGTGTCGGCGGCATCATGAGCGCCGACGACGCGGCGAAAATGTTCGACGCCGGAGCGAGTCTGATCCAGCTCTACACCGGTTTCATCTATCACGGCCCAGCCCTGGTGCGGAGGTGCGCGCGTGAATCTGCTTGACCTCGACCGGGCGCACGTCTGGCATCCCTATGGCCCGATGCCGGGCCGGATGACCCCGCTCGTGGTCGAGAGCGCGAGCGGAGTCCGGCTCAAGCTCGACGACGGACGCGAACTCGTAGACGGCATGTCGAGCTGGTGGTCAGCCATTCACGGGTACCGGGTTCCCGAGCTCGATGCCGCAGCGCACCAACAGCTGGCGAAGATGAGCCACGTGATGTTCGGCGGCCTCACCCACGAGCCGGCCGTCAAACTCGCGAAGACCCTGGTCGACATCACGCCCGCCGGGTTGGAGCACGTGTTCCTCGCCGACTCGGGCTCGGTCAGCGTCGAGGTCGCGATCAAGATGTGCCTGCAGTACTGGCGTTCACGCGGTCGTCCGGGCAAGAGTCGCCTGGCGACGTGGCGCGGCGGGTACCACGGGGACACCTTCCACCCGATGAGCGTGTGCGACCCGGAAGGTGGCATGCATTCGCTCTGGGGTGAGGTGCTGCCGCGCCAACTCTTCGTCGGCCCACCTCCGTCCACCTACCAGGACTCCTATGTGGACGAGCTGGAGGAAGCGTTCGTCCTGCACCATGACGAGCTGGCTGCCGTGATCGTCGAGCCTGTCGTGCAGGGGGCGGGTGGGATGCGCTTCCATGATCCGGGCTACCTGCGCGTATTGCGGGAGCTTTGTGACCGGTACCAAGTGATGCTGATTTTTGATGAAATCGCGACCGGTTTCGGGCGCACCGGCGAGCTCTTCGCCGCGGACCATGCGGGTGTCACTCCCGACGTGATGTGCGTCGGCAAGGCGCTGACCGGCGGTTATCTGACGCTTGCAGCAGCTCTTTGCACCTCCGAGGTGGCCGATGGCATCTCCCAAGGTGAGGTGCCGGTGCTCGCACATGGCCCGACGTTCATGGGCAATCCGCTGGCCTGCGCTGTGGCGAGCGCCTCAATCGACCTCCTGCTCAGCCGCGACTGGCGGGCCGAGGTCGCTCGGATTGCAGCGGGCCTGACCACGGGTCTGGCGTCTGCAGTGGACAAAGTCGGCGTAAAGGACGTTCGAGTGCTGGGCGCGATCGGGGTGATCCAGCTCGATCGCGAAGTGGACGTGGCGAAGGTCACCTCTGCGGCCCTCGCACATGGTGTGTGGTTGCGGCCCTTCCGCGACCTGATTTACGCCATGCCGCCCTACATATGCACTGATGAGGAAGTTGCCTTGATTACCAAAGCGATGGTGGGGAGCGTCTGATGGACAGTTTCGGCGTCCGGCTTCGGTCGGCTATGGACGATCGCGGGCCGCTATGCGTCGGCATCGATCCGCATGCGGAGTTGTTGGCTGCCTGGGACCTGCCGGATGACGCCACGGGGGTCGCCGCGTTCAGTCAGATCGTCGTAGACGCCCTCGCCGATCGGGTGGCGGTGTTCAAGCCGCAATCCGCATTTTTCGAGCGATTCGGCGCGCGCGGCGCCCAAATTCTCGAGTCAACTATCCGACAGTTACGGGAGGCCGGAGCGGTCGTGATCCTGGATGCCAAGCGTGGCGATATTGGATCGACCGTCGCGGCCTACGCCGACGCATATTTGAACCCATCGATGCCTATGTATGCCGATGCGATCACGGCGAGCCCGTTCCTTGGCGTCGGCTCGCTGGCTCCGCTCTTCGATGCCGCACGCCGGTACAAAGGGGGAGTCTTCGTTCTGGCCCTTACGTCCAATCCGGAGGGTCCGTCGGTGCAGCATGCCCGGCTGCCTGACGGGCGGACCGTCGCGCAAACCGTGCTGGACGAGATTTCCCTGCTCAACAAGGGTGCGACGGGTCTTGGCAGCTTCGGTGTGGTGGTCGGGGCGACCATCGGCGAGACCGGTCATGACCTCTCCCAGGTGGGTGGACCCATCCTGGTTCCCGGCATGGGCACGCAGGGCGGAACGGCTGCGGATCTTGCCCGAATCTTCGCCGGAAACCTCTCCGCGGTCGTCCCCTCCTACTCCCGTGAGGTGCTGGGGGCGGGTCCCGATGTCGACTTGCTGCGGGCAGCCGCATCGAAGAGACTCGATGAACTGATGATCGTTTTAGGTTCGCCTAAGTGACCTAGCTCACTTTGTAACCCTCGGTGGGAGGAGTCGGATGGCGTTGCCGAAACCGTCGTTGACCGCTAGGTTTCCGGCTTGGCCAGCGAACCCGCTGGCTAGACCGTAGGACTGAGGAGAACTGGTGCCGCTCCCGACACTGACCCCTGAGCAGCGCGCCGCCGCGCTTGAGAAGGCCGCGGAGGTCCGCAAGGCTCGCGCCGAGCTCAAGGAGCAGCTCAAGCAGGGGAAGACCACCCTGGCCAAGGTTCTGGACCGTGCCGAGAAGGACGATGTTGTCGGCAAGCTCAAGGTCTCGGCCGTGCTGCAGGCCCTCCCGGGCATCGGCAAGATCCGTGCGACGCAGATCATGGAGAAGCTGAAGATCGCTGACTCCCGTCGTCTGCGTGGCCTCGGTGACCAGCAGCGCAAGGCCCTCTTGGCCGAATTCGCCGGCTGAACCATCCCAACCGAAAACTCGCCATGACGGCGCTGCCGTCGTGGCGAGTTTTCGTTAAAAGTGCATGACCCCTCGTCAGCTCGACTTTTGGATCGGGTAAGAATTGAGCATGGATCACGCC
>DPJL01000269.1:909-5565 GCA_003543035.1 Micromonosporaceae bacterium | reverse complement strand
TGGCTGTCGGTGTCAGTGACGACCCGGCGCAAGCGCGACTACGAAGTTGAAGGCGAGCACTATCGCTTCGCCACCCGCAAGGAATTCGAGCGTCTCGTCGACGGCGGGCAGCTGCTCGAGTGGGCCGATTTCGCCGGAAACCTTTATGGCACACCACGTGCGCCGGTCGAGGCTCGGCTCGCCGCCGGCATCCCGGTCCTGCTGAAGATCGATCTGCAGGGCGCCCGGCAGGTTCGCGAGGCAATGCCCGAAGCGCAATTGGTGTTCCTCGCGCCGCCCAGCCGGGAGGAGTTGCACCGGCGGCTGACCGGCCGGGGCACCGAAGATCCGGACACTTTGCGCCGCCGCCTGCTGCACGCGGACGAGGAGCTGGCCGCGGAGAAGGAATTCGATGTGACCGTCGTGAACGACTTCCTCGAGCGTGCCGCAGACGAGTTGGTAGGATTGCTCGGTTCGCCCATCCTGGCATCCCGAATTTAAGGATTGTGAAAGTGGCTGGAACTGTCGCCAACCCCGAAGGCATCACCAACCCGCCGATCGACGAGTTGCTCGAGAAGACCTCGTCGAAGTACGCGCTGGTGATCTTCGCGGCCAAGCGCGCACGGCAGATCAACGCCTACTACAGCCAGCTGGGCGAGGGCCTGCTCGAGTATGTGGGCCCACTGGTCGAGACCACCCCGCAGGAAAAGGCCCTCTCCATCGCGATGCGCGAGATCAACGGCGGCCTGCTCACTGCCGAGCCGATCGCCGAGGGCTGACCAAAGCCATGCCTGACGGGCAGCGCACCAACGTTGTCCTGGGGGTCAGTGGCGGCATCGCGGCCTACAAGGCGTGCGAGCTGCTTCGTCTGCTGATCGAATCAGGGCATCGGGTGCGCGTGATTCCCACCGAGGCCGCATTGCACTTCGTCGGTGCGGCCACGTGGGAGGCGCTCTCCGGCCAGCCCGTGGCCACCTCGGTGTGGGCCAACGTTCCGGACGTGGAACATGTCCGGCTTGGGCAGACCGCAGATCTTATTTTTGTGGTACCGGCTACGGCCGACCTATTGGCGAAGGCTGCCCACGGCCAGGCCGACGACCTGCTCACCAGCACGTTGCTGGCGGCTCGATGTCCGGTGGTCTTCGCTCCCGCGATGCACACCGAGATGTGGGAACACCCTGCCACCGTTGAAAATGTGGCCACTCTTCGACGTCGCGGCGCCCTCGTCATCGAGCCCGCGGTCGGCCGCCTCACCGGAGTCGACTCGGGGAAGGGCCGGCTACCGGATCCGTTGGCACTGTTCGAGATCGCTCAACAGGTGCTCGGCGGCGTTCGCCAGGACATGATCGGCCGCAAGGTCGTGGTCACCGCCGGCGGCACCCGTGAACCCTTGGATCCGGTGCGGTTCCTCGGTAATCGCTCGTCGGGCAAGCAGGGCTACGCCCTGGCCCGGGCGGCGGTCGCCCGTGGCGCTCAGGTCGTGCTGATCTCCACGAATGTCGAGTTGCCGGTTCCGGCGGGGGTTGACCTGGTACAGGTCGAGACGACCGCGCAGCTGCGCGACGCCACCCTGACCGCATCGAAGGACGCCGATGCCGTGGTGATGGCGGCCGCGCCGGCCGACTTCCGCCCGCTGACGGTCGCCGACCAGAAGATCAAGAAGCGAGCTGATGGGACAGCGCCGACCATCGAGCTCGCCACCAACCCGGACATAGCTGCTGAAATCGGTGCGACCAAGCGCACCGGTCAAGTGCTTGTGGCCTTCGCCGCCGAGACGCAGAATGCCCTGGTAAACGGCCGCGAGAAGCTCGCCCGCAAGCACGCCGATCTCATCGTGATCAATGACGTAGGGACAGGCCACGTGTTCGGCTCGGACGGCAACGAGGTCACCATCGTCAGCGCTGACGGCACCGAAACAGCACTTTCGCGGCAGAGTAAGGATGCGATTGCTCACGCTGTGTGGGATCGGGTTGTTTCACTTTTGTGATGCCCGTCCCGAGTTTGTCAACGACCCGACCCGCCTATTCGGGTCGGTACTCGCACATCGCTAGACTTCCAGGCAGCATCCATAAGCCAACTTAGGAGATCCGTGTGGCACGTCGCTTGTTCACCTCGGAGTCGGTGACCGAGGGTCACCCCGACAAGATCGCTGACCAGATCAGCGATGGCATCCTGGACGCGCTTCTGGCCCAGGACCCACGGAGCCGCGTCGCGGTCGAGACCCTTATCACCACCGGTCAGGTGCACGTAGCCGGCGAGGTCACGACCCAGGCTTACGCCGACATCGCCAGCATCGTGCGCGAGACGATTCTCGGCATCGGCTACGACTCGTCGAAGAAGGGCTTCGACGGCGCCTCCTGTGGCGTGAGCGTGTCCATCGGCTCGCAGTCCCCTGACATCGCCCAGGGCGTGGACCACGCCATCGAGCAGCGGTCCGGTAGCGATGACGCTGTCGGCGATGCGCTTGATTCCCAGGGCGCCGGCGACCAGGGCATGATGTTCGGCTTCGCCTGCAGCGAGACCCCCGAGCTGATGCCGCTCCCGATCGCGCTCGCGCACCGCCTGGCGCGCCGGTTGACCGCCGTTCGCAAGGATGGCGTGGTTCCTTACCTGCGTCCAGACGGCAAGACCCAGGTCACCATCGAATACGACGGCCTCAAGCCGGTGCGGCTGCACACCGTTGTGGTGTCCTCGCAGCACGCACCCGACATCTCGCTTGAGTCGCTGCTCACCCCCGACGTGCGTGAGCACGTTATCGCGCCCGAGCTCGAGGCCCTGGGCCTGGACACCGAGGGCTACCGGCTGCTGGTGAACCCGACCGGCCGGTTCGAGATCGGTGGCCCGATGGGCGATGCTGGCCTGACCGGCCGCAAGATCATCGTTGACACCTACGGCGGCTATGCCCGCCACGGTGGTGGCGCGTTCTCCGGCAAGGACCCGTCCAAGGTGGACCGTTCCGCGGCCTATGCCATGCGCTGGGTGGCCAAGAACGTCGTTGCCGCCGGCCTGGCCGAGCGCTGCGAGGTGCAGGTGGCCTACGCCATCGGCAAGGCACACCCGGTGAGCCTGTTCGTGGAGACCTTCGGCACCGAGGTGGTCCCGGTGGAGCGCATCGAGAAGGCGATCGGCGAGGTCTTCGACCTGCGCCCGGCCGCCATCATCCGTGACCTCGAGCTGCTGCGCCCGATCTACCAGCAGACCGCCGCCTACGGCCACTTCGGCCGTGAGCTGCCGGACCTGACCTGGGAGCGCACCGACCGGGTAGCCGATCTTAAAGCCGCGGCCAGCTGAGGGGTGGCGACGCCACCAGCTTCCCGCTGCCTGCGTTGTCGGCCGGTTGTGGCCAAAAGCGGCCACGGCCCGGCCTTCCGCCTTGGCAGCGGAAAGCTGGAGGCGTCTTGTCTTACCGCGATAGAACAATTGAGCTGTGAGTAAAGCGACGCGCAGCGACCGGCAACCTGCTGAAAGGGTGCCGGTCGCTCGCGTTTGCGTCGACGTGCCGCTGCCGCACCTCGACCGAGCCTTTGACTACTCGGTGCCGTCCGAGCTGGATGATGTGGCTCAGCCTGGAGCGCGGGTGAAGGTGCGCTTCAGCGGCCAGCTCATGGACGGCTGGCTGCTCGAGCGGGTCGAGGCGTCAGACCATCAGGGCAAGCTGGCCTGGCTGGAGAAGGTGGTCTCGCCCGAGCCGGTGCTGCGGCCCGAGATAGCTCAGCTCGCCCGGCAGATCGCCGATCGCTATGCCGGCAGTCTCGCCGATGTGTTGCGCCTCGCCGTCCCGCCTCGCCAGGCCGCGGTGGAAAAGGAAAAGCGACCGTCCAAAGCAGACGAATCAAGCCTGGGTATGCCGGATTCGGCGGGCTGGGCCAGGTACCCGGCTGGAACTGCTCTTTTGAAGGCTCTTGGGGAAGGCCGCAATCCACGAGCGGTGTGGTCGGCGTTGCCAGGCGAGGATTGGCCGGCGCGGTTGGCTGAGGCGATCGCGGCGACCCTCCACAGTGGACGCGGCGTCGTGGCTGTGGTGGCCGACGCGCGCGATCTGGCCAGGCTGGATGCCGCGCTGACCGCGGTCGTCGGAGAAGGACGACATGTGGCTCTTTCGGCTGCGCTCGGTCCGGCGGAGCGTTATCGGCGGTTCCTGCAGGCGAGCCGCGGTGAGGTTCGCGCTGTGATCGGCACGCGGGCGGCAGCCTTTGCCCCGGTGGGCGAGCTCGGTCTGGCGGCGATCTGGGATGACGGCGACGATGTGCACGCCGAGCCGCGCGCTCCCTATCCGCACGCTCGGCAGGTGTTGCTGACGAGGGCTCAGACTGCTGATGCCGCAGTGCTTGTGGGCGGCTATGCCCGCACGGCTGAGGCACAGCAACTGCTCGCGACCGGCTGGGCGAAGGAGGTCGTTGCCGCTCGAGACACGATCCGGCTCGCCGCGCCCGAGGTGCAACCGGCCGATGACAAGCAGTTGGCCAGAGACCCTGCCGCCGCTTCGGCAAGACTGCCCAGCATCGCGTGGAACGCGGCGCGCGATGCGCTCCGCGCCGGAGCGCCGGTGCTGGTTCAGGTGCCGCGTCAGGGCTATGTTCCGGCAGTGTCCTGTCAGGACTGTCGCGAGCGTGCCCGCTGCCCGCACTGCTCGGGGCCACTGACCCTGGGCTCGGCCGGCGCGGTGGCCAGCTGCCG
>DPJL01000269.1:0-636 GCA_003543035.1 Micromonosporaceae bacterium | reverse complement strand
CGGCGCGGTGGCCAGCTGCCGATGGTGTGCTCGCCCGGCGGCCGGCTTTGTCTGCCCCGCTTGTGGTGGCAGGAGGCTGCGTGCCGCGATCACCGGGGTGCGGCGAACAGCTGAGGAGCTGGGCCGGGCGCTGCCCGACGTTCCTGTTTGGACCTCCGGTGGGGAAAAGGTGCTCGACCAGGTGCCCGCCGGCCCGGCTCTGGTGCTGGCCACGCCGGGAGCCGAGCCGGTAGCCGACGACGGCTACGGTGCCGTTCTATTGCTCGACGCGTGGGCCCTGCTGACCAGGGTTGACCTGCGGGCCGGCGAGGAGGCTGCCCGGCGCTGGTTCCAGGCGGCCGCACTCGCAAGACCGGCTTCCCGTGGCGGCCGTGTGGTCGTGGTGGCGGACGGCTCGCTGACCCAGGTGCAGGCGCTCATCCGCTGGGATCCGGGCTGGCTGGCCGAAAGAGAGCTCTCCGAGCGGCGAGAGCTCGGCTTCCCTCCGGTTTCCCAGATCGCCTCGCTCACCGGCGCGGCGGCGGCTGTCAACGAGCTGATCGAGGAGGCGGGCATCCCGGCCGAGGCCGAGCTGCTCGGGCCCCTGCCGGTCGGGGCCGACCAGGAACGGATGCTCGTGCGGGTCAAACGGTCGGC
>DPJL01000069.1:12205-26587 GCA_003543035.1 Micromonosporaceae bacterium | reverse complement strand
TCGTCTCGACCAAGCCATTGGATGAGCTCGATGGCGCAAAGGTGGCTCTCGGCAGCACTTCTCGCACCGGTGTGCTGCTTGCCCAGCTCGTTATGCAAGAGCGCTACGGCGTGCAGCCGGACTTCTACAGCTGCCCGCCCGACCTGACCGAGATGCTGCTTGAGGCCGACGCTGCGGTGCTGATCGGAGATGTCGCGCTGCGTGCGCTCTTTGACGCACCGAAGCGTGGGCTCTTCGTCACCGATCTAGGGCAGGCCTGGCGCGAATGGACCGGCCTGCCGATGGTCTTCGCCGTTTGGGCTGTCCGTCGCGAGTTTGCGGCGGCACATCCCGGCCTGGTCAAGGACGTCCATCAGGCCTTCCTGCGATCGCGCGATCTCTGCCTGGCCGAGCTCGATGAGGTAGCCGCCGCAGCTGCGAGGTGGGAGCCTTTCGACCCGGGCACGCTGGCGTCCTACTTCCGCGTGCTGGACTTTTCACTGGGCAAACGTCAGGTTGACGGCTTGCGTGAGTTTGCCCGCCGCGCGGCGCGAGCGGGTGCCGCTCCGGCGCTAGCCGAGCAGGGGCCGGAGTTCGCTGCTCTTTAACAGCTGCGCGGCAATGTCTTCCGTCACTTCAGCACCGAGTGACTCACTGTTTTGAACTTTTGTCGGGTACCGGGTCAGCACCGACATAGCCCAACGCTCGGTGACCGCCAGGCAATTGGCGTGATAGGTAGCCGTCGCCGCCGTGCTGTCCCAGCCGTTCTTGATGGCCATGGTCGCCTGCACGTCGGCCGGGAAAGCTTCCCTGATCCCCCACGTGCCGCGGCGCACGTTGCGCATCAGACCGAGCAGCCACTCTGTCCACTGTGGATTGGCTACGCGCCCTGCGGCGATGGTGTCGCCCATTCGGCAGGCATCCCGAGCCGAGATCACCTGTTTGCTCCACGAGTTACTCGGCACGAAATCGGTGGTCTTGCACGCCGCCTTCAAGCGATTGAGGGACTTCAGCCGGCCGAGCTCATCCATGATTTCGTCGGCGGTGATGCTGTCACTGTCCCGGATCATGATGGTGATCTGATCCTGCCGGGTCTTGGTCGGCGATTTGGCCTGGCTCAAGTAGTCGGCCGCGATCCAAGTTTTGATCATCGAGCAGGCCCGGTTGGTCTGGTTGAAGTTGGCCGAGCCGATGATCGCTCCGCTGCCCCGATCCATCAGCGCCCAGCTGTGCCAGGCCGTCGTCGTCACGTTCACCAGCTTGGTGGCATCGACCTTGGTCAGGTCGAAGGCGAGCATTTCCGGTGTCGGCTCGGGAGTCGGAGAAGGGCTCGACTCGGGCTCCCGCTGCTTGGGCGCCACCCATAGTCCCTCGGTCTGCGCCCGGGTCCGGCTGAGGAGAACGGGAATCCCACCGCTGGCGAGCGCCACCAACCCGGCGCCGCCCGCAATGAGGGCACGCCGACGGTTGAGAGGCGATGGCATCGTGTGAAAGCTCCGGGGGTGGGGGCGTTGTGCTAGCAGACTATCTCGCCAGCAAGACGTTTGCAGATGTCGACTCCATGAGCAAGCGGCAGCGAGCTGGGATAACGCGTGAGTACAGCCATGATCCAGCCCTCGTGGAGGGCCAGACAATTTACATTCCATTCACCGAGGGCGGCACGCTTCTCCCAGCCGTTTTTGATCGCGATCCGTTCGCGAGCGGGCGATTCGAAGGCATGCCGGATACCGAAGTCACCCATCCCACGCACGGCACGCATTTCGTCCAGCAGCCAAGGGGTCCACTCATTTCCGGCAGCTCGCCCATCGGCGAGACATTGCCCGAGCCGGACGGTGTCCCGCGCGGACATCAGAGTCATGCTGAGGTCCTCGCCGGGCATCGAATCGGTTAGCCCACAAAGCGAAATCATGCGCTCGATGGACTGCTCGCGCCCAAGCGCGGCGTAGATGTCCCAGGCCTCTTCGTTTGCGCTGTCCCGGATTATCGGGCTCAGCCGCTCATCCCAGCCGTGGATCCGCAGATGATCGGCGACGAGCCAGGCCTTCACCACCGACGCCGTCATTGTCGGCTCAGCGGCGTTGGCTGAACAGATCAGCCGACCCGCCGCCCCCTCCGGCGCAACTCCACAGGAGTTGCTGTTATCGGAGGCCGGAGAACCGCAACTCCTGTGGACTTGCGGCATGGAAGGCGACCGGAGGTCGAGCACGGCCCAGGAGGTCCACACCGGATCAAGCTAGCAACTGCCGCGCGACGGTCGCGCAGATCTCCGCGCCGTAGTCCAGACCCTTTTCGCTCGGGTACCGCATCATCACCGACATGGCCCAGTTGTCGCTCACGGCGAGGCAGTTGAGGTGCCAGTTGTTGTCGGAGCCGTAGGCGGTCCAGCCGTTCTTGATCGCAACGCTGTCCACCTCGCTCGCGGGTACGCCGTCGATGATCCCCCAGCGCCCGCCGCCTCGAGTCTCCTGCTGCTCGGTGGGAGCAGTCCCGCCGGCGACCGCTCGCATCTCGCCGAGCAACCACTGCGTCCAGACTGGACCGGCGGCCTTGCCGTTCATCAAGCATTCGCCAAGGCGAACCGCATCCAGCGGAGACATCTGCGTCCGGCTCCACCAGTTGTCATAGACAGTGGTGTCGGTCATCGCACACGTCGAAATCATCCGCTGCACGGATTGATTGCCACCGTTCGCGACGTACAGATCCTCCGCCGCATTGTCGTCGGACCACTTGATCGCTTCGCGGGCCTTGTCGAGCTCGTCCGGAGTTGGTGTGACTTGGTTCTCGGCCGCGCGGCGCAGGAAGTCGGCCACCAGCCAAGCCTTGATCATCGACTCGGTGCTGCTCGTCTGCTCGAGGTTGTGGCCCACGGCGTTGCCGGTGGTGCGGTCGAGCATGGCCCAACCGAGGAAGTCGCCGGCGAAGTTCACCGAAACGGCTGCGACCCCCGCTTGACCCGCCGAACCGAACCCCAGCTCGGGGGGCCCGGGTGCGATCCAAGTGGCGATCATGTCTCGTTGTGCGCGCTGCGACGCGACCGCCCTGGGCACCAGCAGGCCGAGCGCCACGGCGAGTGCCGCGACGACAGCAATGGTTACCGGGGTGCGTCGAGCCACGAGGGGAGGCTCCGATCGAGTAGGGGTCGAGCCGGTTGATATCGACTGTAGAAGAAAATCCTGGTAGCGGCCCGTGTGGAATTTGTCGGCGTGATCGACGTCTCCCGGCGCGCGTGCCACCTGATGTGACACTCGTTGCCCCGATCGGTCGACTTCTGTAACACTGGCTACATGGATGACCCCCAGGTAGTCGGAGCGGATGGCCTGCTCGGCGAGGTTGAGGAGGCTGAGGCCGCCCTTCGCGCGGCCGCGACCCGAAACCTTGAGGGCACGGCGTCGTTCGAGGCGATTGTCGCCGCGGACCAGAAGATCGAGCCCAGGGATGTCATGCCGGAGGATTACCGGAAGGGCCTGGTCCGACAAATCGCCCAGCACGCCCATTCGGAGATCATCGGGATGCAGCCAGAAGGGAACTGGATCACTCGGGCGCCCTCTCTGCGCCGGAAGGCGATCCTGCTGGCGAAGGTGCAAGACGAGGCGGGCCATGGTCTCTACCTGTATGCCGCCGCCGAAACCCTTGGCGTTGCTCGGGATGAGCTGACGGACGCCTTGCTCTCAGGGCGGCAGAAATACAGCTCGATCTTCAATTATCCCACCCTGACCTGGGCGGACATGGGGGCAATCGGCTGGTTGGTGGACGGCGCGGCCATCGTGAACCAGGTCCCGCTGTGCCGTTGCTCTTACGGGCCATACGCGCGAGCGATGATCCGGGTGTGCAAAGAGGAGTCCTTCCATCAACGCCAGGGCTACCAGTCGCTTTACGTTCTGGCGCAAGGATCTGCGGAACAACGGGCAATGGCACAGGATGCGGTCGACCGGTGGTGGTACCCGTCATTGGCCATGTTCGGGCCGCCCGATGCCGAGTCCACGCATTCGGCGCAATCCATGGCTTGGAAGATCAAACGGTTCTCCAATGATGAATTGCGGCAACGCTTTGTGGACATGTGCGTCCCCCAGGCGGAGATACTCGGGCTCAAGTTGCCCGATCCCGAGCTGAGTTGGAATGAGGAACGTGGCCACTACGACTACACCTCACCCGACTTCGACGAGCTGATGCGAGTCGTCAAGGGCGACGGGCCGTGTAACCGGCAACGGATGACGCATCGTCGGCGTGCACATGAGGACGGCGCCTGGGTCCGCGAAGCGGCCGAAGCCTATGCGGGGAGAGGGAAATCATGAGTGGTGAGCCGTTGTGGGAGGTGTTCGTACGGCCGAGACGTGGGCTGTCGCACACCCATGTGGGCAGCCTGCACGCGCCTGACGCGCGGATGGCGTTGCGGCATGCCCGCGATCTTTACACGCGGCGCCAGGAAGGCGTGTCGATCTGGGTTGTCCCCGCATCCGAGATCACCGCTTCGAGTCCGGACGAGAAGGACGCGTTCTTCGATCCGGCCGCGGACAAGATCTACCGGCATCCCACCTTCTACGAGTTGCCAGAGGGGGTGCAGCACCTATGACTCCGATCGAGTTGGCTGATGACGCTTTGATTGCGGCGCAACGACTTTCCGACTGGGTGTCCCGCGCACCCACCCTCGAGGAGGACGTGGCCCTGGCGAACATCGCCCTGGATCAGCTTGGGGTGGCCCGCCTTCTGCTGCAGACGATCGGCGATGAAGATGAGCTCGCCTATCGGCGGGAGGACGCGGACTTCCGCAACTGCCTGATGGTGGAGCTGCCGCTTGGGCGCTCGCGGGGAGACCTCGACTTCGGCTGGACCATTGCCTATCTGCTCTTCCTGTCGGCCGCGCAAAAGCTGCGCTACGCCGATCTGGCCGAGGCCGGGGATGGGGTAGGAGCCAAGGCGGTCAAGGAATCCACCTATCACCTCGACCACGCTTCGCAGTGGTTGGCGCGATTGGGCGATGGGACAGAGCACTCGCACCGGCGCATGCAGGAAGCGGTCGACGAGCTTTGGCCGTATACGCATGAGTTGACCGACGGGATAAGAGAACGCTGGCTGTCCATTGTGGATCCGGTGCTCAAAGAGGCGACGCTTACCCGACCCGACGATGGCTGGAAGCCTGACGGGGGAAGGAAAGGCCGGCACACCGAGCACCTGAGCTACCTGTTGGCCGAGATGCAGTCGCTGCACCGAGCTCACCCGGGGGTGCAATGGTGAACGCACTCTATGACGTCGTGGCGGCGGTGAAGGACCCCGAGCTGCCGGTGATCACTATCGCCGAGCTTGGAGTGCTCCGCGGTGTGTCCACTCAGGACGGTCACGTGACGGTGACCATCACCCCGACCTACTCGGGCTGCCCGGCAATGGACGCCATCAAGTCCGACATCGAGCGGGCATTGGCAAAGGTGGGCCACACCGACGTCGAGGTCGTCACCAAGCTCAGCCCGGCCTGGTCGACCGACATGATCAGTGAGTCAGGGCGGGCCGCGTTGGCTAAGAGTGGGATTGCTCCGCCGAGCGCCCACGACCCGGCGTGCCCGCAGTGCGCTTCGAGCAAGGTGATGCAGATTTCGCGCTATGCGTCCACGCCGTGCCAGTCGCTGTGGAAGTGCCACGGCTGCGCGGAGCCCTTCAACGCGGTGAAGACGATATGAGGCCTAAGTTCCACGAGCTGGCGGTGTCCAATGTGGAGCCACTGACCCCGGTGTCAGTGGCGATCAGCCTGGACGTGCCGTCGGACAAGCGCGAAGCGTTTCACTTCAAGCCCGGTCAGCACCTCACTTTTCGCGATGGCGAGCTACGCCGCTCCTATTCGATCTGCTCGACTCCGCGCGATCTGAAAGAGCGCGGCGTGCTCACGGTCGGGGTGAAGCGGGTGCCCGGCGGGGCATTCTCCACTCGTGCACAAGAGCTTCAACCCGGAACCGTGCTCGAAGTGCTGCCACCATTGGGACACTTCACGACTGCCATCGACGCGAAGCGCACCCGCCGGTACGGTGCGATCGTCGCCGGCTCCGGGATCACCCCGGTGCTTTCCCTTGTGGCAACAACGTTGCAGACCGAACCCGAGAGCACCTTCTCCGTCATCACCGGCAATCGCTCCGCCGCCGAAGTGATGTTCGCCGACGCGCTTGCCGAGCTTAAAGACCGGTACCCGCAAAGGCTGCAGTTGTTGCATGTTCTTTCAAGGGAAAGTCAGCCGAGCGATCTGCTCTCGGGGCGGCTGGACTCCGAGCGGATAACCGATCTGGTCAAGGCACTCGGGTTGGAAGACGTCGAAGAGTGGTTCCTCTGCGGACCGCTGGGCGTGGTCAAAGCCGCTCGCGAGGCCCTGACCGGCAGCACCGCGAAGATTCATGTCGAGCTGTTCCACGCCGAGGAAGTGCCGGTTGCCGTCGCGGAAGTGGGCGGTGCCAGCGTGAACGTCAGGATCCTGCTGGACGGACGCTCCACCGAGTTTCCGATGGAACGGCACGAGCGGGTGCTCGATGCGGCGCTGAGATATCGGGGCGAGTTGCCATATGCGTGCAAGGGCGGCGTCTGCTCGACCTGTCGCGCCAAGCTCGTCGAGGGCTCGGTCCAGATGGCGGCGAATTGGGCGCTCGAGCCGGACGAGCTGGCCGCGGGCTACGTCCTGACCTGTCAGTCAAGCCCCACCAGCGACCAGCTCGTCGTCGATTACGACGCCTAAGCCCCTTGCCGCAACTCCACAGGAGTTGCTGTTATGCGACGCGCGAAAACAGCAAGTCCTGTGGAGTTGCGACCGTTAGCGCAGCGGGTGGGCGACGAAGAAATCCCACATCAGTGCGCTGGCTTCGGCCGGCCATTCGTGACCCATCTGCGTCACGGAGTAAACAATGTGCTCCGTGCCCCCGTTGCATGTAGACGCATAACGATGGGTTGGCCCGCCACCCATGGTGAGGGTGGTGACCTTTTCGTCTTTACAGCCGGCCGCCTTGTCCCAGCTGGAATTGGTACTCGCAAAGGATTGAGCCAGCCGGTCTCGCCCGCCCTGGAAGGTCAGCAGCGAAATCGGTGCGGGTAGCACCTTGTCGCCCGCCCCGCTGCCGCTGACCGGGGCGACCGAGCCGAATCTCTCGGTCAGCTTCTCCGCGATGACATAGGTTGTTGCCGCTCCGGCGGAGAATCCGGTGGCGTGTATGCGTTTGGGGTCGATCCCCCACTTCGGCGTCACGTGATCCAGGAACTGTGCGATCGTGTCGGCGTCCTGGAAAGACCTGGGGTAGACGACGACGAATCCCTTGGCGTCGGCCAGCTCGCTCAGCTTGGTCATCTTCGCCATTTCCTCGGGGGTGCCGCCGCTGCCGTGAAGAGCGATCACCAGCGGGTACCGCTTCCCGCTCGCATAGTCAGGCGGTGCATGCAGCAGGAACTCGCGCTTGGTGCCGTCGGTTTTGAGAAACGCCAGTGAGTGGTTGCCGGGTGCCGGGGTCTCCGCGGGCAGCGTCTCCTTCGGGCTCGTGGTCGGGGTAGTCGCCGGCTGTGGCGTCGTTGCGCACCCAGCCAGCAGTGCGACCATGAGTAGGCTTGGGACTAACTTCATATGTCAGAAGTTACATAGTGGGGAGTGGTGTTGTCGACCCTCGGTTTCGCCTTGCTGTCCTTGCTGACCCGGGGACCGGCCACGGGTTACCAGCTCATGCAGCGGATGAAGGCGCCGATCGGGCACTTCTGGGTGGCCAAGCACAGCCAGATTTATCCCGAGTTGGCTCGCCTCTCCGCACTGGGTTGGGTCTCAGTAGCCGAGGGCGCCGGTCCGGGGCCACGCGCCAAGAAGACCTATACGTTGACCTCCGCGGGCCGGGCCGCCCTGACCGAGTGGCTTCCCCAGCCGCCTGCAATCCAGCCCCGCAGCGAGACGATCCTCAAGGCCTACGCGGTGAACAGTGCCGACCTGGGGGAGATGGCGGCCCTTTATGAACGCATCGCCGCCGAATCAGCGGAGATGCTCGCCTCGTTCGAGGAGGAGGCCGCGATCATGCTGGCCGAGGGAATGGATGACGTGGCCCATCCGAAATTCGGGAACTACGCGGTGTTGCGGATGGGCATCGAGTCTCACCGGGCCATGCACACCTGGGCAAGCTGGCTGGCGAGTCGGTTACGCTCGGGGACGTGACTGTGCCTCGGGAGCTGGACGACATTCTGCTGCGAGCCGCCGACGGCGGGCGCATCTCCGACGAGGAGGCGCTGCTGCTCTACACCGACGCGCCCTTCCACGCGCTCGGCGAAGCCGCCGACACGGTGCGGCGCAACCGGTACCCGGAAGGCATCGTCACCTACCTGATCGACCGAAACATCAACTACACCAACGTTTGTGTTACCGCGTGCAAGTTCTGTGCGTTCTATCGCGCGCCCAAGCACGCCGAAGGCTGGACCCACGACACGGAGGAGATCCTGCGCCGTTGCGGCGAGGCAGTCGAGCTCGGGGCGACCCAGGTCATGCTGCAGGGCGGCCACCATCCCGACTATGGCGTCGAGTACTACGTGGAAATGTTCAGCGCGGTCAAGAAGGCCTATCCGCAGCTGGTCATCCACTCGATCGGGCCGTCGGAGATCCTGCACATGGCTAAGGTTTCCGGAGTGTCCATTGAGGACGCCGTCCTCGCGATCAAGGCCGCCGGCCTGGACTCGATCGCCGGAGCGGGCGCGGAGATGCTGCCGGACCGGCCGCGCAAGGCGATCGCCCCGCTCAAAGAGTCGGGCGCCCGCTGGCTCGAGGTGATGGAAATCGCGCATGGGCACGGCATTGAATCAACCGCGACCATGATGATGGGTACCGGGGAAACCAACGCCGAGCGCATAGAGCATATGCGAATGATTCGTGAGGTGCAGGATCGCACCGGCGGCTTCCGTGCCTTCATCCCCTGGACCTACCAGCCCGAGAACAATCACCTCAAGGGCCGCACTCAGGCCACCTCGCTGGAGTACCTGCGGCTGATCGCGGTCGCCCGGCTCTTCTTCCACAACGTCAACCACTTGCAGGCATCGTGGCTGACGACCGGCAAGGATGTCGGCCAGCTGGCGCTGCACATGGGCGTCGACGACCTTGGCTCGATCATGCTCGAGGAGAATGTCATCTCCTCCGCTGGAGCCAAGCACCGGTCGAATCTGCTGGATCTCGTGCAGCTCATCCGTACGGCGGATCGCATCCCGGCTCAGCGGGATACCCTTTATCGCCACCTGAAAGTGCATTGGACTCCGGCCGATGATCCCACCGATGAGCGTGTGACCTCGCACTTCTCCTCGATCGTCAACCGCAAGTCACTCCCACTCGTTGCAGCATCATGAGCGACCGTAGGGAGCGAACAATGTCGCAGCGCCGTTGCTCTCATCGGCGGGCCTCGCACTTTGAGGCCCGGCGATGAGAGCAGACTTAGAGAAAGAGCCGCACGAGATCGCCGAGATGTTCGACGGCGTGGCGGAGAAGTACGACCGGACCAACACTCTGCTCTCCTTCGGCCAGGACAAGTCTTGGCGGCGCTCGACCCGGGCCGCTTTGCAGCTCAAGGCCGGTGAGGTGGTGCTGGATCTGGGTGCGGGCACCGGGGTCTCCACTCAGGAGCTGGCTCGCTCCGGCGCCTATGTCGTCGGTTTGGACATCTCGCTCGGCATGCTCTCCGTCGGCCGCCGCACACGTCCCGAGGTCCCGCTGGTCGCGGGAGACGCCCTGGCGCTTCCCTTTCCGGACAACACTTTTGACGCCGTGACGACCTCGTTCGTCATTCGCAATGTCGCCAACACTCCGGCCGCGTTGCGCGAGCTTGCGCGCGTCACCAAGCCCGGCGGGCGACTGGTGATCTGTGAGTTCTCGCACCCCACCAACGGCGCCTTCCGCACGGTCTACCTTCAGTACCTGATGCGGTCGATCCCGGCCGTGGCCAAGCGGGTGGCGAGCAACCCGGACGCCTACGCCTACCTGGCCGAGTCGATCCGCGAGTGGCCGAATCAGGCCGAGTTCGCCGCGATCATCGGGGAGAACAACTGGACCAAGGTGGGCTGGCGCAACCTGACCGGCGGCATCGTCGCCTTGCACCGAGCCGTCCGCACCTAGCGGCGGCTAAACGGCCGAGATCGTGATGTCCCCTGATCCGGTCTTGGCGAAGAACTTGTTGGGTGCGTTCGGATCGCGTACCACGTCAACCTTTTCTCGCCCCGACCCGATGTCGGTCTGCACGGCATAGGAGCCGCGCGGCAGACGGGCCGTCACGTCACCTGATCCGGTCTCGACGCGGTCTTCCTCCGGTACCCCCGAAAAATCTAGATCTATGCCCCCGGACCCGGTGTCAAGCCGGACCGAGCCGGTGCCCAAGCCGGTGCCGCGAATATCGCCGGAGCCGGTGTCCGCCTTGATGCTCACGTTGCGCGGCACCTCGACCCGGTAGCCGACCTCGCACGAAACATTGATCCCAGATGAGCAGTCGTAGCGCAGCAGCAGCTTGCCGTTCGTGACCGGGTGTGACGTGGTGGGCCGCTTGCTGCGCCAGGACAGGTTCTCGGTGACGAAAACGCCGGTCCGATCGGACGCCACGATCTCGATCTGGCCGGAACCGGTGTGCACATCGAGCGCGGTCACATTCTCGGTGACCTCGTAGGAGACCGACTCCTGCTCCTCCGGGTTGAGCACGCCGCATCCAGCGGAAACGACGAGTAAGGCGATGGCGATCAAAGCTCTCATGGAGATCATCGTTGCCTATTCGCATGGGCTGGGCCTCCCGCCCGGGAGTGGTTTTCCGCCTCACTCTCGGGACGGACAGTCGTAGGGTAAGAAGCATGCCGGATCAAGAAGCCTGTCTGGTCCAGGTCGCGGTCGGGGATCACGAGGCCGCGCTTTCGCTGGCCCGTAACGCCGTGGCGGAGAGGCTCGCCGCATGCGCTCAGGTGGGCGGTCCAATCAGGAGCGTTTATCACTGGCAGGGCGCCATCGAGGAGGCCGACGAATGGATGGTCAGCTATAAGACCCGGCTGTCTCTTTATCCGGAGCTTGAACAATACATTAATGAGCATCATTCGTATGAGGTCCCGGAAATTGTTTGCATTCCTCTTACGGCAGCCAATTCGGCCTATCTGAGCTGGATCTTTACCGAAACTTCAATCGATCATTGATCGATAGGTGTGAAGGGATCACCGTTTCGGCTGTTCCTTCCACTGGGGCTAGCCAATAGGCTCCCGTCCATGTGGGCACAGCGTGTCCACGCCGTCGCGGCCTGTGTCGCTACGGGGGGCGGCGCAGCTAGCTGCGCAGGCAAGAGCCCTAGGGAGGTTCGCAAGTGTCGTTAACGCTATCGGCTGGGCGTAAACGCCCGGTCAGAAGCGCAATCGCCGCCACAGTGATGACCGCACTCGTGGTGACGACAGCCGGCAGTGCTCAGGCGACAGCGCCTGCTGCGCCGCAGGCCACCCAGCTCTACATTGTCCAGACAATCGGTGCTCCGCTCGCGTCGTATTCCGGTGGAGTCGCCGGCATCGCGGCGACGAAACCCCAGGCCGGCAGCAAGGTGGACGTCAAGTCCGCGCATGCCAAGGCCTACCGGGAACACCTCAAGTCCTTGCATGACAAGGTTTTGAAGGCAAGTGGCATCAACGCGAAGCAGAAGACGGACGACCTCAGTGTCGTCTTCAACGGCTTCGCCGCGAAGCTATCGGAGGCGCAGGCCAACAAGCTTGCCCGGACGCCGGGCGTGCTCCATGTCTGGAAGAACGAGATCCGTAAGCTCGACACCATTTCCACGCCGAAGTTCCTTGGCCTGGAAGGAAGTTCGGGTGTTTGGCAGAAGCAGTTCGGCGGAGACGCCAACGCCGGTCTCGGCGTGATCGTCGGTGTTGTCGATACCGGTTTCTGGCCGGAGAGCCCGAGCTTCGCTCCGCTTTCCGAGCCCAGGCCGGATCAGGGCATCATCGACGGCAAATGGCACGGTGAATGTGTCGAGGGTGACGACAACCAGGTCACCTGTAACAACAAGGTGATCGGGGCCCGCTGGTATAACGGCAGCGGGATCGCGGTGCCGGGGGAATCCAGGTCGCCGCGCGACGACGACAGTCACGGCTCGCACACCGCTTCAACCGCCGCGGGTAACCACGGTGTAGACGCGGTGATCAACGGAGTGTCCGTGGGCACGGCGTCGGGCATGGCCCCGGCGGCGCGCATCGGCGTCTACAAGATCTGCTGGGCCGGCGGCTGCGGCACCTTCGACGCTGTCGACGCGATCGAAGATGCGGTAGCCGATGGCGTCGACGTCATCAACTACTCGATTTCGGGTTCGTTGACCTCGGTCCTCGACCCGGTCGAGGTGGCGTTCTTCAACGCTGCTGCAGCGGGTGTCTTCGTTGCCGCCTCGGCCGGAAACTCCGGCCCGGGCGCCAGCACGGTCGCGCACAACTCACCGTGGCTGACCACAGTCGCAGCGAGCACGCACGACCGCGAGTTCACCAAGTCGGTCACGCTCGGCAACGGCACCACCTATACCGGTGTCGGAACCGGCCCGGCCGTTCCTTCGGCCCCGCTCATCGACTCGGTTTCGGCCGCGTTGGGCTCGGTGGCGGAGGCCGAGCTGTGCTTCCTCGGGTCGCTTGACCCGGTGAAGGTGGCCGGCAAGATCGTGCTGTGTAAGCGCGGCGTCAACGCCCGCACGGACAAGAGCAAGGAAGTCCGTGACAAGGGTGGCGTCGGCATGGTCATGTACAACAACCCGGACAGCTCGCTCAACGCCGACTTCCACTTCATCCCCACTGTGCACCTGCAGAGTGCGGCCGGACTGGCAATCAAGGCGTATGCGGCCGGTGCGGGCGCAACGGCTTCGTTGTCCGTAGGCGCCGCAACGGTTGGCCGGGCGCCGAACGTGGCCTCGTTCTCCTCCGCCGGTCCGGCCCTCTCGGCCGGTGGCGATCTGCTCAAGCCGGACATCACCGCACCGGGCGTCGACGTGATCGCCGCGGTCTCCCCAGCCGGAGACAACGGCAACTTCTATGACGCGATCTCCGGAACATCGATGTCCAGCCCGCACATCGCGGGTCTCGCGGCTCTGGTCAAGAGCAAGCACCTCGACTGGTCGCCAATGTGGATCAAGTCGGCGCTAATGACGACAGCCGCTCAGAAGGACAACACCGGTGCGCCGATTCAGCGTGGCACGGTCAACGCCACCCCGCTGGACTTCGGCTCCGGGCACGTTGACTCGGGTAAGTCTTTTGACCCGGGCCTGGTTTACGACTCGAGCTTCGCCGAGTGGATCCAGTTCATCTGCGGCACAGGGCAGCTGACCGGAGAAACCTGCGACTCGGTTGGTTCGATCGACCCGAGCGACCTGAACTATGCCTCGATCGCCGTCGGCGATCTGGCCGGGAAGCAGACGGTCAAGCGCAAGGTCACCAACACCGCCAACCACGCGGCGATCTATCAGGCGAAGGTTGAGGCCCCGGCCGGGTTCACGGTGAAGGTCACCCCGGAATGGCTGATCATCCCGAAGGGACGGACAGCTTCATTCTCGGTAACCATCACCCGGACCACCGCGCCTCTTGGCACCTACGCCTTCGGTTCGTTGACCTGGAAGGAATTCCCGGGCACGGACGGCCCTCTCGGCAAGCGCAACCATGTGGTCCGCAGCCCCATCGCGGTCCGCCCGGTGGCAATCGCCGCGCCCGGTGAGATCAACGGATCGGGCACGAGTGGGTCGGCAGTCATCGCGACCAAGACCGGCTTCGCCGGAACCTTGACGGCGGCGGGCAATGGCCTGGCTGCCGCCACGGTGACGAGCCTGCCGGTGGTCGGCACCGAGCCCAACTTCAACGTCGGCAACCCAGCAGTGGGACCTGGCGTGAACAAGGCGACGGTGAATGTGCCGGCCGGCAGTGCGCTGGTGCGGTTCTCCACCTTCGAAACCGATTATCCGGCGGGTACCGACATCGACCTGTTCGTCTTTCAAGGCGGCACCCTGGTCGGAGTCAGCGCCGGTGGCACCTCTGACGAGTCGGTGACGCTCAGCGCGGCCGGAGTCTATGACGTCTACGTCGTGGCCTTCGCGCTGGCGCCGGGTGAGACCGGGGCAGACATCCAGCTCAATCACTGGGTGGTGCCGACGGGTTCGGCCGGGAACTTCACGGTCACGCCCGCCTCGCAGGCGGTAACCGTTGGTGGCACGGCAAACGTGACGGCCGCATGGAGTGGCCTGAGCGCTGGCACGCGCTATCTCGGTGTTGTTGTCTACGGCAACGGCACCTCGACCATCGGCAGCACTGTCGTGTCGGTCGTCGGCTAGTTCCGCTAAACGCAAGCCCGGTCGTCGTCGGTCACGGCGGCCGGGCTTGCGTTTTGTCTTGTCCTCGTACATATGTTCTAATGGCGAGGTGCGCTGGACATCGCTCGACGACGAATCC
>DPJL01000069.1:8092-11801 GCA_003543035.1 Micromonosporaceae bacterium | reverse complement strand
TTCGCCGGGATGACGTTCTATGAGATCCGGGCCAAGTCGCTGATCAACCGGATCAAGGGCGGCGGACGGTTTGGCTTCGAGTTCACCATCAATCCTTATCGGGGCTGCACGCACGCCTGCACCTATTGCCTGGCAGGTGATTCACAGATCCTGTTGCCCGACGGCACCACCAAATCCCTTGACGCTCTTGTGATCGGTGACGCCATCATCGGGACGGTCCGGGATGGACGGTCCCGGCGCTACACCGTGACCTCGGTGCGAGGCAAGTGGCCGACGGTGAAGTGGGCCTACCGTTTGCGCCTGGCCAACGGCGTTTCGCTCACGGCCAGCAGCGAGCATCGCTTCCTGTCCGACACTGGCTGGAAGCACGTCACCGCATCCGTTGCCGGGCCCGACCGCAGGCCCTATCTGGCGGTTGGGGATCATCTGCTCGGCGTTGCCGAGCCGTTGCCGTTGGCGCGTTTGCAAGAGTCCCGGCTCGCTCCGGTACAGGTGACGGCCATCGAGCCGATGCGGCTGGAGATGCCGATGTGGGACATCACGACCGGGACAGGCGACTTCATTGCCAACGGCGTGGTGAGCCACAACTGCTTTGCTCGCAATACCCATACGTATCTGGATCTGGACGCCGGGCACGACTTCGACTCGAAGATCGTGGTGAAGGTGAATGCGGTCGAGGTTTTGCAACGCGAGCTGGCTGCGCGCAGCTGGGGTGGCGAGTCGATCGCGATGGGGACCAACGTGGACTGTTATCAGCGGGCGGAAGGTCGCTATCACCTGATGCCCGGCATCATCTCCACCCTGTCGTCGTTTAAGAATCCGTTCTCCATCCTCACCAAGGGCACCTTGATCCTGCGCGATCTGCCTTTGTTGCAAGAGGCGGCTACTCGCACCAGGGTGTCGGTGGCCTTCTCAATCGGGTTCCTTGACGAAGAGCTCTGGCGGTTGGTGGAGTCGGGTACCCCGAGTCCTATGCGCAGGCTCGCCGCCGTAAGTGAGCTCACCGATGCCGGCTTCCGGATCTCGGTGCTGATGGCTCCGATCCTGCCGGGGCTCACCGACGACGAAGCCTCGATCGAAGCGACGGTCTCAGCCTTGGCTTCGGCTGGTGCGGCGAGTGTGACGCCGTTGGTGCTCCACCTTCGGCCGGGCGCTCGGGAGTGGTTCATGGGATGGCTTTCGCAGAATCGGCCGGATCTGCTGCCGCTGTATCAGAAGATCTACCGGGATCGGTCCTACGCGAGCAACGACTTTCAGCGGCTGGTTACGGCTCGGGTCCGCCGGGCCATGCGGCGGTACGGCCTAAGTCCAGGCTCCGACACCCCCGCCCGCGACCTCCCCGTCACCCACACCCAACCCACCCTGCTCTGACAACCGAGCCGAGTTCATCTATAAATGACCTGGTGGACTTTTCGGTACTGGGGCCGGTCGAGGTCCAGCAGGACGGGCGGGCGCTGCCGATGGGGAGCGGCCGGGAACGTTTCGTGCTGGCCATGTTGCTGCTCAACGCCGATAGGCTGACATCAGCTTCGTTTTTGATCAATGCATTGTGGACAGATCCCCCTCGATCGGCGAAAGCCCAGCTGCACAACATGATTAGCAACCTGCGGCGACGGCTGTGCGGCCAGCAGGATGGGTTGATTGCTAGCCGACCGCTCGGCTACGAGCTGCGACTGGGTACACATGGATTGGATCTTCTAGAGTTCCGCCGGCTGGTGGCTGGCGGGCGACAGGCGGCCGCTGACGGGGATCAGTCGCTGGCCGTGGCCCTGTACGGGGAGGGGCTGTCCTTGTGGCGGGGGCCGGCTCTCTCCGATGTCGGTGATGAGTTGGCCATCGGTGCCCGCCAAGCGTTGCATGAGGAACGGCTCGTCGCGGCTGAGTCCAAACTGGACGCCTGCCTAGCCTTGGGCCGCTTCGACGAGCTGCTCAGTGACCTGCCCACACTAGTGGCGGAACACCCCTACCGCGAGCGGCTGTGGCAGGTGCAGATGTTGGCGCTGGCGGGCGACGGCCGGCGAGCCGAGGCGTTGCAGACCTACCGTCGGGCGCACCGCCGGTTCGTCGAGGACCTTGGCGTCGAGCCGGGCCCGGTGCTTCGAGAACTCGAGCAGCGAATACTGCGGGGAGAGTCGGCGGGCCCCGTGCGGAGCACAGGTCCGGCGCTGCCCAGACAGCTCCCGCCGGCCACGGCGGCGATTACCGGGCGGGACAAGCTGATCGGCGAGATCCGGGCCGAACTCCTCCGATCTGAAACGCTCGCGGGGCCGATCGTGGTGCTGGTCGGGCCGGGCGGCGTGGGCAAGACAACGTTGGGACTGACAGTCGCCCACGCGGTGCGCAAGGACTTCCCCGACGGACAGCTGTATGCCGATCTGCGCGGCAGCCGGGAGGACCCGGCCGATCCGCATGTAGTCGCCGGCCGGTTCCTGCGGGCGCTGGGTGTTGATGGGCCGTCGCTGCCGGACGATCGCGAGGAACGGATCGCGATGTACCGCAGCCGCCTGGCCGCCAGCCGGACACTGGTGATGCTGGACGATGCCGCCAGCGAGGACCAGGCTCGGCCGCTGCTGCCTGGTGACGGCGGTTGTGCCGCACTGATCACCTCGCGCCGCCGCCTCGCCGCGCTGATGACCAACGCCCGTTGGACTATTCCGGTGCTTGACACGTCTGACGCGGCGGAACTGCTGACCCGCATCGTCGGCCACCGGCGCGTTGCTGCCGAGCCCCACGCGGTCACCGCGATAGCCGAGCTGTGCGGGCACCTGCCGCTGGCGGTGTGCGTTGCCGCCGCGCGGCTTGCAGTCCATCCGGATTGGACGCTGACCGACCTCCAATCCATGCTGGCCGCCGAGCGGCGGCGCCTGGATGAACTGGCGGTCGGCGACCTCGACGTGCGAGCCAGCATCGCGCTGAGCTACCGCTCCCTCAGCCCCGACCTGCGGCGGCTGTTCCGGCGGCTGGGGCTGGTGTCCGCACCCGACTGGCCGACGTGGGTGGCGGGCGAACTCAACGGTGCCGAGCCGGTCGATCGCCTGCTTGATGACCTTACGGATGTGCATCTGATCGAGCCGCTCGGCCTTGACGCGGTGGGCCAGCGCCGGTTTCGGCTGCACGATCTCGTCGCCGACTTCGCCATCGAGCGTGCGATCGAGGAGGAACCCGAGCACGAGCGGGATGCCGCGCTTACCCGCATGTTATCGGGCTGGCTGGCGCTTGCCAGCGAGGCAGACGAGCGCGCGGAACACGGCATGATCCCTGCCAGCGGGCTGCCTGCACCACCGCCGCCCCGGCTGGCGCAGATGAAGACGGTCCGCCAGACGCCGCGCGAATGGCTGGAGGCCGAACGGGTCAGTCTCACCACGGCCGTGGACCAGGCGTGCCGGGCCGGCCTGGCCGAGATAGCCGGTGTGCTCGCCTTGCGCCTGTCTGGCTTCCTCGTGCTGCGAGCACACTACGACGACTGGGAGCGCACGCTGCACGCTGCGACGGAATGTGTCCGCGAACATGGCCCAGACGAGGTGCTGAGCCGGCTGCTGGGTGCGCTTTTCGCAGTTTCCCTATGGAGATCGCGCAGCGCCGAGCTGCCGAAGATCGCCGCCGACGAGTTGGCGCTGGCACGCCGCCTTGGCGATCCGCAGCGTGAGGTGGGCGCGTTGGCCAACGCCGGCTGGGCGGCCCGGCTACGGGGCCGCCTAGGGAAAGGGTG
>DPJL01000069.1:0-7831 GCA_003543035.1 Micromonosporaceae bacterium | reverse complement strand
GCCCGGCTACGGGGCCGCCTAGCCGAGGCGGCCGGCTGGTTGGAACAGGCCCTAGCCGCTTGCGACGCGCAGACGCCGAGCCGGTTGCGAACAAGGGCACTGCAAGGCCTCGCGTTGGTGCATCGCGAGGCGGGCCGAGCCGAGCAGGCGCTGCCGCTCCTAGCGGAATCGCTGTCCATCGAGCGCCCGCAGGGCAGACCGAGGATCACCGCGATCTGTTTGATCAACTACGCGGCCGCATTGACTGACGCCGGGCAGCTTGAGGAGGCCGCACAAGCTCTCGCCGAGACCGATGCCATCACCAGCGATTCCGTCGACGGCCTGAGGACCACAGAGCTGGAACTAGCGTTTGCCAACATCGACCTCCGACGCCACCAGTGGGATGCGGCCGCATCGCGGCTAGGTCGGGCGCTGGCGTCCGCCGAGAACAACGCCGACCACGGCGGCATCGCGGAAGTGCTGTGCGCCATCGCTGATCTGGCCGTCGGCCGCGGTCAGCCGCAAGAGGCGATTGCGCCGCTGCAGCGAGCATTGGCTATCTGGAGCCGGCTCGACGTGCCGCTGGAAGTAGCACGCATATTGGCTCGCCTCGACCGTGCTTGCACTGCCGCCGGCGAAGTCACCGTGGCAGGCAAGCATCGGCGTGGGTACCAGAAAATATTGTCTGAATTGGATCTGAACGAGGCGTGCTTGCGCCTTCGCTAACGGATAGGACGCACGACGTAAGGCATCACGCCGGTCTCGCCGGTGCTGAAGTTGCGCTTGCGAATGTCGTCACCGCTGGCCGGAGTGGCCTCGATGATCTGGCCGTCGCCGACGTAGATCGCGACGTGGTGGATGCTGCTCGAGGAGAGACTGCTGTCCGACCAGAAGATCAGGTCACCCGCCTTGCGTTGCGAGAGCGCCACCTTGTAGCCGTTGGCATACTGCGTGCGGGAAGTCGAGCCGATGTCAATTCCCGCACCCTTGTAGAAGGCGAACTGAGTCAGACCTGAGCAGTCGAAACCGTACACATTGGTGCCGTCGCGACCACTCGGGCTGCAGCAGATGCCGTAGCTGGGGCCGTACTTGTTACCGCCGCCCCACGAGTAGGGATACCTCCCCAGCATGCTGGACGCCGCATTGATGGTTGCCGTGACCGTGGGCAGGCTTGGCCTGCTGTAGCCGCGGCAGGTGCTGTATCCGTTGCCGTTGGGGTGGTTGGCCAGGCGGGTCGAGTGGAGCCAGTAGCCCTTGGTGAAGAACCAGGCGTTGCTGCCGTCGTGGGTTTGGCCGGCCGCGGTGCAGAGGACTTTGACGGACTCGTTGGAGTTGAACCAGCCTTCGGCGGCGGGCGCCGTGAAGGTGGGGCTGCTGTATCCGTTGGCGGCAAGGGGTACTGAGGTGGATACGCCGCAGGGTGGGATGTTGGTGGTAGAGGCGAAGGCGTATGCGGGGTAGTAAATGGTGTTGATGCGGTACCAGTTGACGGTGTTGCCGACGTATTCGCGCCCGCGGGTGACGCATTCGACAGGTGCGTATTGGCCGGCGGCCAGCGTGGAGTCGGTGACATAGGGGCTGTTGAGGTAGGGCAGGTTGTGCGCGGTGATCTGCGACGCCACCCTGACCGACGTGGCAGCCTGAGCCTGCGTCGCGATGAGCGTCGTCCCGGCAACGCCGATGGCTATGGCCGCAGCGATGGCAAGACCTCTCGCACGGCCGATGACACTGGATCGCATATGTTCCTCCATAGTCTGGGTTAGGACAATTCATTGCCGCAGAACGGTTTCCGCGACGTCCACCCAGGACGCTAGATACGCCCGCTCACAAGGTCCTAACAGGAACGAGTCGAACCAGAGGGCGAGCCTGCGGGCCCGGTACAGCCGGGCCCGCAGATGGATTCAGAAAACAGCGATGCCGTGATCTTGCACGATCTGCTGTACGGGCATGAAGTAGCTGGGACCGCTTGGATTCGCCCCGCAGCCCAGCCGCCCGCCGGAATAGATGCCCAGCGCAGCCTTGCCGGACCACATCGGCCCGCCGCTGTCCCCACTGTCCCCGCAGGCGGTGGTCTTGATCATGCAGTAGAGCGTCACGCCGTCGGTGTAGGTCACGGTGGCGCACAGATCGCGGACATAACCGCATTTGCGGCCAGTGGTACTGCCGCTGCGGCAGATGTACTCATTGAGCTGCGCCCGGCGCGATGTGTTGATGTCCTGATAGGTGCCGTCGTAGTTGCTCTCGACCGCACCGTACTTGGCAATCGTGGTGTTGGTGTACCGCACGATCCCGTAGTCCATGCCGTTGTAGTACGACGCTGCCCGATACCCCAGATAGGTGGTGTGGTCGTTGTCGTACCAGTAGAGCGCGGCCTTGGTGCAATGGCCGGCGGTAATGAAGTAGTAGGCGCCGCTGGGTGCAATGGCGTTGAAGCCCAGCGAACAGCGGATCGAGCCGCCGAAGATGGCATTTCCGCCGACGGTGCGCGAGTCGGCCCGCTCCAGCACACCGGTCATGTGCTCGAGCTGAATCGCCGCACCGAAGCGCTTCGTCGCTGACTTGAGTGCGGTCAGCTTGCTACCGGTCACGGTGTCGTCATAGGTCACGACAACCCGCCCGGTGCCGGAGTCGACCACCCAGGTCGTGCCGGCGATCTTCGCCGTCGCGTCCGCGTCCAGCGCGGCCTTGACGCCTTGCAGCGCCGCGACGGTGTAGGTGGGCTCCGCCGCTGCGACGGCCGAAGTGGCCACCACGGTGGAACTGATCACCCCAATGCACATCGAGAGCAGTAACTTTTTCGGTCTCATGCGCTGAAGGTGACAGGTGCCGCTAACAAATCTCTAAGCCGGGCGAGCCGCCTTGGCTGCACCTCTGGCGATGCAGCTAAGGCGGCCTCAAACAACGGTTTAAGGCACGATCAGTAGTAACGCTCGAGCAGGTTGAAGTCGTCGCCGTTGGGGTATCGCTGCGTGGTCCGGTAGGTGTACACGCAGCTGGTGGTCGAGGTGTTGTGACCGAGCCCGAGCACATGCCCGATTTCGTGGCACGCGGTGTTCCAGCGCTGGTACTCGGTGCCGCCGTATGACTCGTTCAGGGCGATGTAGGCACCGGTGTAGTACGTCTGCTGGGCGTTCAGGTAGCGGCGAGTCAGGCCCACCACGTCCTCCCACTCGCCGGTCTTGCCATATGCGGCGTTGTAGACGATGACGCAGTGCACAGTGGTGCTCGGGCAGCCGGCGCTGAACGTGCGGTAGTGCGAATCGATTCCGGAGGTCTCGTTCCACTTCGTCACCGCGCGACCGACGGGCCAGAGGCTGTTCGAGCGGTCCCGGAAGTACATCTGGGGCCGGGCCCATCCGTTGTATGACCAGCGTGCGAAACAGGTGGTCTCGGTGGGCCAGGTCCTTGCTGTTCCGTAGGAACAGGCGGCTGCCGCCATAGTCGTGGTCCCGCCGGTGACCCGTACGCCGGGAACACCGTTTGCGGTCAACTTCCGGGCCAGCTCAGCCGGGGTAACGCCCGCTCGTGGGGTGTAGGAAGTCTCGCTGAACGTGCCGTCCGGATTTTGCCGCAGCGACGTCACCGAGCCGGTCAGATCCTGGCCCGGCGATGCCGCCGAGTGGGTGATCTGGTCGGTTGGCGCGGTCTGCGCTGAAGCCGGACTGCCGCCCGTCGCCGCTGCCGCTATGACCATCGCCGCTGCCGAGAGAGCAAACAGACGCTGACGCATCACTCCTCCTCCGAGTTGCCGGGAAGCGAATCCTCCCGGGCGACCCGAAGCTAAAGTGAGCCCCTAACAAGTCGCTCACAAGCGGCGGCCGTCCGCTCCGGCAACCGTCCACTGTGGACGGCGGGCTCGACCGCGGCGCAGCAGGCCACGCCGGAAGACGCGGCGGCTTGGATGGGCGAGAGGTCGCCGGTGCCGGGCCTTCAAGGGCTAAAGCTGTGAGTTAGGTTCGCCTAACTTCGGGGGGATGATATGGCGGGCCTAGACTCCCTCCCTGATGAGCTTGTGAAGACTTTCACGAGCGTTAAGGGACGCACAGGACCGGCCGGTGGAGGTGACCATGACTCAGACCGATTTCGATGCGGACGTGATCGTAGTGGGCGCCGGGCCGGGCGGCTCAGCGACGGCCTATCACCTGGCCAAGCACGGTGTGCGCGTGCTTTTGCTGGAAAAGACCGATTTCCCGCGGGAGAAGGTCTGCGGCGACGGGCTGACGCCCAGGGCCGTGAAGCAACTGATCGACATGGGCATCGACACCTCGGCTGACGCGGGTTGGCTGCAGAACAAAGGCCTCCGTGTGATCGGCGGCGGCATCCGCCTCGAGTTGGAATGGCCGGAGCTGGCGTCGTACCCCGATTTCGGGCTCGTCCGGACCAGGCTCGACTTCGACGACCTATTGGCGAAGCAGGCGGTAAAGGCCGGCGCCACCCTGCTCACCGGGCACAACGTGACCGGCCCGGTGCTGGACGCCACCGGCCGGGTCAACGGTGTGGAAGTGAAGACCGCGGACGGCGAGAAGGTCCTGACCGCGCCGCTGGTGGTCGCCGCGGACGGAGTGTCGGGCCGATTCGCGCTCGCGCTTGGGATGACCAAACGTGAAGACCGGCCGATGGGTGTGGCGGTGCGCCGCTACTACCGTTGTGCCGCAAAGGCTGACGACGACTTCCTCGAATCCTGGCTGGAGCTGCGTAGCAAGGAGGCGGGGGATAACCTGCTGCCCGGCTACGGCTGGATTTTCGGGCTCGGCGACGGCCGGGTGAATGTCGGCCTCGGTGTGCTCAACTCGTCGAAGGCCTATCAGCAGACCAACTATCGGCACATGCTTACCGACTGGCTCGCCAACACGCCCGCCGATTGGGGGCTGTGCGACGAGGCCAACGCGGATGGCAAGATTCTCGGTGCGGCACTGCCGATGGGTTTCAACCGGACCCCGCATTACAGCCGCGGCATGATGCTCGTGGGCGACAGCGGCGGCATGGTGAACCCGTTCAACGGCGAGGGCATTGCCTACGCGATGGAGTCGGGACAACTGGCCGCCGAGATTGGCTTGCAGGCATTGGCGCGCCCGGCGGGTCAGGCTCGCGAGTTGGCCCTGCACGCCTATCCGAGCGAGCTCAAGCGCCGGTTCGGCGGGTATTACCGCATCGGCGGGGTATTCGTGAAGATGATCGGCAACCCGCAGATCATGAAGATCGCCACGAGGCACGGCATGCCGCACCCGACGCTGATGCGGTTTGTGCTCAAGCTACTGGCCAACTTGACCGACCCGCGTGGCGGTGACGCCATGGACCGCATCATCAACGCCATGTCCCGCGTGGCACCCGCTGTATAGAGGTACGACAGGTGAGGATCGCCATGATGACAGTGATCGAGACGACCAGGGAATCCTGATGTCACTTTCCGCTTACGTGCCCATCGTGGGGCTCTTCGCACTAGCCGCGGCCTTCGGGTTGTTCTCCGTCGCTGCTGCGCCCTTCATTGGGCCGCGCCGGTTCAACCGGGCCAAGCTGGACGCCTACGAATGCGGCATCGAGCCGACCCCGCAACCCATTGGCGGCGGCCGGTTCCCGGTCAAGTTCTATTTGACCGCAATGCTTTTCATCATCTTCGACATCGAAATCATCTTCCTCTACCCGTGGGCGGTGAGCTTCGACATGCTCGGGCTCTTCGGGTTCGTTGAGATGGTCATTTTCATCATCACCGTCTTCATCGCCTACACCTACGTGTGGCGGCGCGGCGGCTTGGACTGGGACTGAAATGGGCATTGAAGAGAAACTTCCCAGCGGGATCCTGCTGACCACGGTTCAAGGGCTGGTCAACTGGACCCGCAAGGCCGCATTATGGCCTGCCACCTTCGGTCTTGCCTGCTGCGCGATCGAAATGATGGCCACGGGCGCGGCTCGCTTCGACTCGGGCCGGTGGGGTATGGAGGTTTTCCGCGCCTCACCCCGTCAGGCCGACCTGATGATCGTGGCCGGCCGGGTGAGCCAGAAGATGGCCCCGGTGCTGCGCCAGATCTACGACCAGATGCCCGAGCCCAAGTGGGTGCTGTCGATGGGTGTCTGCGCATCCTCCGGCGGCATGTTCAACAACTACGCGATCGTGCAGGGCGTCGATCACATCGTCCCGGTGGACATGTATCTGCCCGGCTGCCCGCCGCGGCCCGAGATGCTGCTCGACGCGATTCTCAAGCTGCACGAGAAGATCCTGCACGAGCCGTTGGGCGACAAGGGTCGCAAGATGCAGGCCGACAAAGAGGCTCGCTACGGCAAGCCTGTCGTGCCGCCCGGCGCCATGCCCTCCAGCTACCGCCACAACAAGAAGCTCCGTGCGGAATGGGAGCAGGCGGCAGCCGAAGGTCGCGAGGAGCAGCTGCGGATCCAGAAGTGGATGGAGCGGGGGACTCACGTATGACCAGCGAAGACCACGGAATGTTTGGTGTCGGCGGCACCGGTGACACCTCCGGCTTCGGCGGCCTGGTGCCGCGCCCCGGAACGGTGCTGGACGCTCAGCGGCCATATGGCGGGGACTTTGACGAGGTCGTGGACGCGCTTGAAGAGGCCTACCCACAGCTTCGTGATGCGCTCGAGCGGGTCGTCGTCGACCGCGGCGAGCTGACCCTCCACATTGTCCCGGCGAAGATCGCCGAGGTGTGCCAGACCATGCGGGACGATCCCTCGTTGCGCTTTGAGCTCTGCAGCTCAGTGTCGGCCGTGGACTATCTGGGCACCGATGAGCGGCGTCTGCACGTCGCCTACCACCTGACGTCCATGACCTTCCGCCGCCGGATCCGGCTGGAGTGTGCGGTCACTGTGGACGATCCCCACCTGCCGAGTGTGACCAGCATCTACCCCACTGCCGACTGGCAGGAGCGGGAGACCTGGGACATGTTCGGCATCATCTTCGACGGTCACCCCGGCCTCACCCGGATTCTCATGCCGGACGACTGGGAGGGCTTCCCGCAGCGCAAGGACTACCCGCTCGGTGGCGTGCCGGTCGAGTACAAGGGTGCGGAGATTCCACCGCCAGACCAGCGGAGGGCATACAAGTGACTCAGCCAGATTCCTACGCGCCGGAACGGGAGACCACCGAAGGCAAGGTCTTCACGGTCACCGGTGGCGACTGGAGCGACGTGATCGCCGGTACCGATCCGATCCACGACGAACGCATCGTGGTGAACATGGGCCCGCAGCACCCGTCCACGCACGGCGTGCTGCGTATCGTGCTCGAGCTCGAGGGAGAGACGGTCACCGATTGCCGGTTGGTCGTCGGCTACCTGCACACCGGTATCGAGAAGAACCTGGAATACCGCAACTGGATTCAGGGCACGACTTTCGTCACGCGGATGGACTACCTCGCCCCGATCTTCAACGAGACCGGCTACAGCCTCGCGGTGGAGAAGCTGCTGGGTGTCGAGGAGCAGATCCCGGACCGGGCCACGACCATCCGGGTCATGATGATGGAGCTCAACCGGATCTCCTCGCACCTGGTGTGGCTTGCCACCACCGGGATGGAGCTCGGCGCGCTGTCCATGATGATCTACGGATTCCGTGAGCGCGAGACCATCCTGGACATCTTCGAGATGATCACCGGCCTGCGGATGAACATGGCCTACGTCCGGCCGGGTGGCGTCTCGCAGGATGTGCCGGCCGACGCGATCAAGAAGATCAAAGAGTTCCTCAAGCTGATGCCCAAGCGCCTCGAAGAGTACGAGGATCTGCTTTCCGGGCAACCGATCTGGCATGCCCGCACCAAGGGGGTCGCCGTCCTCGACGTGACCGGTTGCCTCGCGCTTGGCATCACCGGCCCGGTGCTGCGCAGTGCCGGCCTCGGCTGGGATCTGCG
>DPJL01000341.1 GCA_003543035.1 Micromonosporaceae bacterium | reverse complement strand
GATCTTGGACTTGTGGTGGGGATGACACACTCAAGGCAGGCGTATCGCCCACCACAAGTCCAAGATCGCGCAAGACCTAGGCGCGGATGACGTCGGTGCCGGAGACCTTTACTGCCACCTTGGTCAGGCCGGTCAGGGCCGGACCGTCGATCACCGATCCGTCGGCCGCCCTGAAGCGCGACATGTGCCCGAGGCAGGTGATGGTGCCGGTGCTGTCCGGCGGTTGGACCCGGAAGTTCTGGTGCGGGCAGGTGGCGCTGTAGCCGGTGAACTCGCCCTGTTTGAGCTGCATCACAAGCACTCCGTCAGCGGAGACGACGCCGCCACCCACCGGAACGTCTGCCGTCTTGGCGAGCGCGCCATTCGGCAGCGGTGCGGCCGTACTCTGCTCGGGCGTCGACGCCGACCCCGAGGCGCATGCTCCGAGCAGGCCCAACGCGGCGCAACCGGCTCCGATCATCAGGGCGCGGCGGCCCATCTCCTGTTGAGGCATGCCATGAAGAGTCCCCGAAACAGCTCGTAGGTTCCACGGCTCCGGCTGTGAGGTTCCTGATCATCCGAAGATCTCATATCTGGCCGGGTTGTCCGGCAGGTACCAGTGGAAACCTTCGAGTAGGAAGACGGTGACCAGCTCGGCCGCGACGATGACCAGGAACAGGCCGAGGGTCAGCTTGGACAGCAGGCCAAATCGCACTCCGGTCGGCACCAACTCGCGGGCAAAGATCATGTTGATTCCGCCAAAAACGATCACGATCAGGAAGGTGATCAGCGCCCACGTGTAGAGATGCAGCCCGAGGATGGGCTCGCCGAAACCCGGGTCGGGCGGGACGATGTGCAGCATGACCTGGCGAGCCGACATCGCCATGCCTACCACCGCGGCGATGATGCTCATCCCGTAGCCGGTGGCGTAGTCGCGCAGGGAAACCTCGCCGTGCCGGCCCCGCGAGATGATGTAGACCGGGCCAAGGCAGACCAGCACCATCGCCATCCGCTGCAGAATGCAGAGCGGGCAAGGGTATTCGCCCATCAGGAACTGCACTCCGAAAGCGGCGAGCAGGACTCCGCAATAGGCGAGGACGAAAAGGTGTGCCAGCCAGAATCCGAGCCGATGCGCCATCGTCAGCTCCTCAGAAGTTCAGCGGGAGCTTGTCGGTGACGTGGTGGTTGAACAGCAACAGCACCGCGAGCACACCGGCCCCGAAAAGCCACAGCATGGTATGACGCGCGCCGCCCCGTACGATGGTCCACGCTGCAAAGAGGAGCAGGCCGAAGATCAGCGCGTCCATAAGGTGATCATGTCAGGTGCGACCGACGTTTTCCGCGAACATCGACGTTTACTCATCGGTGTCGCCTACCGCGTGCTCGGCAGCGTCACCGATGCCGAGGACGTCGTGCAGGAGAGCTGGCTGCGCTGGTCGAAAGTGGATCCTCGGGAAGTCAACGAGCCCAAGGCATTTCTCATCACGACCGTCACCCGGCTGGCCATCGATCGGCTGCGGCAGGTGAAGGCACAGCGTGAGGCTTATCCGGGTACCTGGTTGCCAGAGCCGGTCAGCAACATCCCCGGCGGAGCCGAAACCGCCGAGCTTGCCGACTCGGTCGATCTCGCTCTGCTCGTCGTCCTCGAAACCCTGTCCCCTTTGGAGCGTGCTGTTTTCGTGCTCCGCGAAGCATTCGAGCTGCCGTTCGCCGACATCGCCGAGGTGATCGGGCGCGAGGAGCCGGCTGCCAGGCAGCTGGCGAAGCGCGCTCGCGAGCACGTCCAAGCCCGGCGCCCGCGATTCGAGGTGGATCGGGCGAGCCGTCGCGAAATCACCGAGCGTTTCCTTGCCGCCAGCAGCCAAGGCGATCTCGACTCGCTGACCAGTCTGCTCGCCCGCGATGTCGCGCTCGTGAGCGATGGTGGCGGCAAGGCCAGGTCGCCGCTGCGCATCATCGTGGGCGCGGAGAAGGTGGTTCGCTTCTTCGCCGGCATCTCGACCGAACAAGGCACCAACGCGTTCATGGCATCGATTGGGCTTGAGCCGCCTAGGGAGTTCAGCTTCGCGATCGCGGAAATCAATGCCGCACCGGCGCTTGTGGTCTACGCCGGCTCAAGACCCATCACGCTCGTGTCCCTTGTCGTGGCAGACGGCCGAATCGAAGAGATCTATCTGGTGGCCAATCCCGAGAAGCTGGAACATCTGACCGCGGCCTGAGGTAGGACTTGGGCATGTCCGCACGGCGCCGCGAGTCGACAGCGACGCTCTTCTGGCTGGTCATCCTGCTGCTCGTGGTGGGTGGCCTGTGGTGGTATTGGCGCTCGCAACCGGCTTCGCAAATGGCCGACACCGTGGCCCGACCCACCGATGCGCAGGAGGTGCGGGTCAACTTCCTGCAGGACGGCGACTCGCTTGAGGTGACCGCGGTGGCCGCTGGCAAATGGATCCCCACCACGGATCCGGTGCAGGTGCGGCTGCTCGGCGTCGACGCTCCCGAGATGCACGGCGCCGACGGGCTTGCCCAATGCTGGGCCGAGGCGGCCAAAGCTCAGCTACTGCGGCTCGCTCCGTTCGGCGGGCGGCTTTGGATAGCGGGCGATATGCAGGCACAGGACGTGTACGGCCGCTACCTTGTCTACGCGTGGACACCGGAAGGCACCTTCGTGAACGAGAAGCTCGCGCAGGACGGCGCGGTCCGAGAGCTTTCGATACCACCGAACTTTGGCTACGAGGCGCGTCTGCACGGGAAGGTCGCTGAAGCCCGCGAAGCTCGCCGAGGCTTATGGGGTACCTGCCTTAGCTGAATTTAATTCGGATGACATGGCTTTGTTGGTGTTGGTGCGGCAGAATCACGAGCCGTGGACGTCCACCTCGGCACGACCCTCTCCCGTCGATACGTGCTGACCAAACAGATCGCACGAGGCGGAGTGTCCACTGTCTACAAGGCGGTCGACACCGGTCTGGGCAGGCAAGTCGCAGTCAAGGTGGTCGATGACCACTATGCCGGGCTGATTCGCCACGAAGCCGAGATGACCAATCTGCTCCGGCATCCACATGTGCCTAAGATCTTCGATGTTGGCGTGGAGCGCACCCCGACCGGAGCCAACGTCGGCTACCTCGCCATGGAGCTGCTCGACGGGGGTACCCTCACTCGCCAGCTGACCCAGGGCCCGATGCCTTGGCGCACGGCACTTCGGGTGGCCGGCACCGCAGCCGATGTGCTCGCGGTCGCACACCGGCGAGGCGTGGTGCACCGGGATCTCTCGCCGGCAAATGTGATGCTGACGCCGAGCGGGGCCAAGGTGGTGGACTTTGGACTAGCGGAAATCATCGGCAGCAACACCCGCGCGACCGATGACATCTATGCCCTCGGGGCGCTGCTTTTCCAGATGCTGACCGGGAAGTCGCGGGAGTCGAGGCTGCTCGGCCCGGCCCCGGTCTTCGCCCTTCCCGGCCTGCCGCTCGA
>DPJL01000238.1 GCA_003543035.1 Micromonosporaceae bacterium | reverse complement strand
GAAGGAATCGAACCCATGGGAAGGTTCGCGATCGAGACGAGAGGGTTGAGCGGAGGTGGGCGCGTGTCGGCGACGAAGCTCCTGGTACTCGGTATCGTGCACCTCTCCGGCGGCGCGCATGGCTACCAGGTGCGGTCCGAACTGCAGAGCTGGGGTGCGGAGAGTTGGGCCAAGATCAAGCCCGGCTCGATTTATCACGCGCTGAAGAAGGCGGCGGCTGATGGCCTCCTCACCGAACACGCCGAGCCGGGCAACTCTGGGCCGGAGCGCGTTCTGTACCGCGCGACAGCTCGGGGACGTGACGAGATGGTCGAACTGGTCCGCGACGGTCTGCGGCGCACCCACGACGCGGACATGCTCAACGCGTCCATCGCCATGTTGCCCATGCTGACCAGGACAGATGCCATCGCGCAGGTTAACGAGCGGGTCGCGCGCCTGGAAGCGGAGCTCGTAGTGCAGGCCAAGTGGCGGGAGCACCCCAATCGGGACGCCCCCGAGCACGTCCGCGATCAGGCCGAACTGTGGGCGGGACACGCACGCACCGAACTGGAGTGGGCGAAGAGCCTGAGCAAACGACTGTCTGAGGGCGCCTACACCATGGCAGGTGATCCGGGTTCGTGGCGAACGGTCCCCGATCACCTCAAGACGCGCGTCTAATCAACCTTGACTAGACGTTTCCTCCTCGTGCACTCTGGCCAAGTAGTCAAACTGGACTAGTCTCAACCGATCCGTTCGCAACACCGAGAGAAGGAATCGAACCCATGGGAAAGCTCGCGATCGAGACGAGAGCGTTGAAGAAGAGCTTCGGCACGACCCACGCGGTCGCCGGTGTGGACCTGGCCGTGAGCGCCGGGGGCGTGTACGGCGTGCTCGGTCCGAACGGGGCGGGCAAGACCACCACGATCCGCATGCTGGCCACGCTCCTGCGCCCCGACGCCGGAGAGGCGCAAGTGCTCGGCTACGACGTCGTGCGTGACGCCCAGGCGGTGCGGAGCAGGGTGGGCCTCACCGGGCAGTTCGCGTCGGTCGACGAGGACCTCACCGGGGTGGAGAACCTGTTGCTGCTCGCCAGGCTGCTCGGCTACTCACGCCGCCGAGGCAGGGAGCGGGCGACCGACCTGCTCGACGCGTTCGGTCTTGCCGAGGCGGCCGACCGGCAGGTGAAGAAGTATTCCGGCGGGATGCGCCGGCGCATCGACATCGCGGCGAGCCTGGTCGTCACCCCCGAACTGATCTTCCTCGACGAGCCCACGACCGGGCTCGACCCGCGCAGCAGGAACCAGGTCTGGGAGATCGTCAGGGGCATGGTCGCCGAGGGCGCCACCGTGTTGCTGACCACGCAGTACCTCGACGAGGCCGACCAGCTGGCCGACCGGATAGCGGTGATCGACCACGGGAAGGTCATCGCCGAGGGCTCGAGCGGCGAGCTCAAGGCATCGGTCGGCGCCGGCTCGCTGCACGTACGGCTACGTGCGCCCGAGCAGCGGGCCGAGGCCGAACGGGTCCTCGCCGGCGTCCTCGAGGTGCCGGCCGAGCCGTCCGCCGACCCGGCCGCGCTGTCCGCAAGGATCTCCGACCCCGAGCGGGTCGCCCGTTCCCTGGCCGAGCTGTCCCGCAGCGGCATCGACGTCACCGAGTTCGCGCTCGGTCAGCCGAGCCTAGACGAGGTGTTCCTCGCCCTGACCGGGCACGCCGCCGAGGAGACACCCGAGGAGGATGTCGCATGAATGCCACGTCCGCAGAACAGGCGTCGGCGCCGGTCACCGAGGACGCGCTGCGCAGTGTGCTGTTGGCCGGCGAGCGGCCGTCTCGCCCCGGCCCGGTGCTCACCTCGTTGACATTCGGCTGGCGCGCTTTGCTGAAGATCAAACACGTCCCGGAGCAGCTCGTCGACGTGACCATCTTCCCGATCATGTTCACGCTGATGTTCACCTACCTGTTCGGTGGTGCGCTCGCCGGGTCGACTCAGGAGTACCTGCAGTTCCTGCTGCCCGGCATCCTGGTGCAGGCGAACGTCATGATCACCATGAACACCGGCATTACGCTGAACACCGACATCCAGAAGGGGGTGTTCGACAGGTTCAGGTCACTTCCGGTGTGGCGACCGTCGCCGCTGGTCGGCGCCCTGCTCGGCGATCTGGTGCGCTACTCGATCGGGTCGGCGATCGTGATCACGCTCGGACTGGTCCTAGGGTTCCGGCCGGAGGGTGGCGCCGTCGGGGTGGTGCTCTCGGTGGTGTTGCTGCTGGTGTTCTCGTTCTGCCTGTCGTGGCTGTGGACGATGCTCAGCCTGATCCTGCGCACGCCGAACTCGGTGGCGGGGGTCAGCATGATGGTGATGTTCCCGCTGACGTTCGTGAGCAACATCTTCGTGGACCCGAAGACGATGCCCGGGTGGATGCAGGCGGTCGTCGAGGTCAACCCGATCACCCACCTGGCGACCGTGGTACGCGGCCTGATGCACGGCTCGGTGCCCGCCGGGGAAATCGGCTGGGTGCTCGTCTCGTCCGTACTTCTCGTCGCGGTCTTCGGTCCCATCACCATGGTCCTCTACCGCAACAAGAAGTAGATGCCGCTACCGCGAGCACTTGGTCGAAATCAACTCCGACAACCCGGCCCACTCGGCCAACGCCATCACCGGTACCAGGCCCGGACACGACAAGGAGAGCCGAATGAACACCATCCCCAAGAACAACTCGGAAACCGTTGCGCACACGCCCGGGCGGGCGAGCAGCATCGGGGTCTGGATTCTGCAAGTCGTGCTGGCGGCGATAATCGCCGGCGGCGGAATCTCGAAGCTCGCCGGCGACCCGGTCATGGTGGACATGTTCGCCGACATCGGGGCTGGCCAGTGGCTCCGGTACCTGGTCGGAGCGCTGGAGGTCGCGGGAGGGGTTGGACTTCTGATCCCGGCTCTGGCGGGCCTGGCCAGTCTCGGGTTGGCGGCATTGCTGACCGGTGCTGTCATCACCGATCAGTTCGTGCTCGAGCAGAGCCCTTGGCTGCCGCTCGCCCTTCTCGTCGTGGCGGCCGTGATCGCAAGGGCGCGGTGGTCGCGCACCGAGGCCGTCGTCGGCACGCTGCTCAGGCGCTGAGACAAACCTCTCGAACGGAGATGTGAGATGAACGAGATGGCCTTTCGCGTGACATCAAACGATGGCACCACCATCGCCTACGACCGGAAAGGAAGCGGCCCGGCTGTCGTCCTGGTAGGCGGCGCACAGGACGACGGAGCCGAGAACGCTCCCTTGGTACCTGCTCTCGCCGAGCACTTCACGGTTTACAACTATGCCCGTCGGGGACGCGGCGCGAGCGGCTTCACCGAGCCCTACGCCGTGGAAAGGGAGATCGAGGACCTGGATGCGTTGATCGCGGAGGCGGGCGGCTCGGCACACCTGTTCGGGGCGTCCTCTGGTGGCGCTCTGGCGCTGGAAGCCGCCGCGGCCGGGTCAGCCATCGACACGATCGCCGTGTGGGAGGTGCCCTACGCGGTCGGGGACGACATACGCCCGCGATTCGAGGAGTACGTCGCGGACACCCGACGCGCCTTCGACGCCGGGCGAGACGAGGAGGTTCTCGAACTGTTCATGCGCATGACCGGCGCCTCCGACGACAACATCGCGGCCAGGAAAGCGGCAGGCAAGCAGACGGCGCATTGGGCAGATTCGGTCGCCCTCGCGCCCACGCTGGTCCACGACAGCGTCTTCCTCAACCGCTACCAATTGCCGGCCGATCGACTGGCAACGGTCACCCAACCGGTCCTGGTCATCACCGGAGGACCGATCACGGTCCCCTACATGGCAGGCCTGCCCTCGGACTTCTTCGACCGCGCAGCCGACGAGCTTGCAGACCTATTACCCCGTGCTCAACGGGAGACCCTCGAGGGGCCGGATCACGTCGTCGACCCACAGACCGTCGGCCCGCTGTTGCTACGGTTCTTCAGCAGCGAACACTGAGGGGCCCGCGAGGTGTTGCGGGAAGACCGATTAGGCACCGCGCAAGCAGATCTTCGTCGCGCCAGGGACACGGGGCGGACAGGTGGTGTCGAGGTTGATGTCGTCGGCGGCATCACAGGCCTGATCCTGGGCGTGCTCGTCACCAACGTCTTCGTCACCACGCAAGGCCGGGCCGTCGTACTGACCTGGGCTTCAGTGGGACTCGACCTGGCCTACTCGCTGCTCATCGGCTCCGTCGTCGGTCGTACCCCGCACTCCGGGCCGACTCAGTACCGCCCACCGAAGCCCTGCGCAGCACATGACCAGGCACCTCGGTAGGGCCAGTGATTCCGGGCTGTGGTCGCATGCGGTCACCGTTCCCGGGCGGTGGCCCGGTGCCGAAAGTCGTGCCCACGGCGTGCTCACGTCAGGAGTGCCACCGATGACGCAGCCGCGTTCCCGGGTCGGCCTGTACGCGGCGATCCGACGGGATGCCCGATCTGGGATGTCCAACCGCGCGCTGCAGCGCAAGCACGGCGTCGGCTTCCGAACCGTGACAGCGGCGCTGGAATCTGCATGGCCGAAGGAGAGAAAGCAACCGCCCAAACGCGGCTCACGGCTTGACGCGTACCGAGTGGTGATCGACGACTGGCTGCGCTCGGACCTCGACGCGCCGCGGAAGCAGCGACACACGGCGAAGCGGATCTTCGATCGACTGCTTGACGAACATGACGGGGCCGGGGTGGTGTCGTACTGGATGGTCCGCGAGTACGTCGCCACCCGACGCCGTGAGATTCGCGTCGAGGTCGGACGGGAACCTGCCAACGCGTTCATCCCGCAAGAGCACCTCCCGGGCCGCGAGGCCGAGGTTGACTTCGGCGACGTCGCCATCCGCCTGCGCGGCGAGCTCGTAACCTGCGCGCTGTTCAGCCTTCGGCTCTCCTACTCGGGCAAGGCCGTGCACAGGGTCAGTGCCTCGGCTGGGCAGGAAGCCTTCTTCGAGGGTCACGTCCACGCCTTCAACGTGCTCGGCGGGGTGCCGACCGGGAAGATCCGCTACGACAACCTCAAGGCCGCCGTCGCGAGCGTGATCGGGTTCTCCCGCCAGCGGGTCGAGGCCGACAGGTGGACCGCCGTCCGTTCCCACTACGGCATCGAAGCCTTCTATTGCCAGCCCGGAGTCCAAGGTGCGCACGAGAAGGGCGGCGTCGAGGGGCAGATCGGCTGGTTCCGACGCAACCACCTCGTCCCTATCCCCGAGGTCGACTCCCTAGACGAGCTCAACGCTATGGTCGACGCCTGGGACGAAGCCGACGATGCCCGGCGGATCGGGTCCCGCGCCCGCACGGTCGGGGAACACTTCGCCACCGAGCAGCCACTCCTCGCGCCCCTTCCGACCGAGCCGTTCGAGACCGGCCGCTGGTTCACCCCGCGCGTGGACAGGTACGCCCAGGTCACGGTCCGGATGAACAAGTACTCCGTGCCCGCGCGCATGGTCGGCCGTCAAGCCCGGGTGCTCCTGAACGCCAGCGACCTGGTCGTGTTCGACGGCAGGACCGAGATCGCCCGCCACGAACGGCTCATGACCAAGGGCTCGACCCGGGTCGACCTGGACCACTATCTCGAGGTCCTCCTCCGCAAACCGGGCGCGCTACCCGGTGCGACAGCGCTGGAGCAGGCCAGGGCATCCGGGCGGTTCACGCCCGTTCACGACGCCTGGTGGGCCGCGGCGTGCAAGGCCCACGGTGACGCCGACGGCACCCGTGCCCTCATCGAGGTCCTGATGCTGCACCGGCACCTTCCACACGACCACGTCGTCGCCGGACTCGCGACGGCGCTGCGTGCAGGCGCGCTCACCGCGGACGCTGTCGCGTTGGAAGCGCGCAAGTACAACGACACAGCAGATGGCGGAGCCGACGACACGACAGCGGACCACCAGTCCCTGATGAGCGGCGACAGGGCACGCGGAGAAGGCGAGATCCCTGCCGTGCGATCGCTGACCGAGCGCCGGCTCCGCGCCCACATCCCGGCCGACACTCGGCCGCTGCCGAGCGTGGAGAAGTACGACCAGCTGTTGGCCAGCCGACGTGACACCCCGAACGAAGGAGCCGCACCGTGACCACCAAGCGCCGTGGAATGACCGAAGAAGCAGCCGACGCCGCGATCGACCAAGCGTGCCGGATGCTGCGAATGCCCACCATCCGCAACTCCTTCACCGACTACGCCGACCGGGCAGGGCGTGAGCAGATGTCTTACCGCGGGTTCCTCGCCGAACTATTGCTTGCCGAGTGCGACGATCGCGCCCGACGCCGGTCCGAACGCCGGATCAAGGCCGCCAAGTTCCCCCGCGAGAAGTCCCTGCGGGCCTTCGACTTCGACGCCAACCCCAACATCGATCCCGCCGTGATCCACACCCTCGCCAAGTGCGAATGGGTCCAGAAGGGACAGCCGCTGTGTCTGATCGGGGACTCCGGCACCGGCAAGTCCCATCTGCTGATCGCACTCGGCACCGAGGCCGCCATGGCCGGCTACCGGGTCAAGTACACCCTGGCGACCCAGCTTGCCAACGAGCTCGTCGAGGCCGCCGACGAGATGACGCTGGCGAAGACCATCGCCCGCTACGGCCGCGTCGACCTGCTGTGCATCGACGAACTCGGCTACATGCAACTCGACCGCCGCGGCGCGGAACTCCTCTTCCAGGTCCTCACCGAGCGTGAGGAGAAGGCCTCGGTCGCGATCGCGTCCAATGAGTCCTTCGGCGGCTGGACCAAGACCTTCACCGACCCCCGGCTATGCGCAGCCATCGTCGACCGACTCACCTTCGGCGGCACCATCCTCGAGACCGGCACCGACTCCTACCGTCTGGCCCAAGCCACAAAGCAGCGGACAACCTGACACCCGTCGGGCGCGGAAGCGGTGTCGACGCAAACCAACATCCGCGGCGCCGACACGTGCCCGGCGGTGTCAGAACTCGCCAACAAGCGGTGTCGGACGAAACCTCCGCAGCCACCTAGTAGTGCTTTGGTAGGT
>DPJL01000237.1 GCA_003543035.1 Micromonosporaceae bacterium | reverse complement strand
CACGACGCACTTCCGATCTCAGGCCGGGCTTGAGGCCCTGGATGCGAATGCCGGTACACGGCTCGCCACCGCGTCCGAGGATGCAGATCGGCCAGTCGTTCGCCATGCCGGATGTATCGGCGGTGGCGACGGTGGCGCGACTAGCTGAGAGTAACGATCAGGTTCGTCAAGGAGCCCCGCGGAAAGGCCAGGGCCGGGCCGGTGGGGTTCTTGGAGTCGCGCAGGGCGGCGGCCGAGCCAGCGAACGCGACCTCGACGCAGGTGTTTGTCTCGCTGCTGCGGCTGCTCTTGCGCCAGCGGGCAGCACTCAGATCCGGGGCAGGCATGTCCGCGTTCCTCTCTAGCTCGACTCGGCTGCGATCGCAGCGATCAAATCCGCTGTTGCAGCCGGTGCAAGGGCAACGTTCAGGATATTCCGCAGCGCCAGCCGATATCCGGCCAGGTCCGCCTCCTCCTCCAGGAACATGGCCGTGACCTGGTTCTCCACGTGCACCAGAGCGGGTTCCTCGGCGAACTCCAGGATCATGAACGGTCCACGCAGGCCCACGTTGGCGGCGGCGAGGGTGGGCACCGCGCGCAGCCCGATGTTCGGACGCTCGGCGATGCTCTGCAGGTGGTGAAGCTGGCGCTTCATCACGCCTGGCCTGCCGACCGGCATTCGCAGCGCCACCTCATGGATCACCGCGAGGTACTGCGGGGCGGTGGATCTTGTCAGCACGGTCTGGCGGGCCATCCGCGACGCGACCAAGTTGTCCAGCTCGGCGTTGGTCAGCGTGTCGTCGGTGCCCTTGAGCATCGCCTCGCAGTACTCACCGGTTTGCAGCATCCCGGGCACGACCAGCGACTGGTAGCTCTGGATGCGGGTGGCTTTGTTCTCGAAGTCGATGAGGGCGCGCCAGAGTTGGGGGAGGCCGGCCTGGCGTTCCCACCAGCCTTTCTGGTCGCCGCGGCGCAGCAGGTCGAGCAGCTCCTGGCGTTTGGCCGCCGGCACCTGGTAGAAGCCGAGCAGCGCCGCGACGTCCTCGACCTGCAGGCCGCTGTTCCCGGTCTCGATGCGGCTGATCTTGCTGGGCGACACGCCGAGCGTCTTCGCCACCTCGGCACCGCTCAGGCCGCGTTTCTCCCGCAGGCTGCGGAGTTCGGCGGCTACCGTGCGGGATCTGACCGAGGTGTGTGGGTTTCCGGGCATGACCGAAATCATGCGCGAGCATCCAACATGGACAACAGTCACACGATCGGGGGAATGCGTGCGCCACTTGCAACGGGCTCCACTACCACAATGGACGACAGCAAGCGTGCCGAGCTAGACCGGCGGACCATGGACTCACTGGGCGATGAGAAGGTCTGGCGGATCGACGCCTATGAGGGCTGCGGCCCGGTCACCATGAACCTTCAGCTGCCCACGGTGACCATCACCGACTCCGAGGCCCGGTTCATCGTCATATCGCCACGCCAGGCGTCGCTCGTCAGCTCGCGACTCGAGAGCATCAACGACTGGCTCCAATACGGCGAGGAGGATGACCGGGCCGAAAAATGACCAGTACCGTGCTGCAATGGCCGTTGACGTGCTGACCGAGATCGTGATCGACCTCCCGCCGGACCGGGTCGCCGCCTACGCCGCCGACCCGTCCCACGCGCCGGAGTGGTATGCCAACATCGAGTCGGTCGCCTGGGAAACCCCGCCACCGCTTGACGTCGGCTCCCGGCTCGCCTTCGTCGCGCAGTTCCTCGGCCGCAGGCTGGCCTACACCTACGAGATCGTCGAGCTGGTACCCGGCGAACGGCTCGTCATGCGCACCGCCCAGGGACCGTTCCCGATGGAGACCACCTACACCTGGGAGCCGCACGACGACGGCCGCACCCGGATGACCCTGCGCAACCGCGGTGAACCGAGCGGCTTCGCCAAGGTCGGCGCACCCTTCATGGCCGCCGCGATGCGCCGCGCCAACCGCAAGGACCTCGCCACCCTGAAGGCAGTGCTGGAGCGAACCTGCTAGCCGGCACGGCGCAATCAGACAGTGAAGGCGTCCCACTCCACGCCCTCGATGCCGGTCAGGTACTCCAGGTGTCGAGACTCCGCGGCCGCGACCCAGACGTTGCGCATGGTTGCCTGCTCGGCGGTCTCGTCGGGACCGGGATTCGGCCCGGCGAAGGCGAGCAGCCCCTCTGCCGCGTACAGCCGGTGGCCGCTCGCCGGCCACCGCCAGTCCGGCATCGGCAACACGCGCAGCGGAGCCAGGATCTCGTCCAACTGAGCCGGCGTCACCCAACACGCGCATGCGCCCCGCGATGAGCCCATGACCGCTTCGAACACGGCAACCTGGAGCAGGAAGGTCGACAGCGGTACGCCCGTCGGCTGCCACTGTCTATTTTGGACGTTCTCCCGGTCGTATACCGGCGGGTCGTCGCCGACGCTATCGATGGCCCACACCCAGACGCCCTGGTTCTCCACCAGGAAGAGCAACTTGCCCTCCTCGACGCGCGGACTGCTGAGCACACGGTTCTGCACCATGATCGGCGTCGACCAGCGCGAGGCCAGCTCGAACCACTCGCGAAGCGGCCGAGGAGCATCTCCCCCGACACCCACCGGCACCCCGGGGCTCCGGTCCGCCGGCCCATACCAGCGCGTGAGGAACCGCTCGAGAATGTCTGGGCCGACCTCGAAGAGCTCGCGCACTGGTCACACCGCGCAGCGCAACGGGCCGCCGTGGTAGGCGATCGTGTCGGTGAAGGCGGCGAGGATGTTGACCACCTCCGAGCCTGAGGTCTCGGCGTAGGCCCGGTGCAGGTTGAGGACCAGCCGCTCGCTGTCCGGCCACCCGGCGAACTCGCCGAGGTCGGCCTGGCGGGCGGCGTCCAGCGGGGAGAGGTCGCGAGCACGTCCAACCCGCGCTGTCTCCATGACGAACCGGTAGTAACGAGCGTGCGCGTCGAGCACGCCAGCGAGATCCGCGCCGTCGACCAGCTGCCCGTGGCCGGGCACGACATGCCGGGCGCCGAAGGAGGCCAGCCAGTCCAGGCTGCGCAACGCGCCGTCGACCGATCCCATCACCACCAGCGGGGTCACCTGGTGGAAGACCAGGTCTCCGGTGAACAGCACGCCGTCGTCCGGCAGCCAGGCCACCACGTCGCCGAGGGTGTGCGCGGGGTGACCGGGATGGCGCAGCTCGATGCGCCGGCTGCCGGCGAAGACGGTGAGCTCGTCGCGCAGCACGACGGTCGGCGGCCGCACCGTGACGTTGCCCCAACGCGGCGTCGGCGACCAGATCGGCGGCGTGTTGGCCAGCACGAAGTCGGCGAGCAGCCCTTCCCGGGTGGCCTCGTGCGCCACGATCACGGTCGAGTCCGGCAGCAGGCTGTTGCCGTAGGTGTGGTCGCCGTGCAGGTGGGTGTTGACCGCGACGCGAATCGCGGCCCCGCCGGAGACCTCGTCCACCGCGGCGAGGAACCGCCGGGTCCGATCCTCGGTCGCGCACGTGTCGACCAGCACCGACCCGCCGTCGCCGAGCACGACCCCGGCGTTGTTGATCCACCATGTCCCGTCCGGCTGCACCCACGCCAGCACGCCGTCCGCGACGGGCACCAGGCGGGCAGACCCGGGCTCTGTCATGGGGTCACCGTAGCGTGCGGCGCGTCGCTCGGTACGGCGGCGGTTTTGACGCGAGGATGACCGCCATGAATAGCGATGAGTTGACCGAGCGGGTGCGCGAGCTGCGCATGAAAGGCTGCTCGCCAAAGGAAATCGCACGTGCTCTCGGCGTGCAACCGGCAACGGTGGCAACCATTGTCAGGGTTGTCGCGGCGGCGGACGAGGGCAACGCGAACGGCACGGTCAAGTGCTGGGTTAGCCCCGGGTGGAGCACCGGCCTCCTCGTCGATCGTCCGGACTGGCCAGACGTTGACACCGCGAGTAGCACCGGGTCGGGCCTGGCGAATGTACTGGTGGCCCGGGAGGAGAAGGGTACCAAGGTAAGCGTCTGCGGCTACCTGGTAGACGTGTTTTGCTTGGGCGTCAAGGACATCATCGGTCCACGCATGATGAACCGATCCGCCGTGCCCGAGTTGTCTGCCGCATTCTTCTCCGCCTATCGCGCGCGACCTTTGGTCATACCACTTGAGCTAGCGCAACACCTGGTCCTCGGGGCCGTCGAGTTCGCGCGCGACCTCGGGTTCGCCCCGGCCGCGGGCTTTGACGCGATCCGGGGGTATCTCGAGCCGTGGACCGGTCCGAGTGCGATCCGCTTCGGGCTGCAGGGCAAGCCCTTCTTCATCCAGGGTCCGTACGACAACGCGGCGCGCATCCACCGGACGCTGGAGCGTTCGGTCGGGGACGGCAACTTCCACTTCACGGGCGTCCCCGTGCGATGAACGACGCGTTCCTCACGATGAGTGCGACGAACGCGTCGTT
>DPJL01000319.1 GCA_003543035.1 Micromonosporaceae bacterium | reverse complement strand
CTGGCCATGCGCAACAGCTATCACGGGCGCAGCTTCGCGGCGCTGGGCGTGACCGGCAACCGCAGCTGGTCGGCGACCTCGCTCACCCCGGTCAATGTCAGCTATCTGCACTCGGGTGACCGGTTGCGGGGTGTCTTCGCCGGACTGTCCGATCAGGACTACATCGAGCGCGCCGTCGCCGATTTGCGCGAGGTGCTCGCCACCACGACCGCGGGCGACGTAGCTTGCCTGATCGCCGAGCCGGTTCAGGGCGTCGGCGGCTTTGTGGCCCCGCCCGACGGCTACTTCAAGGCGATCAAAGAAGTGCTTGATGAGCAAGGCATTCTGTGGGTCAGCGACGAGGTTCAGACCGGGTGGGGGCGCACCGGCTCTCATTTTTGGGGGTACCAGGCCCACGACGCCACTCCCGACATGCTCACCTTCGCCAAAGGCGTCGGCAACGGCTTCACACTCGGCGGTGTGGTGGCCCGGGCGCAGGTCATGGACTCCTTCGCGGCGACCTCGTTCAACACCTTCGGCGGCAATCCGGTCAGCGCCTCCGCCGGCTCGGCGGTCATCGACTATCTGCTCTCCCACGATTTGCAGGCGAATGCGGCGCACGTCGGCGGCATCCTGCACGCGGGCTTGCGTGCCATCGACTCGGACCGCATCGCGGAGGTACGCGGTAAAGGCCTCATGTTGGCCATCGAATTCGTCAAGCCCGGCACACTCGACCCGGATCCCGCATTCACGCTCGAGGTCGTGGAACGGTGCAAGGCCAGCGGTTTGCTGGTCGGCAAGGGTGGCCTCTACGGCAACGTGATCCGGATGGGCCCACCGCTCACCCTGACCGAGGCCGAGGCGAAAGAAGGATTGGAGGTCCTCGCATGCGCAATCATGTGACCCACTTCGCCAACGGAAAGCCCTGGGAGCATGGGGCCGCCCGCCAGGGCGAGCTCTTCGACCCGGTTTCGGGCCAGGTCAAGGGAATGGTCGACTATGCGTCGAGCGCTGACGTGTCGGCAATTGTCGATATTGCGGCGGAGGCCGCAACGTCGTGGAAGGACGCCTCGCTCGCGAAGCGCACGAGCATCATGTTCGCCTTCCGGCAGCTGCTGCACGAGCGGCGCGACGAGCTTGCCGCTGTAGTGAGCGCCGAGCACGGCAAGGTGCACTCGGATGCCCTTGGCGAGGTTCAGCGGGCGCTTGAGGTGGTCGAATACGCCTGCGGCATCCCGTCCACATTGAAGGGCGGCTTCTCCGAGAACGTCTCCACGGCGGTGGATTCATATTCGATCCGCCAGCCGCTCGGCGTAGTAGGAGTGATCTCGCCGTTCAACTTCCCGGCCATGGTGCCACTGTGGTTCGTCCCGATCGCGATCGCTTGCGGGAACACGGTGTTGCTCAAGCCGAGTGAGAAGGATCCGAGCGCGGCCAACCTTATGGCGAGTTGGTTCTCCGAGGCGGGCCTGCCCGACGGCGTCTTCAACGTCGTGCACGGCGACAAAGAGGCGGTCGACGGGCTGCTGACCCATCCGACGGTGAAAGCGATTTCGTTCGTCGGATCGACTCCGGTCGCTCGCTATGTCTACGAGACCGGTACCTCTCATGGCAAGCGGGTGCAGGCGCTGGGTGGCGCGAAGAACCACATGGTCGTGCTCCCCGACGCCGATCTCGACCTTGCCGCTGACGCGGCGGTGAGCGCGGGCTTCGGCTCGGCCGGCGAGCGATGCATGGCCATCTCGATGGTGGTCGCCGTGGATCCGATCGGCGACGAGCTGGTTTCCCGGATAGCCGAAAGGGTTCGCCGGATCGAGCTCGGCACCGACATGGGCCCATTGGTTACCGGGCCGCACCGGGACAAGGTGGCGTCCTATGTGGACGCCGGGTTGGAGTCCGGCGCTTCACTCGTCGTGGACGGCCGGGATGTGCGCGAGCAAGCCGGATTCTGGCTCGGCCCAACGCTTTTCGACCACGTGACGCCGGAGATGTCAATCTACACCGACGAGATCTTCGGGCCGGTGCTCTGCGTGACGCGGGTCGGGACCTATGACGAGGCCTTGACAATGGTCAACGACTCGCCCTACGGCAATGGCACCGCGATCTTCACCAACGATGGTGGTGCGGCGCGCCGCTTCCAGCACGAGGTCCAGGTCGGGATGATCGGCGTGAACGTGCCGATCCCGGTACCCATGGCCTACTACTCCTTCGGCGGATGGAAGTCCTCGCTCTTCGGCGACTCCCACGCGCACGGCGCTGAGGGGGTCCAATTCTTCACCAGAGGCAAGGTGGTCACGAGCAGGTGGCTCAACCCAAGCCACGGTGGCGTCAACCTGGGCTTCCCGACGCACAGCTAGGTGTTTCGCCGGGCCTCCATCTCTGCGCGAGGAAGGTGAGCCAGAGATGGAGGCCCAATGAGTCACATGGTCGGGGTGACCCGGCAATAGGCGTACAGGTGGGTCTGAGTGGGAGCGTCGTGATTGGACGGTTCCCAACTCTCGGCGTGCATCGACAGCACGGTGAAGCCGTGATGAGCCAGCAGCCGGTGGAGCTCATCGCGGGGGAAGGCGGTCAGCGGGACAGGCACGCCCAGGAATTCGCGCATCAGAAAGTCGGTGTCACCTTCGACCATGCCGATCGCGAATACGCCGTCCGGGGCGAGCACGCTGCGGATCGCGTCGAGCGTCTTGCCGACGTCCTCGCGCCGCAGCATGAGCAGGGAGAAGAAGGCGGCCGCCGCGTCGAACCTGCCTTGCCGCGGGTGCAGTCCACCCAGATCGTGCATCTCGCGTTCCACGAAGATCGCGTCCGGCACGTTCTTACGTGCCAGCTCAAGCATCACCGGCGAGCTGTCAACGCCAACCACTGTGCAGCCGGCTGAGGAGAGCTGCTTCGCGGTAGGCGTTCCCGACCCGCAACCGATGTCGAGCATGACCCGGTCGCCTTTGATCTGGGAGATGAGCCAGCGCCCGGCTGCCACCTGGCCCGGCTTATCGGCGAAGGCCTCGTCATAACTGGCCCCGATCGCATCAAAGGCCCTGCTCATACCCCTATCGTGAGCCACCGTCGGGGGTTGTCGGACCGCTTCCGCAGAATGGGCGTCGTGACAGTCATCGCGGTCGGAGGGGGCGTCTTTCAGCGCCTGGACGATCAGGGAGAGCCGCTGGCGCCGCCGGCCGCCGTCGGCGACGTCGCCGAGCTGGAGAAGGAACGGCCGCGGTGGCTCTGGGGAGCAGCGGAGCAGGTCTATCCCGAGTTGCTGCACGCCGGGGTCAGGCTGCGGCGCTGTCACGATCTCGAGTTGGTCGAGGCACTGCTGCTGGCCCACGAGGGCGACTATGGTGCGCCGCGGTCGGTGGCGGCGGCCCACGCGAGGATTACCGGTGATCCTGTCCCGCTTGACCAGCCCGCCCGGCAGGCCGACCCGCCCGGTCTGGGGCAAGCCACGCTCTTCGATGACACCGTCGCGCCGCCTGATCTTTCTTTACTCATCCGGGTGTACCAGGATCAGCTCGCGCGGATAGGCAAGGTGGACCATCCCGGCCGGTTCCGCCTGCTGGTCGCAGCCGAGTCGGCTTGTGCCCTGATCGCAGCCGAGATGGGCCATGACGGGTTGCCCTGGCGAGCCGACGTACACGACCGCATCCTCGTCGATCTGCTCGGTGCCCCAGTCGGCGGTGTTCCCCGGCGGCTGGCCGAGCTCGCGGTGCAGATTGCCATCGCGCTCGACTCGCCCGGCCTGCACCCGGATTCGCCGGCCGAGTTGCGAAAGGCGTTGCGGCGAGCCGGGATCGAGGTGCCCAACACCCGCTCGTGGACGCTGAAACAGGTGGATCACCCGGTTGTCCCGGCGCTGGTGGAATATCGCGAGCTTTATCGGATCTGGACGGCACACGGCTGGTCGTGGCAGGAGCAGTGGGTCCGCAATGGACGGTTCCGGCCGGCCTACGTGCCCGGTGGCGTCGTTTCCGGCCGGTGGGCGACGCGGGGCGGGGGAGCGTTGCAGATCCCGAAAGCGGTGCGGGGTGCCGTGCACGCCGACCCGGGTTGGAAGCTCGTCGTGGCCGACGCCGGCCAACTGGAGCCGCGAATCCTGGCGGCCGTCTCCGAGGACGACGGCCTTGGCCGAGCGGCGGCCGGGGGCGACCTCTATGCGGCCCTAGCAGCGGAGTCCTTTGACGGTGACCGGGCACGCGCCAAGCTCGCCTTGCTCGGTGCGATGTACGGCCAGACCGGTGGCGCCGCCGCTCCGGCCCTGGCGGCCCTGCGCGGCAGCTATCCGCAGGCCTGGGCTTACGTGGAGAGCGCGGCTCGCACGGGCGAGACGGGTGGCCTGGTTCGCTCGTGGTTGGGGCGCACCTGCCCACCGTCCTCTTTGGACATTGGCGAGATGGATCCGGCTCTGCTCGAAGGCGGAGCCGAGCCGGAGGAACGCAAGCGCGGCGCCTCAGAGCGGGCGAGGGGCCGGTTCACGCGCAACTTCGTCATCCAGGCGACCGCTGCCGAGTGGGCTGCCACGCTGCTGGCCCTGACCCGTGATGCGTTGTGGGGCAAGACGGCCAAGATGGTCTTCTTTCAGCACGACGAGGTGATCGTGCACTGCCCGCAGGAGGAGGCCCAGGCCGTGGTGCACGCCTTGCACGCCGCCGCACAGCGCACCGGGGAGCTGCTCTTCGGCAACTCCCCGGTACGGTTTCCGCTCAACATCGCGGTCGTGGACTCCTATGCGGAGGCCAAGTAATCAGGAGATGATCTTTGCTTCCCGGAGCCGGTCCATCAACGCCGGGGTGAGCATGCCTGCTCCGGCCGCCAACGAGATCAGCGTGAACAGGACGGTCAGCACTCGCGTCTCAATCTTGCTGCCCGCCTCGATGGAGATGGTGTCGGGCAGCCCGATCATCCGCCACATCCGCCGGCCGGTCGGGATAGGCCAGAGAATTGGCACACCCGCCCTGGTGATGATGTCGCCCATGAGGTGCACGAAGCAGCCGACACCGACGGCGATGCCGATCATTTCGTAGCCACGATGCTGGCTCGGCAGGAAGGTCCAGGCAAAGTAGGCCGCCCCCGCGGAGGTGATGGTGACCAGCACCCACCCTGCCCGCTGCGCCCAGTTGTGGAAAAGGCCTCGTAGCGCCAGTCCGAATAGGAAGAACAGAATGCCGATCACGGCCCAACGGCCGTAGTTTGAGCACAGCCAGGTCGCGAGACCGCCCATCAGGATGCAGAAGGGCAAAGTGTGGGTCAGAGTGCGATGGCCGTTTTCCCGGTCGGGGTCCCCGCTGAGCTTTGTCATATGGTAGACACCGAGCGATATCTTCTCGATCACCTCGGCGATGAACAGCGAAAAGACGCCAAAACTGCGGGAAACCGTGGAGCCACCCTGGTTCCTCGTGACCTTCCCGGACATGTCCAGATCGGGGAGCAGCGCACCCCCGGCACAGACTGCGGCACCGATCGCGATGGTCGTCGCGGACTGGCCGTAGTCGAAATACTCCGAGGCGACCCAGGACCCGGCCAGCCACACCGCCGCGCCCGAGAGCGCGTGCGAGGGACCCATCATGAGCATTCCTCCCCTAATGACACTCGTGTAGTTTGCGCGAACACTGTGTCAAAAGGACGGTCGGGATGCAATCGGCTGTCTCTCCACTACAGACAGTTGAACGGTTCGATACGTGACGAGTAGAGTACCGCGCGTGATGCGCCCATGATTGACCAACATCGCGATGGCATGAATGCAATCGTCGTCAATCTGGCCAGGCGCAGCCAGCTGCTGGTGGAGCAGCAATTACGCCTGCTGGAGGAGATGGAGAGGGAGGAGCGCGACCCTGATCGACTCGCGGCGCTCTTTCGTCTCGATCACCTCGCCGCGCGGCTGCGCCGCAATGACGAGAACCTGTTGGTGCTGGCTGGAGGGCAGGTCCGGCGGCGACCCGGGGAGGGATTGCCGTTGGACGGCATGGTTCTCGCGGCACTGTCGGAAATCGAGCAGTACCAAAGAGTGCGAGCCGAGGTCGAAGATGTTGCCGAGGTCAGCGGGCATGCGACCGGGGATCTCATCCATCTGCTGGCCGAGCTCTTCGACAACGCCACGGGCTTCTCGCCGCCCGACTCACCGGTTCGTGTGATCTCTGTCATGGATGACGAGAGCGTGACATTGGAGATCACCGACGAGGGGATCGGGCTCAGTCCAGGTGCATTGGCTGAGCTGAATGTATTGCTGGCCGCACCGCCGGATCTGACCGTCGCGGCCAGCGAACGGATGGGCCTGGTGGTGGTCAGCCATCTCGCCGCGCGTCATCGGGTGCGAGTGCAGTTGCGTTCCAGCCACGCCGGGACCTGTGCGAAGGTCCGGATCCCGGGTGACCTGTTGATTCTCGAGGGGGCGGCAAGGCAATGAACATTGTCCTGAGTAAACCGGCGCAGGACTTGAGTTGGCTCATCAACGCGTTTGCCGATCGCGTCCCCGAGGTGCAGCACGCGATGGTCGCCTCGTCGGACGGGATCCCGGTGGCACTATCCGAGGGAGTCGAACGCTCGCTCGCCGATCAGCTTGCCGCGGTGACCTCCGGTCTACTCGGGGTCGCCGCCTGCGTGGCCACCCTGGCCGACGCCGACGAGGTGCGCCAAGCGGTGATAGAGATGGGGCGCGGCTACTTCATCGCCATGACTGTCCGGGATGGATCGGTCTTCGCGGTGCTCACCACGGCTCAGGCCGATCTGGGGGTGGTCGGCTTCGAAATGGCCCGGCTCGTCAAACAGGCCGGGGAAATCCTGACGCCGGCTCTACGCGCGGAGTTGCAGCAAGCCTTACCCCGCTGAGGGTTGCCGCTTGGCCTGCTCGATGATCTGCTTCAGCAGCGTGTCGAGGACGATGGCGGTGGTCTTGGTGATCTCCCCGTCGTCCTCCTTGTCTGCGACCTGTTTACGGAAGTCTTCAAGCTTCTTGATGAGCTCCCTCTGACTGCTCTTTCGCTGCTTTTCGACCAATTCGTCGACCCGGTCGCGGAGATCGTCGGCATTCTGCTCGTCGATGTCGCCGGTGAGGACGCCGACCTCGATCGCCTGCCGCAACGCAGTGATCAACCCGTTGAGATCGCTGTTGTTGACGGGAGCAGCGGTCGTCGGCACGGCTCGCGGGGTGGGAGATTTCGTCAGCTCGGTCGCGGCGGTGTTGCCACGCGGTTGCAGCAGCGATGCCGCGACGAACACCAGGCCGAGAGTGATGAGCAGGACCACCAGAATCGTTGCGGCGGCAAGGTGTGGCGAGCGCTTTCGGGGCGGCGGAGGTGGCGTGACCTCGTACATCCGGGTGGGATGGTGCGGCACGCGGGCGCTGGCGGCCACGGCACCCGCTCTGGTGACAAGCGTCGGCGAAGGTGAGGCGGCCGGGATGTGTGGGAGCAGGGAGGTGGTCTCTGCGGCCGTTTCCCCAAGCGCCAAGCCAAAATCGGCAGCCGCGGGTCGGTTGGCCGGATCCAGCGAAAGCGCGGCGAAGATCTCCCTCGCTGGCACCCCTGCCGGCAGCGGTGGTGGTGGCTGGCGATCGTGTGAGGCGGCCTGTTCCCAGGTTTCGATGGACCAGGGGAGCCGGCCTGAGGCCATCTCATAGACGACCACGCCAAGGCTGAAAACGTCGGCGCTGGGATGCGGAGTCGCTTGGCCCAGGCGCTCGGGCGGGGCATAGGCGGGGGTTCCCGAGATCCAATCAGGACTGCCGGGCCGTCCTCGCATCGCGGCAATGCCAAAATCGAGGACCTTTGCCCCGGCCGGGGTGAGCATGATGTTGGCCGGCTTGATGTCCTGGTGCACCACGCCTCGCGCATGAGCGGCTGCGAGCGCCGAGGCGACCTGCCCGGCCACCGCCGAGGCCTGGCGCCAGGAAAGCGGACCCTGAGTCAACCGGTCAGCCAGGGTCTGGCCGGTCAGCAGCTCCAGCACCAGGTATGGAATGACGCTGCCGTCACCGGCGGTGAACTCGGCATAGTCGTGGACCGCGGTGATGTTCGGATGGGTGAGCTTGGCAGCTGCCTGTGCCTCACTGCGGGCGCCCGCACGGAGGTGCGGATCCTGTGCCAACTTTCCGTGCAATGCCTTCACGGCAACCGCGCGGCCGAGCACAAGGTCGGTCGCGCGCCAGACTTCGGCCATGCCGCCAACGCCGATGATTTCGTCCAGCTGATAGCGGTCGTGAAGTCTCATGCCGGGGGTGAAGGCGGACATCGTGTACTACCGTATCCCACGGTGTATGCAGATCTGGTTTTCGTGGGCGGGCCCGTGTTTTTGGCCACCGGTCCACAGCTGGCCGATGTCGCGGTCCAGGACGACCGGATCCTGGCAATTGGCCAGGTCAAAGACCTGATCGGGCCGCAAACCGAGGTCGTGCCAATTGACGGCATGCTCGTGCCCGGTGTCCAGGATGCCCACGTTCATCCCGTGTGGGGTGGGCTGGAGATGCTGCGTTGCGAGCTCTCCTGGATTGAAGGTGTGACCGGTTACCGGCGGGCCATAGCGGAATATGCCCGTGCCTATCCGGGCCGCGCCTGGGTGACCGGTGGCGGCTGGGCTATGACCGCATTTCCGGGGGGTACCCCACACCGCCGCGACCTGGACGACATCGTCCCCGATCGGCCCGTGCTGTTGCACAACTGCGATCACCATGGTGCCTGGGTCAACACCAAGGCGTTGGAGTTGGCCGGGATCGACGCCACCACGCCTGATCCGGCGGACGGGCGGATTGAGCGGGAAGCCGACGGCACCCCGACCGGGCTGCTTCATGAAGGCGCGGTGGCGTTGGTAACGCGGCACCTGCCGCCGGAGAGCCAAGCCGAATACGAAGCCGCACTTCGGCTCGGCCAGAAACACTTGCACCGCTTCGGAATCACCGGCTGGCAGGATGCGATTCTCGGCGAATACGGCGGTTACCGCGACCCGAGCCCGGCCTATCGTGCTCTTGCGGCCAGCGGGGAGTTGACGGCTCGGGTGACCGGGGCGCTGTGGTGGGATCGCGATCGTGCGGCGGAGCAGATCGAGGAGCTCGTGGCTCGCCGCGCCGAGAATGCGATCGGCAGATTTGGTACCCCCATGGTGAAAATCATGTTGGACGGGGTGGCGGAGAACTTCACCGCCTCGCTCACCGAGCCATATCTGGGCGATCGCGGGCGAGGACTGTCTTTTGTGGACTATGAACGGCTGCCCGAACACGTCAAAGCCTTGGTGCGACAGGGTTTCAGCGTGCACTTCCACGCCATCGGCGATGCCGCAGTGCGTGCCGCACTCGACGCCGTGGCCGCTAGCGAACCCGGCTCCAATGCGAGGCACCAGATTGCCCACCTGCAACTGGTGGACCCGCAGGACGTGAAGCGCTTCGGGTCACTGGGCGTCATCGCCAACATGCAGCCCTTCTGGGCCTGTCACGAGCCGCAACTCGACACGCTGGCGATCCCCTTCCTCGGCGCGGAAAGAGCGAGCTGGCTGTACCCCTTCGGAGACCTGCTCCGCGCCGGAACTCCACTCGCGGCGGGAAGTGACTGGCCGGTCAGCTCGGCGGATCCGTGGCAGGGGATGCATGTGGCGGTGAACCGGGCGTACCACGGCGACCACGTTCTCCTGCCCGCTCAGCGGCTCGATCTGATGACGGCGCTGAGCGCCTACACCCGCGGGTCGGCTTATGCAAACGGATGCGACGAGGCTGGTCTGATCGCGCCCGGTTATCTGGCCGATTTCGTTGTGCTGGACCGAAATCCGTTCCAGGGTGAAATTCGGGAAACCCGGGTACTGCAGACTTACGTTGGAGGTGAACGTGTTTACGACGGTGGTTGACGCGATCAACGACAGGCTTGTGCCGGGTGAACGATTGCTCGTCGGGATCACGGGCGCCCCGGGTGCGGGCAAGACCACACTCGCCGCAAAGCTGGCCGAGTTCTTCGAGGACGCTGTCGTCGTGCCAATGGATGGCTTTCATCTGTCCAATTTCGAGTTGGGGCGACTCGGCTTCGCCGATCGCAAAGGCGCGCCGTTCACCTTCGACGTCTACGGCTTCGCTGCCCTCCTGCGGCGCATCCGGGCCGCACCCGCTGAGATCGTCTACGCACCCAGCTTCGATCACGTGTTGGACGAGCCCATCGCCGGATCCGTCGCGGTGCACCCCACCACCTCGATCGTGATCACCGAGGGAAACTATTTACTGTATTGGGATTCCGTGCGTGACCTGCTCGACCTGACCGTTCACATCGACGCCTCGCCCGACGAGCGCCTCGCCGGTCTGATCGAGCGTCAGCGTGCCAAGGGTTTGGACGAGAACGCCGCCCGCGACTGGGTTTTTCGCAGCGACGAGGCCAACACCCGCCTGGTGGAAGAGGTCGCCGATCTCGCCGATCTGCGTCTACCCAGGTAACACACAGGTTCTCTGGAGACGCGGCTGACATAGCACGGGCAATCTCGGCGGCATGACTCGAATCCGCGCGAATCGGCTTGCGCTGGCGTTGCTGCTGCTTGGCACGGCCCTGCTCTACCTGATCGGGCTGAGCCGCTCGGGCTGGGCGAACCCGTACTACTCGGCCGCGGCGCAGGCAGCATCGCAGAGCTGGAAAGCGTTGCTCTTCGGCTCGCTCGACTCGGCCAACTTCATCACCGTCGATAAGACACCGGCCTCGCTGTGGCTGATGGGGTTGTCGGTGCGGGTCTTCGGGCTGAGCTCCTTTGCGATCCTGCTGCCTCAAGCGCTGTGCGGTGTGGGCGCGGTGGCAATGCTCTACGCGACGGTAAAACGCTGGGCGGGAGCGAACGCGGGTCTCATCGCGGGGACAGTGCTCGCGCTGACGCCAGTGGCGGTGCTGATGTTTCGCTTCAACAACCCGGACGCCCTGCTCGTGCTGCTCCTGATCGCGGGCGCGTATGGAGTGACCCGCGCCATCCAAAGTGGACAGACGCGTTGGCTGGCTCTTGCCGGGGCCTGCGTCGGGTTCGCCTTTCTGACCAAGATGTTGCAGGCGTTCTTGGTACTGCCCGCCTTCGGGTTGGTCTATCTGATCGCTGGGCCGCCCAAGCTTGGTAAGAGATTGGTGCAGCTGCTGGTCGCGTTCGGCGCGATGATCGTCGCGGCGGGATGGTGGGTCGCTCTCGCCGAGCTCTGGCCGTCCGGGTCGCGGCCCTACATCGGCG
>DPJL01000132.1 GCA_003543035.1 Micromonosporaceae bacterium | reverse complement strand
CCCGCTATCGCGGTGGCAGGGCTCTGACCAGCAATAACGCGAGATTCACGGTATATTGAGCCCTGCCGACGCGATCGCGGTGCGCGCAAAGTCGCAAGGAATACAGTCTAGCGTCAGGGAGTAGAGACGCTACCGGACCGGGTGCCGTGACAAAACCTCGAGAATTCCGTCGACGACCCGCGGATCAAGGATCGCGCAGTTTCCGGCCGCCAGAATGCGTTCGGCCACCTCGATGACAACGACGCTGTTGCTGGCCAGGTACTCCCCGGCGGCCTTTCCGCCGTCTTTTTGCACCTGCCCGTAATGCAGCACCGAGATATCGCTGAACGACGCCGCGAGATAACGCAACGCCCGAATGGTGAACGAGTCGCTGTACATGCCGACCTTCTCGGCGAACGTGCCCTTGCCGGACGTGCTGTTCAGGCGCAGCGGTTGCGTGTTGAAGTCGGTCGGGCCGTCCCTGGTCTGGTCGTGCACGCCGTCGGGCTTGATGGCGTAGCGCTGGCCGGCGACCGTGCCGGTGCGGCCGATCAGCGGCGGCAGGTCCGCCGGCGCCTCCCACGGGCCGGCCGGCACGACCGACCACGTCCCGGTGACCCCGGGATAGAGCTTCTCGGCCACCCTCCGCGCCATGAGCACGCCGCCCTCGTCGGTCCAATGCGCGTCCAGCGGCGGGTAGACCGGGCGGCCCAGCCGGTTCCCCCACGCGCGCAGCTCATCGCGGAGGTCGATCGCGGACGGCTCGTCGCCGACCATGCGCCACAGGTCGTCGATGGCCCTGCGGTGGCAGTCGTTGCCGGGATAGCCGCCTGGCAGGTAGTCCGGCACGACTGTCGCCTTGTCCGGCGCGACTACGAAGGCGAACCTGCGACCGGAGGCCTCGACGCCCTCGCGCAGCCGGCGCAGCTGGGCGAACGACCCCTCCAGCGGTGCGTTCGGTTTGCAGTGGCTGAGCACCTCGTCGCCGAGGTACATCCAGCCGGCCTTGCCCTCGATGATCGTGGGCACGTACAGGTTGGTCTCCACCCTCGGCCGTTCCGTCTGGATCGGCCCGGCCGTCTGCTTGCGCTCGCCGAAGGGCGGCGGCTCGCCGAACACGCCCCGGCTGACCGCGTCGGCCGCGCTGATCGCGCCGTCCCGGAACACCAGGTGGTCGGTTGCCCACGGGGACAGGCCGGCGAAGAAGTCCCAGCCCTGGCTCAGCCCGGGAAAGCCGGCCAGCGGGCGGTTCTCGAACTCGGCCGGCCGGATGCCGAGGCCGAGCGCGACCAGCGGGGTGGCGAAGAAGATCGCGGCGGACAGCAGCGCGGTGAGCTGCCGGCCGCCGTGCCGTGGCCGATGCAGCGCGTGCTGACGCGGCAGCCAGGCCTCGTGAACGGCGGGAAGTCCGGCCTGCTCCGTCCCGGTCGCCATGGTGAACACCCTAGGTGTACTCGCCAACCTCTGTGGTCGGTACACCCGGTGTCGCGCGAGTCTGGTCCCTTTGCCTCGGTGGGTCGACCATCCGGGCGCTCCGCGGTTGCGACCGTGAACGAGGAGCCCCGCGGCAGCTCTTCCCGGGGCCTCGTGTTGTGGTCAGTGATCCATGCGTCCAGTCTTGATGGCCGCCAGCATGGGGACCAGGTCAACGCTCAGGGTCGTCCCGGCGAGGTTCTTGCCGTCACGTACCGCGCCTGTGCCGATCACGCGACCTCAACGCAGTTGGACTGCGACTCCGACCGAGACGACTTACGCCACGATGACGCTGCTACCGCCATGGCTTACACCACCATTCCGTCTCGGATGCCGACGATATGGCGCATGCTCATTGTCGCACTCAGCGCTACTTCACTGAGCCGGGCTACTCGTCGCAGGTACGGCGCGGTGAACGGTTCCTCGTCCAGGAACGCGCCGGACCGTGCCAACTCGACATGTACGACGGTCTGAGCGGGCAGGACGTCCATCACCATGAAGGCACCGCCGCGACCGAGACGCGGCGTCACCTTCATCGGCACGTCGGCATCAACAGTTTAACTCCGCCGCGACCAAGATCTTGACTTCGACGATATCAGCAGCTCAGGGGCGCTGTGTGCCCTCGACTGGGGGGCTCACGGTTCGTCCCGCGCCGCGTTAGTGACGCCTTAGCGCGGATCGTAGAAGCTGACACCTTCTATACGCCGGTCGACCAAGACTGAAATGTCCTAATTCCTGGTCATCGCCATGCGTCGCCAACGCGATTCAATTCCTTGAAGCTGCCGTCGGCTACACGGCGTGACACTTCTTGCCATTCGCGTAAAACTCGCCGTTTTCCGTTTGGATGTTCGATCCAGTTTGCGCGCGTGATCGGAACACCGGAATAGACCGGCTCAAAGGTGACGGCGTAAATAGCTTCTGCCTCGGGTAGCAGTGTCCGCAGGCAGTGAATCGCGCGACGGTGGTACCATTTGCAGACAGCGGTAATTGGAAGTCCCGAATCCACGGCCTCTCGAAGGTACGGCAGGGCAAGTTCTACGTTTTGCCACGTGTTCGCGGACTGATCCTCGCACCGGATAGCAGCTTCGGTGACACCCCTTTCAACAAGCAGGCGACGAAATTCTTGGCCTTCGACAATCCCGTTGTGTCGGTTGATGCCCCCAGTGGCGATAATGAGCGGCGAGAGCCCTTTGTGGTAACGGTCAGCCACAAGGTCCACGGGAATGACTTGATTGGTGCCGAAAATGAAGTGTGCCGTCACTTCCGCCGGGGGCGCTGTCACATCCACGTAGTCGGTGATAGTAGCCACCTGCTCGGGAGTGTAGGTGTCCTCGGTCATTCCTTGTCCTTGGACGCTAGGGCTGGGTCGGGATGCTGTAATTCGCTTGATGCGCGAGCAGTCATGTCGAGATAGAGGTCGTGGTAGTCTCCAACTTCTGCTGCGTCCTTGTGGTCACGCATCAAAGTTTGGTCGAGCTTTCCCGCGAGCACCAATGTGGGCCATACCACGCCATTGCTATCGAGCGCTTCCCGACCGGCCGCAACCGCCTCGTCAACATGACCAAGGCCCGTTTCCGCGAGCCCGAGAATCAAGAGGGTGCGGGCATAGCTTGAGGATTGCCTATTTCGATTGCGCGTACCGGTTGGATACGCGGCTTGAATAACACTTCTCGTAGCCGATGCCGCCTCCTGGAATCGGTTCAAAGGAGAAGTGACGTGGCCGTATACGGTGGATCTTCCGAAAGTGCGATGGAGAACACGCCGGTTGTGGCAACGTCGGAGGAAAGTCCTGCTATCGCCTTCGTCGCGCGGCGCTTCGCCTGCACCATTCCTTCAGCGTCTCCGAGCATCGCACGAGCCCGCATCTCATGCGCGGCAAGTTTGGCATGTACAAGCGTTCCCATAGGAGCGATTTCTTGGCCATTAATCGTAAGCTCAATCGAGCGACTGGTTCGACCTTGGTAGTATGCAATCATTGCCCTAGTCAAGGCTGCCCAACCAGCAATATCGCGATAGCCCGATTCGTAACTGCTTCGCTCAGCGTCGACGCACCAAATAAGCGCCGACTCATGGTCTCCCATATAACTAGTAGCGACAGCGAGTAGGTTGGACAGCCATCCCGCCGCGACGGTCAGGTCTGATCGTTGCCGCTCCGATGCACCTGGCCGTTTGAGTAGACCACCAGCGTACGACCTGACGTTGAGCAGGTCGCCATACATCTCGGCCAGCGGTGAGACGGACAGCTTCTCTGAATAGTGAGATATCAATTCATTCAGGCAATCGGTGGCGATACCAAGGGTGTCCGCGTGGCCTGACGTTACTATTTCGAGCGCTTGCAGAACGCGCGTTTGGGAAGATAGCACGGTGTCGAATGCGGCAGCTCCGCTAGCTGTGAGGAAGCCGCGACGTTTCACGGGATGTCTCTCATGATGTGCGTCTTGCTTATCTGACTTCGCTGCTGTTGTCGGCTCTGCGTCGATGGTCGGCAGGGCGGTAGTTCCGTTGGGAAGCTCCGCCGCCCCCATGTTCCGGCGCAGGGCTGCCTGTTCGGCCTTTGCGCACTGCCGCAGTGTGATCAGCGCGCCGTTGGCAGCGAGCGCCTTGTCGAGCGCGTTGATCAGCTCCTGGGAGGGGATGTTCTTGCCGACGCGCTCAGCCATTGAGACGTACTGGCGGGTGTACCCGACGATCCCTGCGAGTTCAGGCTGACTGAGATCAGCCGCCTTGCGTAGTCGCTTGATCTCCTGGGCGAGCTGTGCCGCAGCAGGGACCGATGTCTCGTCGGCAGTCGCTCCGTCTCCTATCACCGGCGACTCCGCGCACGTTGGGGGCAAGGGGGGCAAATACTAGGTGTAGCCGACTTGCCTCGTTACGCGATCTTAGCTGGTCCTGGTTCCGTGAGGTCAGTTCGTTACTGACGGCCACCGACCAGGAGGAGCCCGTGACCACGACCGCGGACAGGCAGGCAGCGTCCCCCGAGGGGGCGGCTTCGGCCATCCGTCGACCGGTGCTGCTGCTGACCGATGCCGAACGCGCCGCGCTGCGGCCTGAGTTGCTGGATGTGATCGAGAACCGCAAGTCCGGGCTCAGCGCGAACTGGATCGTCGGCTGCCCGCTGGATTGCGGATACTGCGTGCGCCACCTGTTTGACAACTTCGGCATGAAGGTGCCCCGAGCGCTCATGCGGGAGGCTGAGGCCGCCGACCTGCTGACCGGGCACCCCTACTTCCGGCCGCACGTCACGCCGATCCAACTGCTCAACCGGGCGACCGACCCCATGTTGCCCATCGTGAAGCCCCACACGTTCGAGATGCTGAGGCTCCTGGACGAGCGCGAGCTGACCAACCACGTGCTCGTGATCTCCCGCTGGCGGGTCGAGCCGGAAGACTGCACGGTCCTGAACTCGTTCCGCAACATCAAGCTCACGCTGCTGATCACACACTCGGGGATCGAGCACGAGCAGGTGGAGCCGGTGGACTCCACCATCGCCGCGACCTCGTTGCAAACGGCGTTCGAGCACGCCGAGCGCTACCGGACGATCCTGTACTGGCGGCCGATCGTGCCGGGACTCAACGACAGCGACGAGCACCTGAGCCGAGCGTTCGAACTCAGCCGGTACGCCCACGCAACCGTGTTCACCGGCCTGTTCTACAAGGATCAGATCCGCGCCTACTACCGCGACCACGGGCTCCCCGAGCCCTACGACGAAGGGGCACGCCGCAAGGTCTTCCCCAATGCGCTGGAGAAGCGCATCCTGACCGCCGCTCAGGCACGCCCGGCTAGTGGTTCACCGCTGTTTCGCAAGACCTCCTGCGCCGTCACCTACGCGCACGGCGTCGCCGACTACAACGGCCACTACGGCATCCGCGAGCTGTGCGACATCTGCCCAGCCGCCCAGGTGCAGCGTTGCGCGAAAGCGTGGACTCCGCCGCAGGCGCGGGAGGTCGCCGCGATGGCCAAGGAATTGGGCGGCAAGCTGGTCACGATCAACGAACGTGCCGTGGTGGTTGACGGACTGGACGAGCAGCGTCGGTACCTGATGCAGCACAGCCTTGGCTACCAGGTGCACGACGTGACCAAGCCGCACCACCTGCATCGCCATGGGCGAGCCGACGTCGGTTGGCCCGCGATGACGAAGGAGACGACGCCGTGACCGCTTCCCTAGCTGCGGCTCTGAATGGCCAGCATCTTGCCGTGGTCGACGTGGAGGGCAACGGCCAGCAGC
>DPJL01000405.1 GCA_003543035.1 Micromonosporaceae bacterium | reverse complement strand
GGGGTTCAGGCGTTTTCTTTTCCGATTTGGGACCCGCCCCTGCCGTACTAGGTTCGCCACCAACGCGGCTTCTTGCTCAGGATTCATGGTCAACCTTTCCGCAATGCTCGACAGCTGCCTGCACGCTGGGACGAAGATAGACAAGACACATCAGCCGATTTGGCAGGGTTCTTCGGAGATTTGCACAGTTGATCATCTATCCGGCAACAATTCCGGATGGCGCTGTAGTCAGGGTCAACCTCCAAGATCCGTCGTGCGATTAGCGTGCGATTAACCCGTTCCGGAAGGGGTAGCGAACGGGCATGAGCGGGCACCAAAGCCGAAGGCACACACAACGCATTTTGGACGCAAGCCCCTATTGATCTAGCTTTTCCAAACCGATTGCGTGAGTGCGTCGGCTTGACAACGACATTGGGACTTCTCCTGATTGGGTTGCCTCGGCTACGGCCACAGCCCTGTGTGGTCAGGATCTAGCGGGTTATCGCTGTGAGCGCTTGGAGCCACGGGAATTTCGACTGCTGTTGATCGCCCGTGCCGGGTGGGTGGGGCAGCCAGTTGTCATCGTTGCCTTCGATGATCTGCACTTTCTCTTCGCGGAGCATGTTGAGCGATTGGCGGTAGGCCAGACGGGATGCCAGCGCGGCGTTGACGAAGGGTACGACGACTGTGGGCGTGCCCTTGCCGATGGCTTCGGCCACGATGGTTAGGGCGTAGTTGTCGGCGATGCCGGCGGCGAGTTTGTTGATGGTGTTGAACGTGGCTGGCGCGATGAGGATTGCGGTCGTTGTCGGCACTGCCTTGTCGCGTGGGGTTGCTGGGTCTCGCGCTTGGGCACGGATTGGGAAGCCTGACAGGTCTTCTAGAGACGGCAGGTCCAAAAAGGACAGTGCGGCGGGGGTCGCGAGCACGTTGACGGTCCAGGCTGCTTCACGGGCAGCCTGGACAAGGGTGGCGACATCTGTCGCCGGGCCGGCGGCGCAGACCACCACGGTCAGGTGACCACGTGTCGGTTTAGTGTTCAAGGTGCAGCCCAACGGTTTGGGCGAATCTGATAGTGCGGTCGCGCACTGGGCCGCGCGTGGTGGCGATGAGGTCGTCGCAGATTCGGCGCCCTAGGGGACGGTTGCGGATCTCTTCGGGTGCAACGCGGTAGGCCATCTCGAGCGCGGTCAGGGCTGCGGATTGCTTTCCCCACTGGAGGTAGGCCTGCGCCACGTCGGTGAATAGGCACGCTTTGCGCTCAGATAACGTGATCTTTTTAAGGTCAATCTTGCGCGCCAGGTTGATTGCGGTACCGGCATCGCCGAGTGTCAGCGCAATGTTGACCTTGTGGAGGTCGACGTTGGTGGGGCCGAATCCGGTCCATCGGTCGTTGGCGTCGTGGCCTAGGCGGGCGGCTGCTATTTGCGCTTCGGCGGCCAGTGCAAGGGCGGTGCTGCGGTCATTCATGCGGGCGGCGGCGATCGCGGCGCGCAGCATGAGAGCACCGAAGGCTGATAGGCCGCCGGAGATGTTCCACTCGTGGGTTGACCCACGAAGGGTGTCGGCGGCATGGGAGGCCAGGGATATTGCGCGATCGCCATGTCCGATGCTCATCAGGACGTGGGTCATGATCCTGGCGCTGCAGGTGACGGCGACCAGATCGCCGCTGGAGTTCGCTGTCTCGAGTGCCCGTTGCGCGGCGAGTGTGGCAAGGGTGTTGTCGCCGAGCTTGAGCATGATGCTCGCGACCACGTGATAGGCATCGGCCGTCAGCGCAGCTATGCGGGGCTTCAGCTCCGGTCCCGAGGTCGCCGCAAGCTCAGCAAGGCCCGCGATGAGATTAGGCAAGAGCTCGAGCGCCGTGCGGTAATGGCATGCCTGGTAAAGGGTCTTGACCTGACCTGTGAGGCGCTCAGCCTGCACTAGCGAGACGGCTGGTTTGGTTGGCGGCTTGGTGGTCTGGCCGTTGAACGGTGTTAACAGGTCGACGATGGCCGGCAGCCCACCAAGGACAGGCAAGGCTGTCATCGGGAGAAACGTGCGCCGGTCCACGTCATCATCCTGCCGGTCAAGACCCAGATCGGCTAGATCATCCTGCGGGGAATAGTGGTTACCGCCGTAGTGGGCGTTGGCGAGCAGTTCCGCGAGCTCCTCGGTGGAGATCAGTAGGGCTGCCGCGAGCTTGGGCCGATGCCACGGTTGCGGATCGGCCGCGGCCCGCTCCCACCTGGCGACGGTGGACCGGTCGACGCCCATGGCTTCGGCCAACTTTTCTTGGCTTAGGCCGATTGCCTTGCGTCGCTCGGCGAGGCGGTACCGCTTCATGGCCATCCTTTTTGGATCGTCGCCCTCGTCCATGTGTTCAAAGACATTCACGCAGATCAGGGTTCAGCGTGCAACAGGAATGCGCCATTTCCGCACCCGTCTCGCCCTTTCTTGGTCTTCCCTGGCGCTGGAAGGTGATCTGGGTATCGAGATGGCTGCCGAACCTTCAAACCGCATCGAAGGGCCTCCGTGGCAGCGGCCATTTCGGTATCACCCAGACGCCCCGGCCGGCCGCGATCCAATGCCTCCGTCCGGCCGGGTGCCAACAACGAGGGCCCATTCGGCTGCGTGAGGGGTAAACATGCCCGGCTATCTGACGATCGACATCGAGCACATCCGCACCGCATGGGAAGACTCGACACTTGAGGTGGAAGCCCTGTCTACAGCCGACCTAACCGTTGAGGAACAACTGGACTATGGGCGCCGAGCGGTGGCAGTACATGTTCCCCAGAGTTGGCCGCAGGGGGTGTTCTGCCGCAACTGTCATGCCCGCTTTCCGTGTGGGATCGCCGTGTGGGGCATGAAGCTGCTTCGGCATAGAGGCTGGGACCTACCTGACATCGTCGATCTTATCGAGGCGGTGCAGGCAGGTGAGCCGCAATGACTCGCGATCCAGTGACTGGTCAGATCAGCCGTCCAACGGACTTCAGTACGTTGAAGTCGGGCGACCGCATCACCGTCACGATCGACGGCTGGCAGCGTCCCATCGCCTGGGAAATCACGATCATCTCGGTCGATCCTATGTGTCTCCACCGACAGCATGAGGTTTGGATCACCGGTATCGCTAACAACATGCGGTGCCGGGTGCTCGTTCGGGATCCAATGTCGCCGCGCGACCAAGCGTCGGAAATAGCGAAGGGACGTAAGCAGAAATGAGTGCACACTGCCGTTTCGCCGTCGAGAACGGCACCCCGACCGATCGTCACCGAAGCCCCATTGGTGATACCGCCGTAGTTGGCGCGCCGGATGAGGTATTGAACTCGACGGCAGGTTCTTTTCTCGTCCATGTCTTTGTTGCCTGTTCACCGTCGCTTCACCGCCGTCGGATGTCTCCATTTTGGGCATTGACGGGTTCTTGCGGTGCGAGTACCTTCATCCTTCCGTCCCACCCTGCGATCTTGGCCTAGTTGACTACGGGGAGTTGTCGTGAATCTTCGTCTGCGATCAACGACGTTTGCTGTGCTGCTGTCGCTTGTGGCCGGTGCGATGGTGGGTTTGCCTTCGGCTGCTGTGGCTGGCCCTGGTGATGGTGTGTCGGATGTGTCGGTGCCGATGGCGGCTCGTGCCAAGGTTGTTCCTAAGGCGCATGCGGCGCCTCCTGTTCAGCGTCCGCCGGTGGCCTGGCCGTCTGCTGCTTCAGCCACGGTAGATCTTCCTGCGGCTGCCGCTCGCAGTACTCAGACGGCTGCTTCCACTGTGGTGGGCGGGTTACCCATCGCCGTGAGCGCGGCGGCAACCAGTGGGGTCGCTGATGTCATGACCTCCCATGGTCCAATTGTTGATCCGTCTGCGACGACCGGTTCCGTGTCGCGGGTGGCGCTGTCGGTGTTGGACCGCCAGACCGCTACACGGCTCGGGGTTGGCGTGGTGTTGACCGCCAGCCGCGCGGACGGGCAGGCAGGTTCGGCTCCGGTCAGTTTCGACATCGACTACGCCAAATTCGCTTTCGGCTATGGCGCAGACTACGGCCGCAGGCTGCGGCTGGTGCAATTGCCGTCGTGCGCGCTCACGACCCCGGACCGGCGGGAGTGTGCCGATCAGCAGCCGGTGACCAACGGACGCAATGACACGACCGCCTCGAAGGTGTCCGGAACGGTGGATTTGGCCGTGCCGGCCACACCTCCGGTGATGGTTTCCGCGACAGGCGGACAGGGTGGCGGGGCAGCGGCGCCCGAACCCTTGGTGCTGGCCATAACGTCGAGTTCGTCGTCGGACTCCGGCGATTTCACCGCTTCCACACTCAATCAGTCGTCGTCGTGGGCGGCCGGGTCGAACTCTGGTGACTTCACTACCACGGTGCCGTTGACTGTGGCTCCGGCGCCGGGTGGTCTGGTGCCGTCGGTTGCCTTGAACTATTCGTCCGGCTCGGTGGATGGGCTGACGAAATCGACGAACACGCAGGCGCCGTGGACGGGTGAAGGCTGGACGTTGTCGGATGTGTCCTTTGTGGAGCGCTCCTACCGGTCGTGTAAGGACGACGGGGTCGCCTACACCGGCGGTGACCTGTGCTGGGTAAGCAGCCTGCCGGTGTCGATCGTCCTCAACGGACACGCTACCCAGATCATGGACAACTCCGGCAACGGTCTGAAGGCCGAGGATGATTCGCTGGGCTGGAAGGTCGAACGCCTCACCGGCGCATCCGGCAATGGTGCCCGGGACGGCGAGTATTTCAAGGTCACCACCATGGACGGCACCCAGTACTTCTTCGGCTACCGCGACCGTGCCGCCTACGGTGGTGTGCAACGGGTTGAGGTGTTCGGCAACAATCCCGGCGAACCCTGCTACATCGGCGGCAACTTCAATGCCAACCACTGCCCGCAGGCGTATCGCTGGAACCTTGACTATGTGGTGGACCGGTTCGGCAACACCATGGTCTACAACTGGGGTGTTTATGAGGGCAACTATGGGATGAACCGCAACACCACCGCGGTCACCTACGACATCACCTCCACCCTGGCCTCGATCGAATACGGCGCGAACGTCAACGTGGCCGGATCGACACCGACCGGGAAGGTGACGTTCGCCCAAGGGTTCCGCTGCTTTTACGGTGACTGCGCGCACACCACCGACCCGTCGGTGTGGATGGACACCCCCTGGGATCAGCGATGCGACACCTGGGCCACCTCCTGCCCAGGACTGTATTCGCCCACCTTCTGGACGCTCTACAGACTCGACGAAATCATGTCGTCGGTGTGGGATGCCGGTATCGGTGGCTGGACCACCGTCGACTACATCCGCCCCTCATACGGTTTCCCGCCGACGGGTGACTTCATTTCCCCGTCCGGTGATGACACGTCGCCGTCGTTGTGGGCATGGAAAATCTGGCTGCACAACCGGCCCCCGATCGACATCAGCGGAATCCGGCTGGCCAACCGGGTGTTTTGGGGCAACGACTTGAACCGTGCCCCGATGAACCACTACCGCATCGAATGGCTCAAATCCGGAACCGGCCAGACCACCACCGTCACCTACACAGGTACGGAATGCACCCGCACCAACGTTTATGACGGCGCCTCGGATCACAACCCACGCCGCTGCTTCCCGCAGTACGAGGATGACCAATACCGTTGGTACCACAAATACGTCGCCACCGACGTGACCGTCACCGACACGGTCGGCGGATCCCCAACACAACGCTGGCACTACGACTACTCCACCGCCGCGGCCCAGCCGGTGGGCGACGAATGGTCGGCGGCCTTGTGGCACTACGACAGCAACTGGCTGATCCCGGCCAACCGGCGGGCGTTCTCCCAGTGGCGCGGCTACACCAACGTCACCACCATCCACGGCAACGCCGACGGCACCGGCCCACAGCAAGTCACCGAAAACATCTTCTACCGCGGCATGAACGGCGACCGCACCACCGCCGGCGGATTCGGCACCCGCAACGTCACCTTCTCCGACGGCTGGGACCACTCGATCGTCGACCACGAAGCAATGCAAGGAAAACTACGCCGCAGCATGACCTTCGACGGCCGCACCGGAGTTTGGACATCCGCGGTGCGTCACCTTCCGACGATCACCCAAACCGGCGGCATGTACATGGGCGGCGGCACCCCAGACCTGAAAGCCTGGCGCGCCCTGGAAACCTCCACCATCACCCAAACCGTGATGGCCGGCCCCACCTACCGCCTCACCCAAACCGACACCACCTACGACAGCGCCTATCCCATCCCCACGCTCGTGCACAACCACGGCGACCTGGATGCCGGTATCGGCACCAGCGACGACCGTTGCACCGCCACGTCCTACGTGACACCCGACCTGACCAAGCATCTGATCAACTTTCCCAAGCAGACACTGACCACCACCTGTGCCCCAGTCCCAGCGGCAGCCGATCACCTGGCCGGAAACCAGTACTTCTACGACGGCTCCTCCACGTTGGGGTCACTAGGCACCGGGGCCAACGCCAAGGGCAACCTCACCAAGACCCTTGGGCTAAAGAAGGCCACCACGGTGCCGTTGCCCGCCGGCGACTGGATCCAGCAGAACCGGTCGACCTCTGACGTGTACGGGCGCACCTTGGACAGCTTCGACGGCCTGGACCGCAAAACCACCACCGTCTACACCCCAGCCACCGGCGGCCCGACAACAAGCCAAGCGGTGACCACCCCGCCGCCAAACGGCACAGGTGCAGGGTTTACGACAACAACAGACGTCGACATCCGATGGGGCACACCGGTCGCCATCACCGACCCCAACGGAAAGATCACCCGCGCCGAATACGACCCCAGCGGACGCCTGACCAAAGTCTGGAAGAACCACCGCGCCCCCACCGGCACCGGCGGCGTCACACCGGATATCGAATACGCGTATGTGCTGCGCGACAACGGTCCAAATTATGTGTCCACCAAAACGCTGATCCACACCGGCGCCCAGATCGAATCCTTCGCCGTCTTGGATGGCCTGCTGCGGCCGCGTCGCGCCGAAACCGTTGCCGCTACAGGCACCGGACGGATGATCGTCGACACGTTCTACGACACCGTCGGCAACATCGACAAGAAGCTGACCTTCTTCAACACCTTGACCGCCAACCCGAACCTCGACGCCTACAGCGAGCCGACCGTCCCGTCGCGGCAACAGTTCGTCTACGACAACCTGGGCCGAGTCCTACGCGACCAATTGCTGGCCGGCGACGGTACCACCATCCGGGAGTCCATTTACACCTACGACGGCGACAAAACCAGCACCATGCAGCCGCCCGCCGGTGGTACCGCCACCACCACCATCAACGATGTGCGCGGCCAAGCCGTTGAACTGCGTCAGCATGTGGGCGGTACGCCAGCCGGTGCCGTGGATGTCACCACCAAATACACCCGCGACCGGCTCGGGCAACTTACCAAAGTTGTCGACAACGCCAACAACCAATGGCTTTACGAATACGACCTGCTCGGCCGCAGCACCAAAACCACCGATCCGGACACCGGCGTCTCCACGTCCACCTACGACGATGCCGGGCAGCTCACCGAAACCGTCGACGGCAACGGCACCAAGCTCGTCCACAAGTACGACGGTCTGGGCCGCAAGACCGAACTTCGCGAAACCTCGGCCACCGGATTCGTGCGCGCTTCGTGGACCTACGACCCGGTGGGGGCGAAGGGACATCTCGCTTCGACCTCACGTCACGAGGACGCCAGCACCACCTACACCTCCACCGTCAACGAATACGACGCCGCCTACCGGGTCAAAGAAACCACCCACAGCATTCCCGGATTCGCCGCCGACAACGGCACCTTGTCCTACACGGTGAAGAACAGCTACACCGTCGACGGGCTCATGGCAACCCAGGAACTACCCGCGGCCAACGGCCTCAACGCGGAAATCCTCACCCACAACTACAGCCCGGTGGGCAAAGCCACCACCATGGTCAACAGCAGCGGCCAAACGTATGTCAACAACACCGAATACCAGTTCGACGGCCTGATACAGCGCCAATTCCTCGGCAACGCCGGCAAGCAGGTCCGGCTGACCAACGACTTCGACCCTGCCACCCGCCGGCTGTCGAAGATGTGGACGTCCACCGAAAGTCAAACCCAGCCCGGGTCTTTCTACGTCCCTTACGACAACACCTACAGCTACGACAAAGTTGGCAACGTGACCTCCGTCGCGGGCAGGGTCCACGGCGTCGCCGATCAACAGGAATGCTTTACCTACGACCACCTTCGGCGCATGACCGAAGCCTGGACCCAAACCTCCGGCACCTGTGCCACACCACAACGCACCGGCGCGGACCCCTACCGGCGCCAATGGCCAACCGCGGGCGGATACGACAAGCTCGGCAGTCGGCTCAAGCAGATCGACAAAGACACCACCGACACCACCTGGAACTACACCATCGGCGGCGTCGACTCCTGCGGCGGCGCGAGCAAACCCCACGCCGTCACCTCCATCACCGCCACCGGGCCCAAAGCCGGCACCCCCACGCGTTCCTTCTGCTACGACGCGGCAGGTAACACGACCAGACGCACCACCGACACCGGCGCCGTCCAAGACCTGGCCTGGGACAAGGAACGCCACCTACGCACCGTCACCCAAGGCACCAACGTCTGGACCAACATCTACGACGTCGACGGAACCCGCCTGATCGCCAAGACACCAACCGGGGACACCCTTTACCTGCCCGACGGCACCGAAATCAAGAAGCTGATCAGCGGGCAACTCGAAGCCATCCGCTACTACAGCCACAACGGCAAAACCATCGCCCTACGCAACGGCACCACACTCACCTGGATCGCCGCAGACCACCACGACACCCAACAAGTCCAGATCGCCGCCACCAGCCTTTCCTACCAACGCCGCAGATCCATGCCGTTCGGCGAAACCCGCGGAACCCAACCCACCTTCATTGGCACCAAAGGCTATGTCGGCGGCACCATCGACGACACCGGTCTCACCCACATCGGAGCCCGCGAATACGACCCCACCATCGGCCGATTCGTCTCCATCGACCCAGAAATCGATCACCTCGATCCCCAGACCCTGCACGGCTACCTCTACTCCAACAACAACCCCGCCACCTACAGCGACCCCACCGGAAGATCCTGGGCCTCAATCGGCAAAGGCCTCAAAGACGGCTGGTTCAAAGTCAACACGGCTCCAATCCAGTTCATGGACACCATCTCCAAGACACAACTCGGCCACGTCGACGCCGTGGTGTCCGGCAACGAGTCTGTGGGCGAGGCACTCGAAAACTACACGGACTTTGCAGTCGATGTAGCGGCAGACGTCGTCCTGAGTCCAATCACGACAGCCGCCGAAATGTTCACTGAAGGCGAAAACGCCATCGACGCGGCCAACAACGGCGACTGGGAAGGAGCCGCAGAACACGGCTACATCGCAGCCGCCGACGCCGCCTACACCGCTACTTTCGTTCTGGCCGTCGGTTCACGCTTCGGCAGGGGTTGCCACAGCTTCGCTCCCGCCACACCCGTCCTCATGGCCGGAGGTACAACCAAAGCCATCAAAGATGTGGCAGTCGGAGACCAAGTCCTCGCCACCGACCCCCTGACTGGAGTAACCGAGAGCAAACCAGTCACAGATCTGCACCTCAACGAGGACTGGGACCTGGCAGACGTCACTGTGCTTAACGATCAGACCGGCGAAGTCAGCATCATCCAGACCACCTGGACCCACGCGTTCTGGAATGCCACAGACCGAGAGTGGACCGATGCTGCCGAATTGACACCTGGCGACCGACTTCGCGACCCCGCTGACACCCAAAACCTTGTCGTCACCGATGTCGACCTCCGCATCGACAGCGCCCGCATGCGCGATCTCACTGTCGGGGATTTCCATACGTACTATGTGATCGGGGGAGAAACGCCGGTCCTGGTCCACAACTGCAACCGCGGCGGACTTGATTTTACCGACGCAGAAAAGAAGATCGTCTACGACGAGAACCTACTGGCCAACAATGGCATACTTCTGTGCCATTACTGTAAACGCCAAGTGTTTCGCCGACCTTCGCAGAACGGCGTTGCAGGACGGCCAGACGATGCGCAGGTCGATCACGTTCAACCCAAGAGCAGAGGTGGACATGGCGGAGCGCACAACGGCGTTGTCGCGTGTCGTGTCTGCAACAGGAACAAGTCGACGGACACAGTGCAGCAATGGGACGACAGACTTCGAGGATTCTTGGAATGAACCATGACTGATGATGAGCAGCTATTCGCAGTGGTTTTTGATCTGCCAGCTGAGAGCGATGTGTGGCCGCCGTTTGCGACCGAACGGCTATGGACGGCTAAGACCGGCACCAAGTTGCACGTACGTGTGAGGAACACGCCCTTCTACATTCGCGGTATCTCGTACGGAGACCTCATCCTCGTGCGCCCTGACCATGAGCGTAAGGAGTTGGTGTTCGATCGTCTTGTCGAGGAGTCGGGCCACACGACAGTGAGGATTCTTGTCAAGGAGCCACGAGCAAGGGACCGTATCGAACGACTGCTGACAGCGTCAGATTGTTCGTGGGAGATAAGCAACACGGACAACTACTTTGCCGTCGATGTCCCACCGTCCGTCGACTACTCATTGCTAAGGTCCAAGCTCCTCCTGTTGAAGGATGAAGGGGCCATCGGACTGCAGGAAGGTGCGATATCGACTTCTCATCGAGCTCAGCTTCCACCGTCGTAGGCGCCGTCGGTGCGAGGTCATGGCAGGTTCACCGGCACAGCGCGCCTTGAAGTTGTCCTGCTGGAATGCCACCGACGAGGTGTGGATCGACGCCGCTGTGAAGCCCGTTCCTCTTTCTCCTGGTGTGCCCAGCAGGTAACACGGTGGTAGTAACAGAGATGCAAAGGTTCGGCTCGGGCAGCTTGGAGGAATGATGGGTGACCAAGGCCTGCCAAGCCATCTCGAGAGCTACCTTGGCACCATTAAGGCAGGCTGGAAGTTCGACCACTTCCAAGTCGTCGAGTATGGCAAGCCGATGTTTGGTGGCAGAGCGTTCAGCACGCTAGGCCTCAGCAGGTACGCCCTAAAGTCGCCGGTGTCGAACAAAGACATTAAGCAGGAACTCCTCATGATTTTGCCGGAGTCGGTGAAGACGAAGGACGCCACAACCCTGCTTGACAGAGTTGGCGAGCAAGTACTGCAGCACAGTGTTCCACTGCTTCGCGGCGACGTTGTCGTGTCGAAGGGAGCCGTCCTGCCTCGAACGCGAATGGAAGGGCTCTACGTAGCCGCTCCCGTATATCTCCCGGACGAATTTGCTTCCTACTCAGGTAGGGAAGGCAAAATCGCCATCGCGTGGCTCGTGCCCATTGCTTCCGCAGAGGCAGCGCTCGTAAACGACAAGGGCTGGAGCGCCTTCGAGGATGTTCTCGCCAACGCCGACCCTGACCTGGTGGACGTACGGCGACCCCCAATCGTCTAGCGAGCATCCTGAAACCAGGCCCGTCGTACCGCGAGGTACGACGGGGCCATCTAGCGCCGCGGCCCATAGATCGAGCGCCTTCCTACGTCGGCAGCCGAGGCAACAAGAAGTACGGCATCGGACATGGAGATCGATTCAGAGTGGAAGTGACTTGGGGAGGTGGGCTAATTGAATAGGACCTTGATGGCTATCGATGTGCTACCGATGTACGGACAGATCGAAATAGGTGATCGCGATGTGATCGAGTTTCCTCAATGGGAACTGGCGAGGAACCTTTTGTTGCCAACGAAACCTCGCTGTGTGTGGCAACCCGGCCCGACACAGAAGGAGATGTCAGGTTGACCGTCCTCGAAGGCGAGGAATCAGTCGGACTGGGTCACGAGGTATTCGCCGGCGAATTGACCCTGCCCAGCGGTGTAATGGCAGTCGGAACCTCGATCGCTGCGCAGGTCGAGGAGGTAGATGTCTCTCCGGCACCGGCCGTCCAAGTTCGCGTTTTCATCGAACCTCAAGTTTCGCCGAGCATCGTCAACGTCCTGCTGGACCAAGGTAGCTGATCACCAACATGTGGACAGGCTTCCAAAGAGCGGTACCAAACTCGAGCCGATCGTCCATCGAATACTGCGCAGCCACGTTGACGATCTCTTCAGCGATAGCGGACACACGCAGGCGGCTTCTTGCCTGAGGAGCGGAAGAAGTGACGGAGTTCTTTGAGGAAGACACCTACTACACCGGCCCGCGGTTGGACGCCGAGATGGTCAGCCAAGCGGAGCAGTATCTAGTACGGCAGGCACGGTTC
>DPJL01000317.1 GCA_003543035.1 Micromonosporaceae bacterium | reverse complement strand
GGGTTTTATCCGGAGGGCCTGCCGCAACGGCTTTGGCTCGAGTATTACGCCGAGCACTTCGCGACCGTGGAAGTGAACAACGCCTTCTATCGGCTGCCCGAACGCAATACCTTCGCGCAATGGCGGGAACGTACGCCGGACGGCTTCTGTATGGCGGTGAAGATGAGCCGGTATCTCACGCACATCAAGCGGCTCAAGGATCCGCAGGAGCCGGTCGCGCGATTCTTCAGCCGGGCTGAGGCATTGGGGGACAGGTTGGGCCCGGTGCTGATCCAGCTTCCCCCGACGCTCAAGGCAAACGTCGACGCTTTGGCCGAGACGCTGGCATGCTTTCCTGACGGTACAAAGGTTGCCGTGGAGCCGAGGCACCAGTCGTGGTGGGCCGATGATGTCCGTCGGCTGCTGGAGAAGCACAATGCGGCGCTGTGCTGGGCGGACAGGCTTGGCCGGCCGATCGCTCCACTTTGGCGCACCGCCGACTGGGGCTATCTGCGTTTGCACGAGGGACGGGCGCAGCCCCGCCCGCGCTATGGGAGGGCCGCGTTGAAAACCTGGGTAAGCCGGATCGCCGAAGCCTTTCCGTCCGAAGAGCCGGTCTATGTGTACTTCAACAACGACCACGGTGGCGCGGCGATTGTCGATGCGAAGGCTTTCCTCGAGCTGGCTCAACGTGCGCGCCTTGGATCGTTGAAGTAGCCGGAGAGTTCGGCCGCTCGGCGACGTCCCGTTATGACGACACGGGGTTGGACCTTGCGCACCAGGCGATACAGGTTGGTCTTCATGACTCACCTTTCATTGCCAACGGGCGGGAGGTTGTAGCCGGAATTGGGGCAGCGGACCGGTTGCGCCTGAGCACGAGCACGAAGGCGAGCGCTGACAACACATACGCGGCACCTTGGGCCGTGAGCACGTTGATGACTCCGAATCGGCCGGTAAGGGTGGCGGCGAGCGCCGCACCGACTAGGCCGGCCCCGCCTTCCAGCAGGATCAGGCCACTGAAGACGCGGGCTCGCAGCTCGTCTGGTACCTCGGTCTGCAGCAGCGTGAAATATGCCGCAGTTGCGATCGCGCCGGGGACGCCGACCAGCACGAAGAGCACCACGACCGGTCCAAACTCGGCGAACCAGCGTGGATAGTTGAAGATCATCAGATCGATCGTGCCGAAGGCGATCAGGCCGGCGACCACCATGCGTGAAGGGCTCAGCCGACGCGCCACGGCCGCGCAGGCCAGCCCGCCAACGATGCCACCAACAGCTTGCGCGGACATCAGCCAGGCCACCTGTTCGACGCCGCCATGCAGCGCGTCGACCACAAAGACCGGGAAGAGCGAGCCCATGATGCCTTCACCCAGCGAGGTCACGGCCAGAACCGCGAAGAGTGCCCGCAACACCCTCGACCCGGCCACGACTCGGGCTCCGTCAGCCAGCTCGCCCAACATATGGCGACGAGAAGTGCTTTCCGCGCGGTGTGCGCCAGCGATCAGTCCGGATAGGACACCCGCGAGGAGGAAGGTCACACTGTTCAGCAGCACCGCACCGGTGATGCCCAAGGTCACCGCGACGATGCCGCCGAGTGCCGGGCCCAGCAGCCGCGCGATGTTGTTGTTCAACGCATTCAGGCCGTTGGCGGCGGCGAGATCGGCTTGTGGCACCAGCCGGGGGAGGAGCGCATGCTCGGCCGGCGCCACAAACACGGCGCACACACATTGCGCGGCAATGACCAGGTAGGCGATCCACAACTCGCCGGCTGAGTCGACGGCGAGCAGGGGCAGCAGCGTGATCGCTTGCGCCAGGTTGGCGATTACCATGACCCGCTTGCGATCCCAGCGATCAACAAGGACGCCGGCTAACGGAGCAGCCAACATGCCCATCCCGACTCGGGCGGCGACCGCAGCGGCGGTGGCTCCGGCCGAGTCGGAAAGTTGGTAAACGTAGATGGGCAGTGCCACCCGGAGCAGCCAGTCGCCCGTCATCGAGATGAGGCCCGCGGTCCAGAGCAGGCTGAATCCACGGATGCGCAAAAGCCGTAGCCATGGTGACGTCGTCATGACGTCACCATGGCATCAATTCCGACGGCAAGTCAAGGGCGAGCTGACGCCAAATAGCCCGCGGGATTGTCGATGATCGCTTGAACCACTGTGTGAGCTGCGCCGATGATGGCGGCGTCGGTACCGAGCGCGGACGCCTGAATCGAGGGTGGCGACCAGCGAGCGGTGATCACTCGCTGGCTCAGCTCGGCCTCGATCGCTGGGCGGAGCCACTGCGCCAGCGGCGCGAAGTGACCGCCCAACACCACTGCGGGCAGGTCGAGCAGATTGACCGCGCTCGCCAGGGCGATGCCAAGCGCGGCGCCGGCCTGATCCAAAGCCGCCAATGTCTTGCCGCTGCCCTTCCTGGCGCGGTCGAGCAATGAGGCCGTCTCCGGCAGACCTGCCGCCTCCCGGATCGCATCCTCGCCCGCGTATTGCTCCAGGCAACCCTGTGAACCACAACGGCACGGCTTGCCGGCCGGATCCACGGTCACGTGGCCCAACTCGCCGGCCCATCCCCTGGTACCACCGAAAAGTCTTTCATTGACAACGATTCCCGCACCGATGCCGATCTCACCGGAGACGTAGATGAAGCTGTGCAACGGGGAAGTGTGCAGCTCGCCAAAGGCCGCGAGGTTGGCCTCGTTGCCGAAGCTCACCGGGAGGTCGCCGAGCGAGGGCGGTAGCGGCACCTGATGCCAGCCGAGGTTCGGTGCAATGTGGACGGTCGCGGCCTCGATGAGGCCGGGCAGCGCTACTGTCCCGGCCGACACCAACAGCCCTTCTGATGCGGCTTTCACACGAGCCCGATCTGCCGCTGCCGCAAGGGAACTGAACGCCTGGGCCGGAGACTTTCCACGCTGGTCCGCGACGACGACTTCGCGATGACGGATGGTGCCGGCCAGATCGAGCACGCAGGTGGCCAGATAGTCCACGTTGATTTCCATGCCGAGCCCGGCGGGCCGGGTTCCGTTGAGCGACACGCCAATCGACGGCCGGCCGACGCCGGTGCGGGACTCATCGGCGAAGCTGACCAGTCCACCGGCGATCAGTTCATCGACGATCGCCGAAACCGTGGCGCGAGTGAGCCCGCAGTTCGCGGCGATCGCCGCGCGCGAGACGGGCTGAGGGCTCGCCGCCACCTGGCGCAGCACGACTGCGAGATTGTGCTCGCGCAGGCTCGCCTGGCGCACCGGGATGTCGCGGGCTGGCATGCCTTGACAATGCCACACGATATTAGTTCAATGGATAAACAAATATCGTTGAGAGGCAAAAATCATGCCGACCAAGGCGGATAAATTCACTTTCGGACTCTGGACCGTGGGCTGGCAGGCCCGTGACCCGTTTGGCGACGCCACCCGGGAGCCGCTCGACCCGGTTGAGGCTGTGCACCGCCTGGCGGAGCTTGGCGCCTACGGCGTCACCTTCCACGACGACGACCTCATCCCGTTTGGCGCCGACGAGGACACTCGCAGCCGAGCTGTCGAGCGGTTCAAGAAGGCGCTGGAGGAGACCGGATTGGTCGTGCCGATGGCGACCACGAACCTGTTTACCCATCCCGTTTTCAAGGAGGGTGCGTTCACCGCGAACAGTCGAGACGTGCGCCGTTTCGCTCTGCGCAAGGTGATGCGCAATCTGGACCTCGCTGCCGAGCTTGGCGCGAGCACCTACGTCTTCTGGGGCGGGCGCGAGGGGTCGGAAAGTGATGCCGCCAAAGACGTTCGGGCCGCGCTCGACCGATTCCGTGAGGGCATCGATTTCCTTGCCCAATACTGCATTGACCGTGGGTACCAGATCCGCTTCGCCATAGAGCCCAAGCCCAACGAGCCACGCGGCGACATCCTGCTGCCCACGATCGGGCACGCCCTCGCTTTCATCTCGAGCCTGCACCATCACGAGATGGTGGGCCTGAATCCAGAGGTGGGCCACGAGCAGATGGCCGGCTTGAACTTCGTGCACGGCATCGCCCAGGCGCTGTGGCACGGCAAGCTTTTCCACATCGACCTCAACGGTCAGCGCGGCGTGAAGTACGACCAGGACCTCATTTTCGGCCATGGCGATCTGCTCAACGCCTTCTTCCTCGTGGACTTGCTGGAGACCGGCGGATACGAGGGTCCGCGGCACTTCGACTACAAGCCGATGCGCACCGAGGACATAAACGGCGTGTGGGCCTCCGCCGCGGCGAACATGCGCACCTACCTTCTCCTCAAGGAGCGGGCCGCGGCATGGCGAGCAGACCCGCGAGTCGCTGAGGCGTTGCAGGCGAGTGGGGTGCCGGAGCTCTCGGTGCCGACCCTCGCACCCGGTGAGACGGCGGCCGATCTCGTTTCGGAGAAGTCCGATGTGGACGCTCTGGCATCGCGCGGGTATGGCTTCGCTCACCTCAACCAGCTCGCTGTCGAGCACCTGTTGGGGGTACGCCCATGACCCTCGTCGCGGGCGTCGACTCGTCCACCCAGTCATGCAAAGTCGTGATCCGGGAGGCCGAAACAGGTGACCTGGTGCGGGCCGGTCGCGCATCGCATCCTGCCGGGACCGAGGTGCACCCTGAGCGATGGTGGGAGGCGCTGCGGCTGGCAATCGACGATGCCGGTGGGATCGCCGACGTGGCGGCCATTTCCGTTGCGGCGCAACAGCACGGCATGGTGTGTCTGGACAATGCCGGAGAGGTTATACGCCCCGCGTTGCTCTGGAACGATTTGCGTTCGGCAGAAGCCGCCACGGATCTGGTGACGGAGCTTGGCGCCGAGACATGGGCTGAGGCGGTCGGCAGTGTACCGGTCGCCTCCTTCACCGTCACCAAGCTCCGCTGGTTTGCCACGCACGAGCCCGCGCTCGCCGCCCGGACCGAAACTGTTTGCCTGCCACATGATTGGCTCACCTGGCGGCTGAGCGGTTCGGCCGACCCGCGGTCGATCTCGACCGATCGCAGTGACGCGAGCGGGACAGGGTATTGGTCACCGGCTCGCGACAGCTACCGACACGACCTCCTTCAGAAAGCGTTCGGGCGCATACCGCAGCTGCCTTCGGTGCTCGGGCCGGCCGAGCTGGCCGGATCCACTCCGGCCGGAGTCCTGATCGGGCCGGGCGCCGGTGACAATGCCAGTGCCGCCTTGGGGATCGGAGCCGAGCTTGGCGATGTCGTTGTCTCCATAGGCACCTCCGGCACCATCTTCATGGTCGCGTCCCAACCCACTGCGGATCCTCTCGGTGAAGTTGCCGGATTCGCCGATGCCACCGGGCTCTTCCTGCCATTGGTGTGCACGCTCAACGCCGCTCTGGTGCTCGACGCGACCGCACGCCTGCTCGGTGTCGACCTCGACGAGCTCTCCCGCCTCGCGCTTCGCGCTCCGGCGGGCTCCGACGGACTGGTTCTGGTGCCCTATCTGGATGGCGAACGCACCCCGAATAGGCCCGACGCCTCCGGCGCGTTCCACGGCCTCACCCACGCGAACACCACGCCCGCACATCTCGCGCGAGCGGCGGTGGAGGGGATGCTGTGCGCGCTGGCCGATGGGCTGGATGCGCTTGTGGCACAAGGAGCGCGGCCCGAGCGCGTGATCCTTATCGGTGGCGGGGCACAATCCGATGCGGTCCGGCAGTTGGCTCCGGCCATTCTCGGCTGCCCGGTGGTGGTGCCGTCGCCAGGGGAGTACGTCGCCGACGGGGCGGCTCGTCAGGCGGCATGGGTCCTTTCCGGACAGTCGAGCCCACCCGAATGGGCCGGGCCTTTAGGTAAGACCTATGAGGCCGACGAAACGGATTCGCATACGCGCGAGCGGTACAGGCAGGCGCGTGATCTGGTGGTCAATAGGTAACAATAAGGGTCGTGCTCACGACAGCGGCATCCGTGCTGCTGCGGCAAATCAGGATGCGAGCCGACAAACGGTCAGCGGGCCAGTAGCAGGTTGAGGTCGCCGAATTCGTGCCACAGATAGCCTTCGGCGATTGCCGCGGAGTAGCAACGGGAAAGCAGCTCGCTGCCGGCGATCGCTTCCAGCATCAGCAGATGTGACGCACGCGGTTCATGGAAGCCGGTCAGCAGACCGTCAGTGACCAATACACCCGACTCAGGAGTGACCAGAAGGTCGGTCCAGCCGTGCGAAGCCTGAACCATCCCGTCAGGCCGGGCCGCGGTTTCCAACGCCCGCACCGCTGTGGTGCCGACCGCGATGATCCGCTGTCCCGCCGCCTTGGCCTCATTAGCCAGCCGCGCGGTGTTGGCCGGGACCGAATACCTTTCCGGGTAAGGCTTCTCATGTGCCTCGGGCGACGCAACCCCCGTGTGCAAGGTGATCGGAGCGATCACGATGCCGCGACTCGCCAGCCGGGTGACCATGTGCTCGGTGAAAGGCCTGCTGGCACTTGGCATTTCGGCGCTGCCCAACTCGGTGGCAAAGACACTGTGATACGTCGACAGGGGCCAATCGCGAGCCACATATGGGTACCGGATAGGCCTGCCATATTTCATGAGATACCCCGGAATGGAGGCGACGTCGATATCGGCGATCCAGAGCCGCTCCGAGTAAACCTCCTTCAGCACCGCACTCACCCCGCCCGGAAGCCTGAGTCGTTCCCCGGGTGTGCCTTGATAGTGCCGCGGCTCGATAACCCAACTCCCATCCGGCAGCTGAGTCGAGAAGTGGACGGCAAGCTGTCCGTCCACTGTGGACACCGCTGCGGGCATCGTGGCCGAGTTGTTCACCACCAACACGTCTCCCGGCTCGAGCAGGTGGGGCAGCTCAGGGAAGTGATGGTGCGCAACACCATCGGGCCCACCGACGAGCATCCGGACCTGGTCCCGCGCCAGTCCTCTGGCCTCGGGCGGCTCATGCGCTTCGAGGTCGGGGGAGAGGGTGAAGTCGAATGTGGTGGCGGTCATGCGGTGCCCTCGCTCCAGATCAGTAACCGGTTGCCGTCGGGGTCGGCGGTGACGAAGCCGTGGTGGCCACGGGGGAAAACAGTTCCTTTGCCAAGCCGGTCAACGGCCGCCCAGGTCGGTAGCTCGATGGCCGTGGTGGGATGGCCGGTCTTGGGTGTCTGCACGATCTCGATGCGTCCGCTCGCGCCGACGCCGAAGATGAGACCGTCCTTGAAGGAGTCGATGACCGGCAGCCCAAGCCCCCGATAGAACCTTTCCGAGGCGAACAGGTCGGCGACTTCAAACGGTGCCCACAGCGCTGTCATGCCCACTCCGGCAGGCGATAGCGGCCCGATGGCGGGCGCTCGGCGAGCAGTTTCAACAGGCCGGGCGCGACTGTCGAGGGCAGCGCCCGGTCGGAGATATCCTCGCCGGGGTAGGCATCCTGCTGCATCTGCGTACGCAGGTCACCCGGATCCACCTGCCAGACCGTCACTCCCTCTTCTTCGACGGCGAGCACCCGGCTCAGCGCCTCAAGGGCGGCCTTGGACGAACCGTAGGCCCCCCAACCCGGGTAGGCCTCGGGTGCGGCGTCGGAGGTGACGTTGACGAGGATGCCGTTGGACTTTCGCAGTAGTGGCAGGGCGAGTTGAGTCAGTGCCAGCGGGGCGATGACATTCGCCTCGTAGACGGCCCTCAGCGCCTCAACCGGTACCTCATTGAGGAACGGCAACGGGCTCGGCCCAAGCGTTCCAGCGTTGTTGATCAGCAGATCGAGGGTCTGCACCCCGGCCAGCAGCTCTTCCCGGTGCCGGGGATCGGTGACATCGCCCTGCCGGGCGGTCAGCCCTGGTTCAGTGAGCGGGCTGCGGGCGTCGGCGATCACCTGCCAGCCTGCTGTCAGGAGAACGCGGGCGAGTTCGAGGCCGAGGCCGCGGGAGGCGCCGGTGACGATTGCGGTAGGCATGTCACCGAAGCTATGCCGCATCTTCGACCGCGGAATCGGTCCTGAGCCGCTGCGGAACTACGCCATTGGTCCTAGGACCGGATACCGTCAGATCATGTCCGCACCTTACGATTCGCCGTTCGAGGAGCTGAGCGCGGCGGTGCTCGCGGTGAGCCGCCATCTTTCGGTGCGTGAGGTGCTGCAGACCATCGTGACGGCCGCCCGCGACCTGTTGAACTGCGAGTACGCGGCGCTCGGGGTGCCCGACGATCAGGGCGGGTTCGCCGAGTTCGTGGTGGAGGGCGTCTCCGATGAGCTGTGGGAGAAGATCGGCCCGTTGCCCCGGCAGCATGGCCTGCTTGGTGCGATGCTGCACAACGCCAAACCCGAGCGCCTCCCCGACGTACGCAAAGACCCCCGCTTCGGCTGGTGGCCCGCGGCCCATCCGGTCATGAAGGACTTCCTCGGCATGCCCATCACCGACGGCGAACAGACCCTGGGCGCGATCTACCTGGCTAACAGGCGCGAGGGTGAGTTCACCGATGCCGACGTCCGTTTGCTTGGTGTGCTTGCCGCGCATGCCGCGATCGCGCTGACCAACGCGCGGCTCTATGAACACAGTCGTGAGCTGACCCTGCTCGAGGAGCGCCATCGGGTCGCCCGTGAGTTGCACGACGCGGTGACCCAGAAGCTGTTCAGCCTCCGGCTGCTGACCGAAGCCGCGGCGGCGTTGGTGCGGCGCGATCCGGATCGGGCCGAGGCGGAGCTGGCCGAGATCCGGCGGCTCGCCACCCTGGCCACCGAGGAGCTCAGTCAGGTGGTGGCAGAGTTGCGGCCACGTGAGCTGGCCGACTCGGGCCTGATCGAAACGTTGCGGCGGCGCGTGGAGCTTCTCGACCGGGTGCATGACGCGTCCGTCCACTTTGTCTCGTCGCTGCAGAGCCGCCCACCCGCCAAGGTGGAAGAGGTGGTGCTTCGGGTGGCCGAAGAGGCTCTGCACAACGCGTTGCGCCACTCCGGTGCCGCCAACATCGAGGTTTCCCTTGGCAATACCGGGGATCGGCTCATCTGCGAGATCAAGGACGACGGCGCCGGGATCGGCCCGGCGGTGGGACGGGGTATGGGCCTGGCTTCCATGCGCGAGCGGGCGGCCCGGGTCAAGGGCACCCTCTCCGTCACGTCGGAGCCTGGCAAAGGTACAACCGTCACCTTGGTGGTGCCCCGTGGCTGAGATCAGGGTGCTGATCACCGACGATCACGAGATGGTGCGCCGAGGACTGCGGACGTTCCTTGAGCTACATGAGGACATCCGGGTGGTGGGTGAGGCTTCCAACGGTGCTGAATGCGTTGAGCTCGCCTTGACTCAGCAGCCGGATGTGATCCTGCTCGACCTCAAGATGCCCGGCGATGACGGTGTGGCAACGCTTCGGCAACTCAAAGCGCAGGGTGTCTCCGCGAAAGTGTTGGTGGTAACCAGTTTCAACGAGGTCGCTCAGCTGCTACCCGCGGTGCGCGAAGGCGCGGCAGGGGTGGTATATAAGAACATCGACCCGGCAGCTTTGGCCGGTGCCATCCGCTCAGTCCACAATGGACATATCCTGTTGCCGCCGGAAGTGGCTTCCGCTCTCATAACCGGCTCCACCGAGCCGGATCGGCTTGCCCGGCTTACCGCCCGCGAACGCGACGTGCTGGCCGAGATTGCCCTTGGGCGCTCCAACCGTGAAATCGCCCGTAGCCTGATGTTGGCCGAGAAGACGGTGAAGACCCATGTCTCGAGCATTCTCATGAAGCTTTCCGTCGAGGACCGGACCCAGGCCGCTCTCTACGCCGTCCGTCACGGTCTCACCAGTTGAACCTTGCGCCCGTCGTTACCATGGGGCGATGCTGCATGCGAAGAAACCCAGTATCTGGAAGAACCACTATGAGATCTCGGTGGATGGCCGCCAGGTGACCAGCTGGGATCCGTCCTGGTGGAAGTCAGGCGGGACGTTCCGGTTGGCCGGTCGCCTGTATGAGGTGAGCGGCAACGTATGGGGCACCAAATACACCATGGCCACCGAGGGCGGCACCGTGGTCGCCTCAGCGGATCGCGTCGGACGCAAGCGGTGGACGGTAACGGCCGACGGCAAGACCTACGAATTCCGGCGTGCATCGATGTTCCGGTATGAGGAAGAGCTTCACGTCGATGGCCGCCGGATCGGCTCGGTCAAGCGCCCAAGCATGTGGAGCAGCGACACCGTGGTCGACCTTCCCGGCCTGCCGGTCCAGACTCAGATCTTCGTCCTGGGCGTCGTGCTCACCAAGTGGGCCAGTGCCGCCGCGGCGTCAACAGCCTCGCACTCATCCTTCACCGGCTAACCTGCCTGATTCAGGTACCAATTCCAGCGATGACATCTCCCAAGGGCGTCCGTCGATAGAGGACGGACCGGCCCGACCGGGCGCTCGACAGGAGCCCCGCCTTTTCGAGCAGGCGCAGGTGATCGCCGACCGAGCCGATCGCGAGGCCGGTCGTGTGGGCAAGCTGGGTGGTGCTGGCAGGGTCGGCCAGGGCGAGCAGCAGCATGGCCCGGGACCGTCCCACGAGGTCGGCGAGCGCGCCGGATGTGACGGCGGGCGGCTCCCAGAGCGAGGCAGTCCCACGGGCCGGATAGACGATGGCTTTGGGCCACGGATCGTCGGAGTGCACGGCGAGCTTGGGCCAGATGAAGACCGACGGGATGAATAACAGTCCCGCGCCGCCGAGCTTGATCGGAGCCGGGTGATTCAGGCGCTGGATGTCGATGCCGTCGTCCCGCCAGCTGACCGACGGATGCAGTCCGGCGAGCGCCGCCGCCCAGCCTGCCCGGCTGAGCTCGGTGGAGCGGTGGATGACATCCCGCTCACAGATGGCTCGTAGCTGTGGCCAATCCTGGGCGATCAGCTCGCGCCAGGTCTGCTCCAGCACGTCGGCGACGCGTGTCAGCACGTCGCGCCCATGCAGGACGCCGAGGATCCGCGGGTCGGAGGTTGGCCTGTGGCGCAGGCTTTGCGCGATCTCGGCCCGGACCACCTTCAGCGGGGTGGCCCGGACGGCGGCCAGATCGTCCTCAATGGACTGGGCAAGGCTCTGCGGCGGTGGCACAACGAAGTTGGGGCCGTAGCGGTGCGAGAAGAGCGCAAGGATCGCGTCGAGCTCGGTGTGGCGCCGCAGCTGGGCGAAGGTGGGCGCGAGCCGGGAAGCCCAAGCCGCGGGCAGCCGCCGTGAGCTCATGCCGGCGAGGACCCGTAGGAGGTTCTCCAGCTCGAAGAGCGGGGAGAGCGCGAATCGGCTGTGGAGCAGGTCATCCGCCCCGACTTCGAACCTGAGCATGAACCAACCTTACGGCTACCGCCGTAACATTCGCCCGGCAGCGGCCGCGTGGACAAGGCTTTGCCGGTGACAACCTACCGCGAGGTCTTCGCCGTCCCTGCCTTCCGCGTGCTCTTCGTGAGCCGGTCCTTGGCGATCGGAGGGGACACGCTGCGGATTGTCGCGCTGTCGATGCTGGTGTTCAGCATCACCGGCTCGACGCTGTTATCTGCCATCACCTTTGGGATCGGCTTCATGCCGCAGGTCGTGGGCGGGATGTTGCTCGGCTCGCTGGCAGACCGCATTCCGCCACGTCCCCTGATCGTGGCCGGATATGCCTCCTCGTGTGTGGTGGCAACCCTGCTCGCTGTCGTAGAAATGCCGGTCTTCGCGAGCCTGGGCCTGGTGGCTCTCGTGGCCGCGTTCACGCCCATCTTCAGCGGCGCGTCCAGCCGCCTCGTCTCAGAGGTGCTGACCGGTGACCTGTATGTGCTTGGTAGGTCACTGTCCACGATGGCTGCGGGCGCCGCGCAGATTGCCGGGATGGCCTTCGGTGGGCTTGCCGTTGCGGCGGTCGGGCCACGCCGCGCCCTTCTCATCAGCGCCGCCTGCGAGCTGATCGCAGCCCTCATTGTGCGGTTCAAGCTGGCCGATTTCCCACGGCCACGCGGTGAGCGCGAAAGGTCCGCTGTCCGGCAGAGCTGGGTCACCAACGTTGCGTTGCTGCGGGATCGGGTCGTCCGGCGGCTGCTGCTCATCCAATGGCTGCCACCGGCCTTTGTGGTCGGAGCGGAGGCACTCGTGGTCGCCTACGCCGCCCAACGCGGCTTCCCGTCCGGGGCGGCAGGCATCATGCTCGCTGCCGCGCCGGCCGGCATGCTCATAGGGGATCTCGTGGTGGGGCGGTTTGTGCGGCCACGCGTCCGGGAACGACTTGTCGCGCCACTGATTGCGGTCCTGGGGTTGCCCTTGCTGGCGCTGGCATTGAACCCGCCGATGTTGGTCTGCGCCGCACTGCTGTCGGTCTCCGCAAGCGGATTCGCCTACATGCTCGGCCTGCAGCAAGCGTTCCTCGATGCCGTTCCGGAGGCCAGCCGGGGTCAGGCCTTTGGCCTGCTTGGCATGGGACTCATGACATGGCAAGGGCTGGGGCCGGTTCTCTTCGGCGGGATCGGTCATTACAGCATCCGTTTGGCGCTGGTCATAGCCGGGGCATGCGCTGTCGCGGCAGGAGCGGTGTGGGGGCTGGCATATGGTGGCGGTTATGGCCACGTGGAAGGACGTACAACGGACCGTGCGCAACCTGCCCTAGACGCTGGAGGCGTCGTCACCTGACGGAGTCCTGGCATGGCGGGTCAAGGACAAGCTCTTCGCGCTGGAGCGGCCGTTGCGGCGGAAAGATCTGGAGGCGCTAGGTGATGCGGCTCCTGACGGACCGATCCTCGCGGCGTGGGTGCCCGATCTCGGGGCCAAGGAAGCGCTGCTGGCCGACGACCCGGACGTCTACTTCACCACGCCGCACTTCAACGGGTACGCCATGATCCTCGCTCGGCTGGACCGGATCTCGTTGCCCGAGCTCGAGGAGCTGCTCGTCGAGGCGTGGCTCGCCCGGGCGCCGAAGCGGCTGGCCAATGATTACCTCGAGGCTCACAAGGCCGGATGACTTTGTGCAATCGCATTGATGAGATTGTCCGTCAGTTCCTTGGCCAGGTGGCCGTCGGGATCCAGATCGGGGTCAAAGATGGCCACATTGATCCCCACGCATTTGGGTGAGGCCAACAGCTTGGTGAGGGCCGGGATCAACTCGTCATAACTCAGCCCGCCCGGATCCGGGCTGTCGACCGCCGGCATCACCTTGGGGCTGAGGATGTCCACGTCCAGGTGGATCCAGAACCCTTGCAGCTCTTGAGTTTCGAGCATGCTAAGTGCTGGATCGATCCCTTCCGCACGCAGTCGTCCCTCCGCCCACACCGCCAAGTCGAGCTCGGCCATCTCCGGGATGTAGACGTCGTCATCGCGGATGCCGATCACCGCGAGATCAGTGTCGCGAACATACGGTCGCAATCCTTCAAGGTCGGTCAGATCGGCCTGCCCACGGCCGGTGATCAGAGCGAGACCCTCACCCGCTGCGGCGCCGACACTGTCATTGCCGGGATGACGCAGATCGGCATGACCGTCGAGGTAGGCGACCCCGAACCGGCCCCGTCGCCGGAGCTCAAGCATCGCGCCGAGCAGGATGCTGCAATCTCCGCCGAGAACGACCGGAAACCGTTCACTGTCAAGCAACTTTCCGATCCGGTCGGCGAGCTTGACTGTGTAGGTGGCGATCCCCTCCGCATTGAACACGCCGTCGCCCAGCTGCCACTCGTGCCGGTCATAGCGAGGTGGAGTCACGTATCCGGCGTCCTCGGCTTTCAAGGCGGTGACAAAGCCGGCGTCGCGCAGGGCACCTGCGAGCTTGTAGCAGCCGGGCACGGTACCCGGTGAAGGTGGCCGAAGACCAAGATTCGAAGGCGCGTCAAGAACGGCGAGTCGTCGCATGGCACAAGCCTAGATTCCCGATGCCCTCGCGTTGGGGCCGCTCATGTGCGAGATTGGGGTGTCTGGCAGAACGGGAGTGAAATATGAACGAAGATCTGAACCCCAATCAGCCCATCGACACCCCTCACGCCCCGGTTTACCGCACGGGTGCCGAACAGCCTTGGGATCCAGAGGATCTGGCGGTCGCGTGGGGACATGACCCCACCCCTAAGTATGTGGAACTGGCCCGTCGTGAGCTTGCCGAGCTCGGCCCGGCGGCGATCGAAAAAACGGTGCCCTAAGGAAGTCGCCAATCAAGGTCGGCTTCGACGATGGCAACCTCCATCTGAGCTTTTTGCAGCCGGCCCGAGTAGTCCCAGTTCACCGCCTGCCATCGGGTGAACTGGTCCAGCACCCACATTCCGGATTGACGGCTGCCGTTGCCGGACCGGCCGTTACCGCCGAAGGGCAGATGTGCCTCGGCTCCGGAGGTGGAGTTGTTGACGCTGACCATTCCGGCGCTGATCCCACGCCGGAAAGCGAAGACGTGCTGTGGATTGGTGGTGTAGATCGCGCTGGACAAGCCGTATCCGGGGGAGTTTGCCA
>DPJL01000318.1 GCA_003543035.1 Micromonosporaceae bacterium | reverse complement strand
TGTACACCCTGGGCGGCGGAATCGACCCGGAACGCCAGTGGGGTCGCGCGGACGAGTCCTGGAAGGTCAAGGAAGAACTGACCGCCTATGGCGCGGAGCCGACCTGGTTCGGCCTGGGTGACCGCGACATCGCCACCCACCTGGTCCGCAGCACGTTGCTCGCGGCCGGGCACACCCTGTCGGAGGTCACCGCCCGGCTCTGCGAAAGATGGCAGCCCGGCATCACCCTGCTGCCCGCGAGCGACGACCGCGTCGAGACCCACGTGGTGATCGAGGATCGCGCTATCCACTTCCAGGAGTGGTGGATCAAGCATCGGGCGGCTCTGCCCGCGAAGCGATTCGTCTTCCTCGGCGCCGAAGCCGCCAAGCCCGCCGCCGGAGTGCTGGAGGCGCTGGCAGCCGCTGACGTGATCCTGATGGCGCCGAGTAACCCGGTCGTCTCGATCGCCCCGATCCTCGCCATTCCCGGGATCAGGGAAGCCCTCAAAGCACCGGTCGTCGGTGTCTCTCCGATCATCGGTGGTGCGCCTGTGCGCGGTATGGCGGACAAGTGTCTGTCCGCTTTGGACGTTGAATGCACCTCGGCGGGAGTGGGCAACCTCTACGGCCCGCTGCTCACCGCCTGGCTGGTGGACACCGTGGATGCGGACACCGAGGTGGCAGCGGTGAAGGTGGTCCCGACCCCGCTGTGGATGACCGATGAGGCGGCCACCGTAAGGATGGTCGAAGTCGCGCTGGACCCGGCGACCACAGGGAGCGCCACATGATTGACGGCTACAGCGTTCTGCCCGTGCGGGGCATCGGCGAGGTCCGGCCGGGAGACGACCTGGCCCGGCTGATCACCGATGCGGCGCCATGGCTGCGCGACGGCGACATTCTCGTGGTGACAAGCAAAATCGTCTCCAAGGCGGAAGGCCAACTGGCCGATGTGCCGGTGGCCGGGCCGGAGCGGGAAGCGGCGCGTGAGGACCTGTTGCGCTCGGAGACGGCCCGTGTCGTCGCCACCCGCGGCCACACCCGGATTGTGCAGACACACCATGGCTTTGTGATGGCGTCGGCCGGCATCGACAACTCCAATGTGGACAGATCCCAGCTTGTCCTGCTCCCCAAGGATCCGGACCGCTCCGCCGCCGATCTGCGAGCCACCCTCCGCGAGCGCCACGGCCTCGACGTCGCCGTCATCGTCAGCGACACCATGGGCCGGCCCTGGCGCAACGGGCTCACCGATGTCGCCCTGGGCAGTGCGGGCATCGCCCCATTGCGTGATCACCGCGGCGAGACCGACCCGCACGGCAACGACCTTCAAATCACCCAGATAGCCGTGGTCGACGAGCTCGCGGCCGCTGCTGAGCTGGTGAAGGGCAAGATTGATCAGGTCCCGGTGGCCGTCATCCGGGGGCTTATCCAAACCACCGAGGAGGCACCTGGCGTGGTGCCAACGCTCGTTCGCACCGCCGAACAGGATCTTTTTTCGCTGGGTACCGAAGAAGCTAAGGAACAGGGACGTAGAGAGCGATCCGGTGATCCTCGTCCGTGACGTATAGCGAGTGCCCTTGCCACTGCGATATCCCCTCGACGTGGTGCAGTGGGGCGAGGTCGTAAACCAGCTCCGGTTTGATCTGTGAGGGGCTCGAATCCGGCAGCGTGAAGCGAAAATGGCGGCAGGTGGCGTCGCGGGCCTCCGGGTGCGAGTCGAGCAACACCGAACCTTTGTCCAGCGCGTCGATCGAGCCGACCACCACGTCGAATTCCCCTCCGGTGCGGGCACTCAACGCGCGCACACCGAGCGGCCCTGGCCCCAATCCGGTCAACACATACGCTCCGGCGACGCTCAGCCCGGTACCCCCCTCAAAGAGGTTTTGCACACCGGAGATCTCCACCAGAATCGGCTCTCCAGCAACGGTCACCGGCCAACGGAGTCCAATTAGGAGAGTGCCGCGTGCGGTGAAGGCCGCACCCTCCACGTTTATCGGATGATCACCATCCAGCAGCTGGTCAACCCACGCCTTACCCTTGGCAAGCCCACGCTGTCGGGTCTGCTCAATGAAGCTGCCGTGCACGGGTGCGCTCGCCGGGCCGGTCAGCTCGCTCAGCGCGTCGTTGACGACTCGATGCAAGGCAAACCGGTGCCGGACGATCTGCAGCACGGGCGCGGAAGATTCCCGGAACCGGGCCACGAAGGCTCGCTTGGGCCGCAGCGGACCTCGCTTGGATCCAAAGTGCGAGCCGATGACATAGACCCAGCCACCGTGGCGGGCCAACGCTTCGCCGTCTTCGGTGCGGCCGGTCTCAGCGCCCGCATCGGCTGCGACATGGTGAGCCGACCATCCCTCGTCGGTCTCCACCAGCAACGCCAAGCAGGCTTCCACCGGGCCTTCGTCCAGCACAGTCCAATAGGCCGAGCGCGCGCCAAGCTCCGTCAGCAATCCGGCGTCTTCGACTCGAAGGAGATCGCTCGCTTCATTACCCGCGACGGTGAGCTCGGCCAGATGCATCAGCCCAGCTTAGATCCTGCTGTCACTCCGGTCCTTGAGCTCATCGACGATCTTCTTTACGTCCTGAGCTCGATCGCGGGGGCAGACCAGGACCGCGTCCGGGGTGTCCACGATGATCACGTCGCGCAGCCCGAGTGCGGCGACCAGCCGGCCCGACTGCGGCACGATCACACAGTCGCGCACATCGCTCAGCACCACATCTGCCTTGTCGTCGCCGACGAGCACATTCCCATCGCTGTCGGTCTCGAGCACATCGCCGAGGGTGTGGAAGTCGCCCACATCGGTCCAGCCGAAGTCACCCGGGACCGTGGCCACCAGGCCTGCCTCGGCCGCACCCTCCATGACCGCATAGTCCACCGAGATCTTCTTCAGCGTGGGCCAGATCTCGCCCATCACGTGATCACGATCGGTCTCCCAGGCCGCCGCGATGGCGGTCAAACCCGCATGCAGCTCGGGTTGCTGGCGCTCCAGCTCGGCGAGGAAGACGTCGACGCGCCAGACGAACATGCCGGCGTTCCACAGGTACCGCCCGGATGCGAGGTACTCCGTCGCGACCGGCAGGGTGGGCTTCTCCTTGAACCGGGCCACCTGCCGGATCGGCCCGGCGATCACGTCGCCGCACTCCAGGTAGCCGTAGCCGGTTTCCGGATGGGTGGGCGTGATGCCGACCGTCATCAGCAAGCCGCGCTGCGCACCTGCTGTCGCCTGCTCGAGCACCTCGGTCAGCCGGGCGGTGTCACGCACCAGATGGTCGCCGGGGAAGGAACCCATCACCGCTTCGGGCTCGCGCCTGGCGATGAGAGCGGCCGCCAAGCCAATCGCGGCACAGGAATCCCGCGCGCTCGGCTCCACCACGATATTGGCCTCGGGGAGATTCGGAAGCTGTCGTGCCACCGCAGCGGCATGAGCCACCCCGGTCACCACCATGGTGTCCGCCAGCGGGGACACCTTCTCCAACCTGGACACCGTGGCCTGCAACAGAGTCTGCGGCGTCCCGGTAAGAGGGTGCAGAAATTTCGGGTTTCCAGCGCGGGACAGCGGCCAAAGGCGCGTCCCGCTCCCCCCGGCAGGGATCACAGCATGCAGCATCAAACCATCATGCCTGACGCATCAGTGCTGGTGCCGGGCTGCCCTGCCCCAGGAGGCCACGTGTGCCTCCGCACTCGAGGCCCAGCTGAACTCCTTTGCCCTGGCCAGACCGGCCTCGCCCAGCCGAGCCCGGCGCTGCGGGTCGTCGAGCAATGCGGCCAGGTCCTGGGCGATTTGCGCCGCCTCCGGCTTGGTGTAGGCGACCGCGTCCCCGCCCACCTCGGGCAGCGAAAGCCGCGGCGTGGTCAACACCGGAGCGCCACACGCCATCGCCTCCAGGATCGGCAGCCCGAAGCCCTCACCGTGGCTCGGGTAGGCGCATAGCACCGCGCCACCCAGGAAGCCGGGCAGGTCGGCGTAGCGCAGATAGCCCGGGCGAAGCAGGCGCAGGTGAGCCGGCACCTCGGCGGCAACCCGGTCGATCTCTTCGTCGTGGCCCTGACCACCGGCGATCACCAGAGCCGGCGGCTCCGGCCGGTCCCTGACCGCCGCTATCCAGCCACGGATCAGATTCGGCACATTCTTGCGGGGCTCCTTGGCGCCGAGGAAGGCCAGGTATGGCGTGGTGAGGCCGAGCCGGGACCGCACTCGGGCCTTCTCCTCCTCGGTGGGCAGGTGGAAGGCGGTGTGATCAACGCCGTGATAGGCGACGTCAATGCGCGTCGGGTCGGCGTCGAGCAACCTGATCAGCTCATCGCGAGTGGCCTTGCTCGGCACGATGACCCGCTCGGCCCGGCGCAGCGAGGTCTTGATGGCAGACCGGAAGAACGTGCCCCGGGACTTGTCATAGTGCTCGGGCTCGGTGAAGAAGGTGGCGTCGTGGACGGTCACCGTCACCGGGCAGCCGGCCCGCAGCGGGCAGGTGTAGAAGGGTGAGTGCAGCACGCCCGCGCCCACTTGCTGAGCAAGCAGCGGCAGGCCGGTCTGCT
>DPJL01000025.1 GCA_003543035.1 Micromonosporaceae bacterium | reverse complement strand
TCACCGTCTCCACCTTCCACGCTCTCGCGCTTTCCCTGCTCCGCGAACGTGATCCGGCCTTCGAAGTCGACGATCTCGACGAGTTGATGCCCAAAGCCGTTGCCCTCCTGCGTGATCAACCGCAAGAGAAAAGGTGGGCGTGGGTCTTCGTCGACGAGTACCAGGACGTCGACCCGCATCAGTACGAGCTGCTCCGCCTACTCGTGCCGCGGGATGGCAACATCTGCGCCATCGGTGACCCGGATCAGGCGATCTACTCGTTTCGTGGCGCGGATGTTCAGTTCTTCCTTCGCTTCTCGCGGGACTTCGAAGACGCCCGGGTGGTCCGGCTGACGCGCAACTATCGCTCCTCCGCGCCGATCCTCGCCGCCGCGGTGCAGGCGATCGCGCCCAGTTCGCTGGTTCCGGGGCGACGGCTCGATCCGGCGAAGGTGGACCTCGAGGCGCCTCTCATCGGCCGCTATGCGGCGTCGAGCCCGGCAGATGAGGCCGCCTTCATCGCTCGCAAGGTCGACGAGCTCGTGGGCGGCACCTCGCATCGCACCCGTGCTGACGTACGAGGAGTAACCGGTACCACGCTGTCCTTTGGCGACATTGCCGTGCTCTATCGCACCGACGCGCAGGCGGCCACGATTGTCGAGGCGCTGTCGCGGGCGTCCATTCCGGTCCAGAAACGTTCGCACAATCGGCTTCGCGATCGGGCCGGGGTTCGCGAGCTGGGGGCCGAACTCAGGCTGGACAGTGGGCTGACCGGTCCAGTGGCCGCCCGCCTCAAAGCCACGGCCGACAAGAAGGAGCTCTGGGACGGAGCCGATCTGCTTATGCCGCTTGCTCAGCGGTGCGGGAATGATCTGGAGCGTTTCCTGGCTGACGTGGCCACCGGAGCCGAAGTCGATGCGCTCGATCCCCGTGCCGAAGCGGTCACGCTGCTTACCCTGCATGCGGCCAAAGGACTTGAGTTCCCGGTGGTGTTCCTGGCCGGTTGCGAGGACGGTCTGCTCCCCCTTCGGTTGCCGGGCCGTCCACCCACCGAACAGGACGTTGCTGAGGAGCGAAGGCTCTTCTTCGTCGGGCTCACCCGCGCGCAACGGCACCTCTTCCTCAGCCACTCCTCGCGGCGCGCGACTTTCGGCACCGAGCGCGACATGCGCCCAGCGCCATTCCTCGCTGACATCGACTCCAACCTGGTGGAACAGCTCGGCGATTTCGCGCCCAGGCAGCCCCGCGATCAGCAACTGCGCTTGCTCTAAGGTGACAGCACTATGGCCGACCTGAGTGACTATGAGCCGCCACGGCCACGGCTGGGCGGCCGTGGCCCGATGATCCTGGGCATCGCGGGCTTTGCCGGCGCCTTGCTGATCTTCGCGCTGGTGTTGATGCTGCTCGGTGTGCTGCCGAATCCGGTCGGCGGCAAGTCCACCGGGCTGCCCGCACCCACCGGCTCCCCGGGGCCATCGCAGTTGCCCAAGTCGGCCCGCTTCGCGCAGCAGGGCGACTGCGTCCTCAACATCGGCACGCAAGCCAAGCCAGAGATGATCATGGTGCTCTGTGCCTCGGAGGCCCTTGAGGTGATCGAACGGCTCGAGGGGACCATCAAAGTCGAGGAATGCCGGCAATTTTCTGAGTACCGGTTCCACTACTACTACGACAGCGAGCTCGGGGACAGTTTTGATTTTGTCCTTTGTATGCGTAAACGCCCCTGATAATAGGCTTATGAGACCTGTTCGTGGGCTGGCCCGTGCGCTGCTGGGCGGCCTCTTCATCGCCGCCGGCACCCAGGCAATCCTTCATCCGAAGCGCTATGCCGCGCAGGCGGAGCCGCTCGCCGATCAGGTCGCGCCACTCCTACTTAAGATCGACTCACGGTTACCCACCGAGCCCAAGACGCTTGTGCAGCTCAACGGCGCGGTCCAGCTCGGCGCCGGTCTATTGCTGGCCACCGGTGTCGCACCCAGACCGGCTGCCGCGGTGCTCGCCGGTACCTTGCTGCCCGCGACCGTGGTCAACCATCCATTTTGGAAGATGAACGATCCCTCGGCGAGACGCGAGGCGCAGATCCATTTCGCGAAGAACCTCGGTCTGCTTGGTGGGCTGTTTCTAGCCGCGGTGGACACCGCCGGATCGCCAAGTTTGCGCTGGCGTGCCCAACGCGCCCTGGAAAGCGCCAAGAAGAGGGTCACTACCAGCGAAAACTAACAGACGACCCCAACCGGCCTGATCGCGTTAACCAGATAGAAATGTCGCAAAAGAGTGTGGGATGAGACACGGTCGGGTAACACGGGAGGTAACGACGTGCCGTGCCGTTCTAGGCTTCATAGCGAACGCTAACGGGACACATTAAACGGAGGTATCGGCTCCATGCCGGTGATCGGCGGGCGCAGAACTTCCAGCCCATTGAATATTCTCGTCCGGCTCGGCATTGTCGCCGTCGCCTGTTATGCCGCGTGGCTTGCGGTTGAGGCATTCGGGCGGCCGTATGACTTCTTCGATATGAAGATCTATCACGGCGCGGTGGTCTGGTGGACGCAGGGCGGTGAGCTCTACGAGTACATCGCTCCACGAACGACCCTCGGATTCACCTACCCTCCCTTCGCCGCATTAACTATGCTGCCGATGGCCGTCTTCAGCACCATCGACGCGGCGTGGCTCAATGTCGTGTTTGGACTGTTGACCCTCCTGTTCGTCTGCGCCGCCCTGCTCGCCCCACTCGCCGCGCGGCACCGCTGGAACAAGTGGTGGTCCATCTTTCTGGCTGTGCCGATCTTCGCGGCCATCGAGCCGGTGCGCGAAAGCCTTGGCTTCGGCCAGGTCAACCTGCTGCTCTTCGGGCTCATCATCGCCGACCTCGTGGCGCTACGCCGTGGCTGGCGCTGGGCCGGCATCGGCATCGGCCTCGCCTGCGCGATCAAGCTGACCCCGGCGCTGTTCATCGTCTACCTGCTTGTCAGCAAGCAATGGCGGACAGCTCTCACCGCTGCGGGCACGGCCGTCGGGGTCACTGTTGCCACCCATTTCGTGGTACCGGAAGAGTCCGCGGCCTATTTCGGCAGCGTGATCTGGCAGACCGAGCGCGTCGGCGTTGCCGACATGACACCGAACCAGTCGCTGGCCGGTCTGCTCGCCCGGCTGCACGACTCTGCTCACGCCCCGAGTCTGCTTTGGATCAGCTTCATGCTGGTGCTGCTCGCGGTCGGCCTCTCCCGTGCCCGCGCCTCGCACACCGAAGGTGACGAGCTCACCGCCTTCACCCTGGTCGGCCTGACCTCCAATGTGGTCAGCCCGATCTCCTGGTCACACCACCTCGTGTGGGTTGTGCCGGCCATGATCGCGCTCTTTGATCAGGCGTTGCGCCGTCGCTCGGCCAGCCAGGGCATCATCGCCCGCGGTCGTGCTACGCCGGGGCTGCATGAGCCGATCTGGTTCCCGGCACTTACCGGCGCTAGACATGCCGCGGCCGCGGCCGGCCTTTACGTGCTCTTCCTGGTGTCGCCGATCTGGCCCTACGAACATCAGTTCCCGGCGAACTCCCACTATGCCGAGGGCATGATCGGCGTACTCGGCGAGAACTCGTTCATCATCGCGCTGATCATCCTGGTCGTGCTGCTGCCCTACCGGCCCGGCGCTGATCCGGCTTTCGGCCCGGCATCAACGATCCGGATCCCCGGCGTACGCAGGCCACCCGCCCTACGCGACCCGGTCCGCCGCTCGCCGATCTCGCCTCGCCCGTCGGCCGAAGACCCGCTTCCCGCTAGGTCCGCCCCGCTCTCTTGATCGCGGTGATCCCCCATGATCGCGGTGATCAGGGACTTCTCCCGGCGTGTCTGCGGCGTGTCGATGTCGCCGCTCCCTGATCACGGTGATCAGGGAGTTTGGGCCGCGACACACCGGCGACACGCCCACGAAAGTCCCTGATCACGGCGGTGGGGTGGGTCAGGGGCAGTTGACCCATTCGTCGGTGCCGTCGGCGAAGACCTGGTGTTTCCAGATCGGCAGCCGCTGCTTGACGAGGTCCACCAAGCGGGCGCAGGCCGCGAAGGCTGCCGCTCGATGCGCGGTGGAGACGGCGGCGGCCAGGGCGACTTCCCCGATCGCGAGTGGTCCGTGCCGGTGGGAGACAGCGATCTCATAGACGTCGGGGTCGAGAGCGATCTCGGCAACCACTTCGCGCAACACATCCTCGGCTGAGGGGTGCGCTTCGTAGGTCAATGTCGTCACGGCCCGGCCGTGATCGTGATCGCGCACTACTCCCGCGAAGCTGACCACGGCACCGGCTCGCGGGTCGGCTACCGCTCGCTCGTGCTCCGCGACATCGAGCGGCTCGGTGGTAACCCTGATCATGGCAACTCCAGGTAGTCGACCTGTTGACCGGGCAAGCCCTGCCCGTGTGGCGGGATCACGGCGAAGCCGCCCGCCCCGGCCAGTCCCCGCAGCATGGCCGAACCGGCGTGAGGCACCGGGAACCAATTCGCTGACTGGGATTTGACCAGCGCAAGGTGGGTGTAGTCGCCCCGGCCTGGCACTGGTGCGCCAAGAGTGATCGGACTCGGCATCGGCTCAGGTGCCCCGGTCAGCCCGGCCAGCAGGGGAGCGACGAGTGAAACCAGTGCCACCACAGCAGATTGCGGGTTCCCCGGCAGCCCGGCAATGAAAGTCGTGCGTTCCTGCCCCGAAACCGCGGCCACCAACATCGGGAAGCCTGGGCGGACCGCGACCGTGTTGACCACGTAGTGCGCGCCCAGCTCTACGAGCGCCGGATGGAGATGATCGACCGGGCCGTGCATTGTGCCGCCGGTGGTACAGATCAGGTCCACGTCGAGCGCTTCCCGCAGCGCCGCGACGTGGGCGTCCAAGGTGTCCTCGATCGGTCCGATGACCTTCACGACCTCTGCCCCGAGCCGCGTCAGGTAGCCGGGCAGGGCCGGCCCCAACGCGTCCCTGACCCGGCCCGCGCCGGGCGGGCCGTCGGTGAGCAGCTCATCGCCAAAGATGAGGAGTGCCACCCGAGGTTTGCGGGTGACCATGAGGAAGTCGAGCCCGCATGATGCCGCCAAACCGATCAAACCGGGTTTTAGCCTGGTTCCAGCCGGAAAAAGCTCTTCATCGGCTTTTGCTTCCTCGCCCTCCTCGCGCCACTCCTTGACGTTCTTGGGTTCTCCGGCCACGACTTCGTTGTCCAGCGCGGAGTGTTCGACGCGCAGGATGGCTTCGGTGCCGCTCGGCACCATGGCGCCGGTGGCGATCTCCATCGTCGTGCCGTCTTCAGTCAATGGCTGGGGCTCACTCCCAGCCAGTACCCGCCCCACCACCTTCCACGGGCCCGGGCCGCGAAGAGCCCAGCCGTCAACGCTGGAGGTGGGGAAAGCGGGAAGATCGGTGACCGGGCTCAGCGGCCCCGCGAGCACCCGACCGTCCGCTTTGGACAGTGCGACAGTTTCGGCGGGCAATTGCGCAGAGCGCGCGGCCTCGTAGACCAGCTTGCGTGCCTCGCGCCAATCGATCGGCAAGGTCATCGGTGATCGCCACCTCTCAGCTGGTCGACAGCGTGCGGCAACAAGTCTGCCAGCACAGCCAAACCGTCGCGCACCCCGCCGGTGGAGCCGGGAAGGTTGACGATCAGGGTGCGGCCGGCCACCCCGGCCAGGCCTCGTGACAATGCCGCGAGCGGAGTCGCGCCGCGCCTTCGGATCGCGTCGGCGATGCCCGGCACTTCGTAATCGAGCAGCTCTCGAGTCACGTCCGGGGTCTTGTCGGTGGGGCTGATCCCGGTGCCGCCGGTGGTCACTATGGCGTCCGGCGTCTGCTTCAACGCTTCGATCAGTGCCTCGCGGACGGGCTCACCATCCGGCACCACCACGATCTCGGCCACCTCACAGCCGATCTCTTCCAGGCCCTGCTTCAGGAGTGGACCGCCGGTGTCCTGATAGACGCCGGTTGCGGCTCTGGTCGAGGCCACGATCACGACAGCCTTCACGGGCGCTCCCATAGTCCGGTCTTGCCGCCCTCTTTGCGCAGCACCCGGACGTTGTCGATGCTTGCCGCGGGGTCAACCGCTTTGATCATGTCAATCAGAGTGAGGCCGGCGACCGCGACACAGGTGAGCGCCTCCATCTCGACCCCGGTGCGATCGGCTGTCCGGACGGTCGCCTCGATCTCCACAGCCTCCTCGGCCAGGGTCAGCTCGACGGTCACACCGTGGATGGCGATCGGGTGGCAGAGCGGCACGAGATCTGGTGTTCGCTTGGCCGCCATGATGCCGGCCAGCCTGGCCACCGCGAGCGCGTCCCCCTTTGGCACTCCATGGCCGCGCAACAGGCCCAGAACTTCCGCCGTAGTGTGCACTTCACCTGCCGCAACAGCGGTACGCGCAGTTACCGCCTTACCCGTTACATCGACCATCTTCGCTGCGCCTCTATCATCCACATGGCTCAGTCGTTTAGGGCTGATCGGTCCCGGAGAAGTGTGCTGCACGACATGAGCCTAGTTGCCGCCGGGCTGACACTAAATACAGACACAGCGCGTAGGCGAACGGTCACATTAAGTGACATTTCGCCTAATCAGTGCGCTATCAGTATGCACCTATCTAAATCGCCGTGGCGAAATTACGCTCCTTTACAGAAGTTCGCAAGGGGAGGCACCAGGGGAGGATGGGAGGCGACAATGAAGAACTGGGAATGGCACTGAAACTCACCTAGGCTGTCGAGCGACTGACCGTTGTCGACGGAGAAGCCGCGGTGACTAAAGGCAGCACACCAAACGACATGATCGAGACCGATCGAGCCTTATCCAGGCTTATCGGTCTCGTCGTCGTTGTTGCCACTGTCGTCCTCGTGGGTGCTGTCAGCCTGATGTCTAACCAGGATCTTGACAACAGCCGAGCGTTCAGCATGGCCTTCCTCGCACTACTAATCGCGGTATCAAGCCTCACGTCGGTCCGCGTGCGAGTGCGCTCCACCATCGTCGGAAACAGCTGGACCGACGTCGCAGCCTTCATCGCTGTCGCTCTACTTCCTGGGCCTTTCGCTATCATTGTGATCTTCGCTGGTGTACTGGCGGCCAAGCTCATTGAGCGAGCCGCCCCGAGAAAGGTCGCCTTCGGCGTAGCCAAAGACACCGTCATCGGTGCCATCACCGCGGCTGTGCTGCTGACCCTCAGCGCCGGGCCGATCGAAGACTTCCGAGATCTAATTCCTTACTTCATCGCCTACGTCTCAGGTCGAGTCGCGGACGACGTGATCTCGATTCCCATTGTTGCCTTGGCCACCCGGACAAGCATCAACGAGATCTTCTTTGCCAACTTGGACATCCGCTGGGTGTTCAACCTCATTCACTTTGCGATCGCTGCCCTAGCGCTCTGGGTTTTGCAATGGGAGTCAAAGCTAATAGTGGCAATTGCACCACTTGCGCTGAGCCTCCATCTCACACATCAGGCACGACTGCGCTCACGTGCAGAACGACAGGCATGGCAGCAGCTCGCCGAAGCGACAGATGCATTCAATGCAGTGCAGATGGATGCGGTGCTGCGAACCGCGGTGAGTAAAGGCTCGAAGCTCTTCTCCGCCGATCAAGTTGAGGTTGAAACCTGGGTCGGTGACGGGCAGCTCCTGATCCGGGGCAATAGCAAAGCGATCGCTTACCTCGGCGAGCCGGACCGTAAGGGCTACGACCCACTGACCACCGCGATCGTTCCGCTGATCGCCGACTCGGATGGCTCTCGCATTGGCGAGCTGCGGCTTCGCTTCCGTTCGCCGGTGAAGTTGTCGGAGCGGGAGCAGTTCACGCTTCGCGCGTTTGCGGGTGCCTTGTGTACGGCGATCCGCAATGCCGCCTCCTTCAACCAGCTCGAGCTGCTCGCGGACAAGCACGAGCACGACGCGATGCACGATCCGCTCACCGGCCTGCCAAATCGGCGTTTGCTCGCGGCCGAGGGCGCGTCTGCTTTGGACAATCGCGATGGCCAGGGCGTCCCAGCCCTACTTCTGCTCGATCTCAACCACTTCAAGGACATCAACGACGCCCTCGGCCACTCGGCCGGCGATCAGGTCCTGGTGGCGATCGCGCGAAGGCTGAGTGCCGCAGCCGGTCCGGATGCCCTGGTTACCAGGCTGGGCGGGGACGAGTTCGCGGTCCTTTACCGAGATCTGCCTGCGCCGGCCCTCGCTATGCACCGTTCGGCTGCCCTGCTCGCTGTGCTGCGTGAGCCCGTCGAGGTGGACGGCATGCCGCTAACCGTCTCAGCATGTGCCGGTGTGGCAACGGCTCCGACCATTGGCGGCTTCGTCGAGCTGCTCCGTCGTGCAGATATCGCTATGTACCAAGCCAAGCGCACCAACCGTCCGGTGACCGCCTATGAGCCCGAGAGCGATACGGCAGATCGCACCGGCCTCACCGTGGCAGGCATGCTGCCGCGAGCTGTGGCAGAGAAGGAGTTCACGCTCGAGTTCCAGCCGATCGTGAACCTGTTGGACGGCAAGCCGATCGCGGCCGAGGCGTTGGCCCGGTGGCAGCACCCGGATCGGGGCAAGGTCGATCCGAGAAGCTTCCTCGAACCCATCGAGAGATCGGGACTACTCACCGCCTTCACCGATGCCGTCCTCGATCAGGCGCTGGACGGGGCCAAGCAATGGCGCGCGGCTGGCTCGATGTGGCCGGTGGCAGTCAACATCTCACCGCGCAGCCTGCTCGACCGGCGTCTGCCACTGCTGGTTTCGGCCAGGCTGAGCGACCACGGGCTCACCGGCGAAGACCTCATCCTCGAAATCACCGAAGCGCAGACCATCAGTCAGCTCGACATCGTTGACAAGGTTATCGCCGAGCTTCGCGAGCTGGGTTGCATGCTGGCGTTGGACGACTTCGGCACCGGGTTCTCCTCGCTCTCGGTGCTGCCTCGGATGCCGATGATCCAAGAGATCAAGATTGACCGCTCCTTCGTCGCCGAGATGGAGCACACACCCAAGGCCGCCGCAGTGGTCAGGTCCACTGTGGAGCTTGCTCGCGGCTTGGACATGTTGATCGTCGCGGAAGGCGTGGAGCGCGAGAGCCAGCGCCGGATGCTTTGGGAGCTGGGCTGTACGGCGGGTCAGGGTCACCTCTTCGCCAAGCCGATGTCGCTCGCGAAGATCCTGCGGATGCCGGCCTTCCTATCCGAGCCACTGCACGAACCAGGCTCTGTGGTGCAGATGCCCACACAACGTCGCCCCGGTCGTAGCGGCCGGACGGGCCGGGTGTCAGACTCAAGCGCGTGATCTCGTTGGTGCTGGACTTCGCGCTCTACGCCTTGTCCGCCCT
>DPJL01000024.1 GCA_003543035.1 Micromonosporaceae bacterium | reverse complement strand
GAACCGTGCCTGCCGTACTAGGTATGGCAACGGTTTTCACGCCGAGATCGTGGAGTCATTGGTCGACCGATGGTTGCCCGTAGCCGCGGTCGGCGGTCACTGCGCGGGGTACCTTGCCCAGTCGTGTGGCGATGCGGGTGATGGCGGGGACGAGTTGAGCGGCATCGTGCGGGTTGCCTGCTTCGACGGTGTAGTCCAGGACGATCCCGTCCGGGTTGTCGACGACCTGTGCTTTGTAGCCGAACTCGATCGGACGGTTGATACGGCCTTTGGCGATCGGTCTGGCGTCGGGGTCGTGCAGGCTGACTAGCCGTGTCGCTGATGCGGGCATGTCCCCGGCGAGGCGTCGCCGGGTCTGGGTGACTACTTGGCCGGTGCGTTCGATGATGGTGGCCAGCTCGTTGACCGCTCGGCGTAGCCGGCCCGCGATTGGCCGGACGTCTTGGCCAAAGCCCGTTTCGCGTTGCGCAGCACCGTTTGCGCGTCAGCGACCGCGTCGGTGGCCAGATCGGCCAGCTGCCCGGTCACCGCGATCATCGTCCGTTGAGCCTGTTCGCGGGCTAGCGCGCCCGCAGATGCAGCTTGGACGCCAGCAGCCGCACCCTTTTGGCCGCCGCGCGGCGGCGGTCACGAAACCGGGTGCGCCTCGCCCCGCCAGCCGCTTTGATCCGGCGCACCAGCCGGCCGATCCTGGCGATCGCCTTGGCCAGCAGCCCGGAATCGGTGGGATATTCCACATCAGCCGACACCACCGTGGTGTCGGCGCGGACTTTTCCCAGGCGCACCAGTTTCGCCTCGTTCGCCTTGTCCAGCAGCACTTCGTTGAGCTGTGCCACGGCCTGTTCCCCGCACCTGGTGGTGATCTTCATCAGGGTGGTCGGGTGCGGCACCTTGGCGTCGATGTCGATGCGGCAGAACCTGCGCCACGAAATCGAATCGGACACCTCCCGGCACAAGGTTTCGAAGCCGAGTTGGTAACGGTGTTTGAGGAACATCAGGCGCAGATAGGTTTCCAACGGCACGCTGGGCCGGCCCAGCCGGGCATCGAAATGAGCGCGGAACGGGGCGAAGAATCGTTCATCATCAAGCCACTCATCTACCCGCTGCAACTGGACCGGAAGCCGCAGGCAGATCTCCGGCAGCACCGACTCCCACAACGACGGCTGCGCATTACGTGTCCGCAACATCGACAAAAATCCTTTACCTAACAACGGTTTCCACCATTGTCAGGTAAAGCAGAAACGAATTCACCCAGAAACGCCGACAACCATCGATCTACTTTTTCAGGTCCAAGTAGCTAGCCTTTCGGCTGGGATCTGGCCACGACAAGCCACGAAGCTGGATCAGTACAGCTTGAGCAAGGATCGCGTACTCCATTGCGTGGGTTGCTGTGGCTTCAGTCGGCCGATGCGCAACAAGATTGCGCATTGTCCGCAGGCTATGAATGGATTCGGCGAACTCACGCGTTATAAGACCAGCGTGTTCGGCTTGATTCAGCTTCAGCCCCAACCCGGTCTTCGGGAGAATTTGCGCCGCCTCAAGTTTTGTTTTGACCGCGTCCTCGATGGCTCGGCTCCCATCAAGTATCGCGCCTATCGGGTCACGCTGGGCTCGTTCCACCACCTCGGCGGGCGATAACTCTTCAAATCCTTTCTGCTGTAACGCATCGGCAGCAGGAGAGCTATCAATGGATGCGCCAACCTTGGCGGCTTCTCGATCCCACACTGCTTCAATCGGTCCGGCGCGGAAACGTGTCGGCCGTTCGGCCAACCATCCTCGAATGCTGTGCCGGAAGACGAGGACGAGGGTCAGCGCGATGACGGGCCACACCAACGCCGATGTCATCGCCGCGACAAATTCGAGAGTCGTCACTCGGCGATGCTCGCACATCATCGCAAGTCATCAAGTCTGCCAAGTATGGAGTTGCCTGAGTGGCACTCAACGATTCCGCGCTCATCATCCCTGGGCATCGGCCTGTGGAGGCCTCCATTCTCGACAGAAACCCCATCTGCCGGGGTTCAGGCTTCCCCGAATGATGGTGAAATGTGCCGTGACCTCTCTGCGTGCTCTGTGTGACCTCGTCCCGCCTCCCGTGAATCCTGTTGCCGCCCAGGGTGATTGGGAACAAGTGGAGGTGAAGCTCGGCGTGCGGCTGCCCGGCGACTACAAGCAGCTCATCAGCATGTACGGGATGGGTGTATTCGGCGACATCTTCCTGAACACCCCATTCAGCCGTTATTTCAGCACCGGCCTGCTTACGGCTCATCCGGATACGCGGGGCCTCCTTCAGTGGGCCAGCACGGGAAATGGCGACCAGATCTTTTGGCTGACCAGCCCGGTTGGCGACCCTGACGCCTGGCCCACCGTCATCGACTACCGCCACAGTGAAGGTGACAGCCGTTTCGAGCTGACGTGCACGGGATTCCTGCACGCCTATTTCAGCTCGCAGCTGGCGATAGCAGAATTTGGGCCTGCGCCTGATGTTCCGTGGTTCGACCCGTCGATCGACCGCGAACAGGTCTATCTGAAAGTCACCGGAGATGAGCTGCCCTATGCCCAGCGCCTGCAGATTCTGCGCCAGTCGCTCGGCGCCACCGCTGACCGGGGCAGTTGGAAGGCCAGCGAAGAAGACGAGGAAGACGACGAAGATCGCCAGGATCATTTCAAAGTGATCGACCGCGATTGGCTGCTGACCTATGAGACGGCATACGGTCACACCATCCGGCTTGCATACCCGGCCGGGCACGAATCAGCGGCGAAGGAAGCCATCAGGGCCGCAACTGCGGCAATGGGAGTCACGATTGCCTCCGCCGTGCCACCTGATTGGCTCAAGCCGGAGACCCGTTGAACGTACAAGATTTAGCTGTCCCCATTGGACAGCGGCCCGAGCGCGCTGCCAGCGAGCCTCGCCACATGGCAGCCATCTGTTTGGAATGCACTGGGCTGCGTTTGCGACATGCAGTTTCGTTGGCGGCCAGAGAGGTAGACGTCGAACGGCTGCGCTGCGTGGTGTGCGACAGGAAAAGCCAGTGCTACCCGATTGTCGGCGGGTGGACGTCAGCCGGCCAGTACCTCGCTCACGGCGTACCCCTCAACGCCATGCTCGGAAGACTGATTCCTAATCGGACAGCCCGCGGATCCCGTGTACGACGTTCCAGGCGACTGACCTTTGGTCATTGGAGCCATCAGAATTCCCGGACGCAGCTCCTAAATGGACTACCACCGGCCTATGGGCGCATCTCGACGTTGCTGTCCTGACGGCTTGGCTCTGACATCGAAGGAGGTGGAACTAACCATACGGCTCCCTGGAGTTTGCCCAGGCGAGAACCAATCGCGGAAACCGCAAAGTGGACAGTCTTAGCGAATGCTTACCAAGTGGGCCTGCGGGGCTCGCATCTGACTCAAACAACGCGTTCGTTGCATGCTGTCACGGACACTGAGTTGCACAATATTGCAGCCTTACGCATGGGGGTACAGCTATCCGCAGGTAGCGGTCATCCGGCGGAACCAGCAACGTGATGCCGCATGGACGTATCTAAGTTTGCGTCAAGCGTGTGACCTGCAATAATACATAGAAATCGATGATCGAAAACGATTCCACAGTTTCCTAAACCTTTCACAACGATTCCGAGACTTCCTCATGAGCTGCTGGTATCGACCACTGTCGAAGTCGATTCGTCGTGTTGGGAACACGTGGGAACACCGGGGCTAACCGGTTGGCTCGTGGGCAGAGTGATTTCGTAGACTGAGGGACCGATGAGCGGCCCCGTAGCTCAGGGGATAGAGCAATGGTTTCCTAAACCGTGCGTCGCAGGTTCGAATCCTGCCGGGGCCACAAATTGATCATGGTAAATAGGTTAGCACCTCAATTGTGTCACCTTGGATGACAACGTCGTGCGATGCTGGAATGAACGGCACGAGAATGCCACAGGCGCGTCCAACGGGGTTGAGGCGATGATGGAGTTCTCCGCAGAGCAGGGCACGACCCGCCGTGACGTCATCATCCGAGCTCTGGGCGCGACCGCTGTCGTCTCCGGAATTGCTGCTGGCATCCCGCTCGCCCCCAACGCGGCACACGCCTTCCCTGCTCGACAACTGGCAGCTCAGGAGGACTGGCGTTTCTGTGGTAATTGTCATGTGATGTTCTTCAGCGGGCGCGACGGCAGTTACTACCGTGAGAATCAGCGCTGTGCCGCCGGTGGCCTGCACAATCCTCTCGGCTATAACTTCGTCCTGCCGTATGACGTGGCGGAGACCC
>DPJL01000316.1 GCA_003543035.1 Micromonosporaceae bacterium | reverse complement strand
TAGGATGTATGCACGATACCGGTTGGAGAACCCATGCGCATTGCCCTCTTTGTGACCTGCGTTAATGACCTTCTTTTTCCGGGTACCGGAAAAGCCGTGGTCACCGTCCTAAGCCGACTCGGTCATGACGTGGAGTTCCCGCTGGCTCAGAGCTGCTGCGGCCAGATGCACGCCAACTCCGGCCACCAACGCGACGCGATCCCGCTGGCGCGGGACTTCGCCAAGACGTTCAGCGGCTATGACGCCGTCGTTGCCCCATCGGGCTCCTGCGTGGCCATGATTCGCGAGCAGTACCCACGGCTGCTTGGAGCCGCTCCTCCCCCGGTCTACGAGCTGTCTGAGCTTCTCGTGGATGTGTTGGGAGTGACCGATGTCGGTGCTCGTTTCCCGCATCGGGTGACCTATCACCCCACCTGTCACGGCCTGCGGATGCTGCACCTGGGTGACAAACCGTTGCAGCTCTTACGAAACGTCCGCGACCTCGAGCTGATCGAGCTTTCCGGGGCCGAGGAGTGCTGTGGTTTCGGCGGGACCTTCGCCATCAAGAACGCCGACGTGTCCACCGCCATGCTCATCGACAAGTGCGACGCGATAGCCGCCTCCCACGCGGAATACGTTGCGGCGGCAGACAATTCGTGTCTGTCCCACATCGGCGGTGGCCTCTCCCGCCGGACAGCAACTGTCACTCCCATCCATTACGCTGAAATCCTCGCGTGTTAGCCACCCCCTTCCCTAACACTCAAGAGCACTATTAACATAGTCGCCGTAGATCTCATTATGGGGAGGGAAGCGTGCTGATGGAGCACGAAGAACAAGACTGGGATGTTGACGACGAGCCGGGCGCCGTGGTCGACAGCGTTGGCCGCAGCATGGCCCGGCAGACGTTCGACATTGCAGTCGTCCTGCGCCGCGTTCAGAGCGGTCACACGGCTCAGTTCAAAGAGATCCGGCGGGTGCAGGATAAGCACACCGTCGGCATCATGGAGCTGGCAACGACGGCGGGTGAACACACTTGGCGGCTCCAGGAGTTACGGGCCGAGCTCCTCGATCACAAGGCATACTTCCGGGCTCACGGGCGCGACCTTACAGAAATGCGCCAGGTCCAGGATCAGCATCGGGTTCGGATGGACGAGTTCAGCGCTCAGGTCGAGCGCGTGGAAACCAAGCTGGTGCTCAAGGTCGACCGGCTGGAGGGCGAGGTCACGGCGGTCAAGGCCGAGGTCGGCGAGCTCAAGACAGATGTGGCCGGGCTCAAGACCAACGTCGCAGACCTCAAGGCCGATGTCAGCGAGCTGAAGACAGATGTCAGCGAGCTGAAGACGGATGTCAGCGACCTCAAGACTGGTGTGGCCGGGCTCAAGATGCAGGTCAGTGGGCTGGCCACCGGGTTCGAAGGACTCGACTCCAAGGTGGATCGGCTGGAGGTCAACATGGGCCGGATTCTGGTACATCTTGGTGTGGCCGACGCCGATTGAGACGAAGACCCGGTGCAGGCTCGGCATTCTGCGGAGGAGCCTTAACCTGCACCGGGAGTCTGGTGGTGGAACCTCTTTCAGAGCTTGGTGATGCGCACCGCGTCGGCGATGACATAGCCAGTCGTGGTGGTCCAGCGGCTGACGCCCACGACGTTGTAATCGCCCGCCGCGAGGGTGAAGGTGCCAAGGCTGCGCCATGCGCCGCCGCCACTGCGCTGATCGACGTCGACGGTCTGGTTGCCGCCGCTCGCCGCGACGATGTGCGGAGTCGCGCTGTTGTAGCCGGCGTTCGCCGGATACCAGACCTCTATCCGATAGCTGCCAGCGCTTGGGATGTTGGCTCTGAACCAGGCGGGATCGCTTGCCGCGACAGGGTTCGCGTAGCGATAGTCGGCTCCGTAGCGCTGGGCGGAGAAAGTCGATGTTCCCCAACTCGCACTTGCCGCCGTCGGCCCATCGACGATCACGCTGAACGAGCCACCTGTTGGCGGCACGACGCGTCCCGTGCTCACCTGGCCCTCGTGGTGCAAACGGTCCAATGCGCTTATGTAGTACGTGTAACCGGTACTCGCCGAAGCTGTGGTGTCAACGAAAGACTTCGAGCGGGTCGTCTTGATCAGGTTGCGAGCGTCCACAAAGGAGCATGAGTCGGCCGCTGTGGTAAGCCGGTAGACGGCAAACTCGGTCCCGCTTCCCGTCCAAGCGAGCGAGACACCATTGGCGACCCGGGTCGCGGCAGTGATGGTTGGCACGCCCGGAGCCGTGCCCGAGCCGTAGGCAGGCACGAGCGCCGGCTTGGAATAGTGGTCGGTCACCATCCGGTTCACCGCACCGATCCGGTTGGCCTGAATGTCCTTGGCGCTGAAGAAGACATCGCCCAGCACCTGAGGATGGTTGCGGTTGTAGAAGAGGTGGTCAGTCAGCTCGGCCGGGTCCTGCCACGCCGGGTCTTGTCCAGAGGCGCCTGACCGGTAGGCCGCCTGTCCCACAAAGAGTTGCACCGGGGTTTCGGCAACAACCGTGGACCACCACCGAACGAGCTCGGTGTAGTTGGCGGTCGAAAAGCCTATGTGCCAGTAGATCTGCGGGTTGATGTAATCGATCCAGCCCTGTTGCACCCATTTACGGCTGTCCGCATAGATCGCGTCGTAGGACTGCAACCCGGACGTCTGCGATCCGGCCGGATCGGTGGAAGCGTTGCGCCAGATGCCAAATGGGCTGATGCCAAACTTCACCCAGGGCTTGGCCGCATTGATGCGCTGCCCCATCTCCTGCACCAGCAGGTTGACGTTGTTGCGGCGCCAATCGTTGATGTTGCTGAAGCCGGAGCCGTACTGCGCATAGGTGGCCGAATCCGGGATCGACACGCCACTGACCGGATAGGGGTAGAAGTAGTCGTCGAAGTGCACGCCGTCGACGTCATACCGCGTCACCGCGTCCATCATGGCGTCCTCGACGAAGTCGCGGACCACCGGGATTCCGGGGTTGTAGTAGAGCTTCCCGCCGTAGGCGAACCGCCAGCTCGGGTGCTGCCGGGCCGGATGACTGGAGACCAACTGCGATACATCATCGTGGTTGGCGATGCGGTAAGGGTTGAACCACGCGTGGAATTCGAGGTTGCGCGCGTGCGCCTCCCCCACCATGAACGCCATCGGGTCGTACCCGGGGTTGGTGCCCTGGGTGCCGGTGAGCCAGTTTGACCACGGCTCATAGGGCGACGGCCAGAAGGCGTCGGCCGTGGGCCGGACCTGCACCACCACCGCGTTCATCCGCTTGGCCAGGGCGAGATCGAGCCAGGATCGGAACTCCGCCTGCTGGGTGGCGACGCTGAGGCCGGTGCGGCTCGGCCAGTCGATGTTGGCCACACTGGCGATCCACATGGCCCGGAACTGCTGCTTGGGCTTTGCCGGATCGGGAGTGCAGGCCGCTGCCACTACCACCGAGGCCACTTCGCTCGAGGCAGCCGTCGATGGTACAAAAAGGACACCAGCCACGAGTATGGCCGCTGTTGCTGCCCGCAGGGGTCTCATGGAAAGAAAGTTTCAACCGCCAGACATCGAAGCGCAATGGGTCTTCAGTGATTCTTTGACATTTGTTATCGTGCCGACGTGAAGATTTCACGCCTTGTCACCGCTGCTCTTGCCCTTGCCGTGGTGGCCACCCCCGCTCCAGCCAGTGCGAGCACGATCACGCACGACGAACAGATCACGTTCCAGGCCTGGGATTCCTACCAGGACTGGCGTGGCGGCACGCATCAGGGCACATTCGCGATCCCCGGCTACCGCACCGGGATCACGATGGTGCGGCCGCATGGCACCACCGACTACCTCGACCCCCACACCGGCATCACCAAGACCTGGGCCTACTCCACGTGGACTTCCCCGGTGACCGAGGTCGGGTTCGAGGCCAGCGAGCTCGTCGCCTCCTGGAATGCCGACACCCCCGCCGGCACCTGGATCCAGGTCGAGCTGCAAGGCACCTACAACACCGGAGTCCTGACCCCTTGGTATGTCATGGGCCGGTGGGCCTCAGGCGATGAGGACATCAAGCGGACCAGCAAGAACCGCCAGGGTGATCCCTGGTCGACGATCTGGACCGACACGTTCTCGATCGACGACGTGGCCAATGGGGTGATGCTGGAGAATTATCAGCTCCGGCTTACCCTCTATCGGGCTCCGAACCAGTGGCGGGCACCGCGAGTATGGATGCTCGGAGCGATGAGCTCCTACGTGCCCGACAGGTTCAATGTCACCCCTAGCGCAGGCGGGATCGCTTGGGGCAGAGAGCTTCCCGTTCCCCGCTACTCGCAGAACATCCACTCAGGGCACTATCCCGAATACGACGGCGGCGGTGCCGCCTGGTGTTCGCCGACGTCAACGGAGATGGTCGTCGAATACTATGGCCGCGGTCCGTCCGAGGAGGACACTGCCTGGGTGAACCCGGACTACCCGGACCACACGGTGAACCATGCGGCCCGGATGGTCTACGACTACCAATACGACGGAGCGGGCAACTGGCCCTTCAACACCGCTTACGCAGCTTCGTTCCCGGGCCTTGACGCCCGGGTGACGCGGCTGCACTCACTGGACGAGGCGGAGCGCTTCATCAAGGCCGGAATCCCGGTCGTGGTAAGCATTTCGTTCCTGTCCAGCGAGATGGAAGGGGCCAACTACAGCACCTCGGGTCACCTCTTCGTGATCATAGGCTTCACCGAGACCGGTGACGTGATCATCAATGACCCGGCCTCCTCCTCCAACGAGGCGGTCCGCAACGTCTACAAGCGGGCTCAAGTGGAAACGGCGTGGCAGCGGACCAAGCGGATCAACGCCAGCGGTGGCGTCTCCGGTGGCCCGGGCGGCGTCGCCTACCTGATCAAACCGTGGTGGAAGCCCTGGCCCCACGTGCCAGGCTCGACCAACTGGTAACAAGATCGGCGTGATCAGGGAGTTGCGTGGGCGTGTCGTCGGCGCGGCGACCCGAGAACTCCCTGATCACGGTGATCATGCGGGCAGGTAGTCTCGTGCCCGTGGATGAGACGACGTGTCAGGTCTGGTGGGCTGCCCCAGGCCTGGCACGTTCCTGGCATGAGGAGCTGCTGACCCCGGCCGAGTCCGACCGGATGATTCGCTTCCGCCGTCAGGAAGACCGGAATCGACTCGTCGTCGGCAACGCCCTGTTACGCCTGACTGTCGCCCAGGCACTCGGCTGCCCGGTGGAGCAGGTCGACATTGGCAGATCCTGCCCCGACTGTCAGAAGCCACACGGCAAACCCACTGTTGTCGGGCATGACCTACACGTTTCCGTGTCGCACTCGGGCAACCGGATCGCCGTGGCCATCACCCGCGTCGCGGAGGTCGGGGTCGACGTCGAGCAGGTCGACCCGCGGACCCCGATCGCCGAGTTGCTCGCCAACGTGCTCTCGCCCGGCGAAGCGGCCGAGGACATGGACTTCCACACCCGTTGGGCGCGTAAGGAAGCCGTCCTCAAAGCGACCGGGCTGGGCCTGCGCACCCGGATGTCCAAGCTGACACTCGGGCCGACCGGGCTGGTGGCGTTCACCGGCCGGCCCGACCTGGTGGGCAGCTGCTCACTGCACGATCTGAAGCCCGGCCCCGGGTATGCGGCCGCCGTCGCCGTCCTGACCGATCAACCCGTCACGGTTGCCGAACACGACGGCTCATGGTTGCTCGATCGCGGCGACGATGCCTGAAATCGTCGGGTGATCGAAGAAGACGTGCAACGGAACGTTCAGGCCGCGCTTGCGCAAGCGTGACGAGATCTTCGTGACCGTCAGCGAGTGACCGCCGAGCTCGAAAAGGCTGTCGTCCGGGGCGATGTCGTTGCGCCCCAAGACTTCGGACCAGACCTCGAAGACGTCTTTGGCGACCCCTTCGTATTCGGGTGCGTCCGACGTGACGGGCGGTTCATAGGCGGGTAGGGCCGCGCGATCGAGCTTTCCGTTGGGGGTCAACGGAAGTGACGGCAACGATACGAAGGCGGCGGGAACCATGTACGCCGGGAGCGACTGGGTGAGGTGATCCTTCAAGCCTTCCAGCGAACCGACGATATAGGCCACGAGCTCCGGGTTGGCCGCGACTGCGGCGGCCCGCACCCCTGGATGTTCCAGGAGCTTCTCTTCTATCTCGCCTAGCTCTATCCGGTACCCACGAAGCTTGATCTGATTGTCAGAACGCCCAATCCATTCGAGCTCACCATCGGCGAGTAGGCGCACCCGGTCGCCGGTGCGGTAAAGCCTGCCCCACCTGGTGTGCACGAACCGCTCATTGGTGAGCTCCGGCCGGTTCAGGTATCCGCGCGCCACCCCCGCGCCACCGATACAAAGCTCGCCGGGGATCCCAGAAGGTACCGGGTTGAGGTCTGCATCGAGCACGTGCACCTGAGTGTTGGCCAGTGGCTGGCCAATCGTGACACTGCCATCGGCAAGGCGGGCCGCTGTCGACCAGACCGTGGTTTCGGTGGGGCCGTAGATGTTCCACAGCTCGGCCGACCTCCCACGGATCTGCTTGGCCAAAGGTGCGGGCAGCGCCTCGGCGCCCGCGATGGCGATGACACCCGGCTCGTCGAAACCGGCTTCCAGCAAGCGTTGCCATGTCGACGGCGTCAAGTGCACGTGTGTCACCCCGGCCGTGCGGATGAGCTTGAGCAACCGCTCCGCATCGCGCATCTGGTCCTCGGCTGCGATCACGACAGTGCCTCCGCTGACCAAGGGCAGCCACAGCTCCGGCACGGACATGTCGAAGGAATAGGAGGCGGTTGCCAGCCACACCCCGGACCCAACGTGATCGCGCATGGTGTGCAACAGGTTGACCACCGACCGGTGCTCGACTTCGACGCCCTTGGGACGGCCGGTCGACCCGGAGGTGTAGATGATGTAGGCGAGACCATCCGAATTGGATGGTGCTCCGCTCAGCCGGACCATGTCGTCATCGGTAATCAGTGCGGCAGGCGCAGAGTCGGAGAGCAGCAGAGTCTGCCGGGTCGCGGGATAGTCAGGGTCGATCGGCACGTAGACCCCACCGGCCAGCCACACTCCGAGCAGGCTCGCGAGCAGGTCCGGGGAGCGACGCATCCGCACCGCGACGCGGTCGCCGGGCTCGACACCCAACTGCCACAGCCGTTCCGCCACCGCACCCGCTCGGGCGGTCAGCTCGGCATAGGTAAGCGTTGCGTCGGCACCTACCACTGCAACCGCTCGGGGCGTGATGGCCGCCTGTGCCGCCACCAAGCGATGCACCTTCTTCGATCCGGGGTAGGCCAGCTTCGACCCGTCAAGCCTGGAGGCGCTCGCGGTCAACGGCAGCTCGCGGCAATCCGCTTGCGGCGTCTGCACCAGCGCACGCACCACGCTGGTGTAGTCGGCCGCGATCCGTTCCACATAGGACCGATGGAGTAGACGAGGGCTGTAGTGCAGCCTCACTTGGACGGCACCGCCGCCGTCGACCATCTGGACGTGCAAGGCATTGCGGGCCGTCCCATGGAACGCCATCCACTCGATCTTGGTCCGCAGACTCGCAAACTTCACATCGGCGGCGCGGCGGCGGTAGCTGATTGACACCGGCGCGATGGCTAATCGCGGGCTGATGCTGACGGCTTGGGAAAGTGGTACGGCACGAAACTCGTACATCTCCCGGAGCTGTTGCCTCGCATGCGTTATGAGGTCGCGTGCCGCCTCTGCCCGTACCGGAAGCTCGTTGACGTATAGCCCGATGGCGTCTTGTGTCTCGTGGGTGCGCGTCCCCAAGTCCACCGCGATCGTCGGGTTCACGTTGCCATAGCGCAGCAGCAAACCTTGCAGCGCGGCGAAGAGTACCTCGAACCGGGTGAACCCCGCGACGTCGACGCCCTCCAGCGTGAAGTCGAAGCATTCCCCCGGCTGTGCCGTGCGCTCATAGCCGGAAAGGCCCGGCAGCACCGGTTCCTCCGGCTCGACCCACCTCGCGGCCCAATACTCTCGAGCTCGCAACACATCCCTTGTCTCATGCTGCGTGAGAGGAAGGGGTTCGAGCGGCCGGCCTGTATACGCGGCGGCGAGGTCGCGCAGCAGAATGTCCTTGGAACCACCGTCGAAGACGAGATGGTGAGCCTCGAAGACGAGCAGGTGTCGGTCCCGGCCGAGCTCGGTCAGGGTGTAGCGGAAGTGCGGACGCTCCTCACTCCGTTGCAGGTAAAGCGATCCGTCCACTTCAGCGAACGAGCTCGCGAGGACGGGATGCCGGGCGACCACCGCTTCACAGGCTCGTTCCATCGCCGCGCGATCCAGGGGGCCCTCGAAGTGGATCGGTAAGGGCATCCGGTAGGCGGAACCGGCGATCCCTAACCGCTCGGTCAGCCACATCCCATGCTGGGCAAGCGAAGCTTTGTTCACTGAATCTCCCTCGTGATGTGTTCCGTGAGCATCTGCACCATCGCATCCATCGTGGACCGATCAAACGCATAGTGGTTCCAAAGCAACCAGGCCTTCATCGTCCCGTCGGGCTGCTCGACGACAGCAAGCTCCGGCGCTTGCAGGTCCGGCTTGCCGTCAGGCGTCGGCCAGTCGGCGTCCAGCGCACGCGGCAGGTCGAACTGCTCCGACAACAACCCCGGCAGGTGAGCTTGCCCGCCCCAGCTCTCCACTCGCAGGAACGACGCTCCCGGATGCCGTTGGTAGAACTGGGCAAACGGGTGGTACTGGTGGTCGAGTGCGGCTAATGAGGTGGCCCGCACCTGGGCGAGCAGCTCGCTGAAGGTGGGATCGCCGGCCGTGTCAATCCGCAGCATCATGGATTGCACCAGACAGCCGATCAGCGACTCCGAGCCCGGCTTGGATCGGCCCGGAACAGGGGTCAGGAGCACGATGTCGGTCAGTCCGCCGGCCTTTGCCAGCACGGTCGCCCAAACGGCGGCCAATGCCATGAACGTGGTCGCACCATGCTCCGCCGCGATCGCCCGCAATGGGGCGGCCGGGCCGAGGTTGAAGCAGAGCGACGCGCTTCGCATCCGTAGCGCGTGTTTGCGGCCGGTGAAGGGCTCCAGGTACTCGGGGGCGCCGTTGAGCGTGGACTGCCAATACGGCAGGTTCTCCGGCCACTGTCGTCTGGTCCACGCCACGTACTTGCGATAGTCCTCGACCGGATCCGGCAGCGGGGACCCTGCGTACGCAAGGCCGAGCTCGTGCAGGAGTACACCCATCGACGCGCCATCGAAGACAAGATGGTGCACGGCAAGGCCGATGAGGTGATCTTCTGGGCCCAGAACCACCACGATCGCCCTTACCAGCGGCCCGTTTGCGAGATCGAAGCGCCCCTCGCGGTCGGCTCGAAGCAGCTGCACGGCTTCCGCTTCGCTAGGCGCGGATACCACCGTCACGACCGGTTCGCAATCTTCGAGCACGCGGGCCTGCTTACCCTGGAACACCATCCGCAGCGATTCGTGCCGTCGCACCACCTCGCCCAGCGCCTTGGCGAATCGGCCGGGGTCGAACTCATCCCGAACCCGCACCCCGACACTTATCGGCCCGGCGTCGCGCGGCTCATCCCCCGCATACATCCACGCCAGCAGACTCTCCTGCGTCGCTGTCAGCTCTACCCCCTCCCCGCGTCGATCTTGGAGTTGTGGTGGGGGCGACACACGCAAATCCCGCGAGTCGCCCACCACAACTCCAAGATCGACGGGGAGGACGGCGGCCTGATCGGCGAGGACTGGGGTATCGAAGACAAAAGAGGTGGGAGCGTTGAGGAGTGAAGCGAGGCGCGTAGCGGTAAGGGAATCGCCGCCGAGGGCGAAGAAGTCGTCGCCGACACCCACCTCGCGCACCCTGAGGACCTTCGTCCATAGCTGCGCCACCGCAATCTCGGCCGGGGTCGAAGGTGGTACCCGGACCGGCGACTCGGCGAACAGCTCGCGTAATCGGCGCTTGAGCACCTTGCCGGACTCGTTACGGGGCAAGGCTTCGAGCGTGAGCAATCTGGTGGGTACCTCATAAGGCGCCAACCGAGACGCAAGAAAGCCCCGTAAGTCGAATGCCTCCCGAGCCACCACAGCGGCGGCGAGCGTCGAGCCCATCACGGGATGCGGCAACCCGACCACCGCGGCTTCCACCACATCGGGGTGTTCATAGAGCGCGTTTTCGACCCGGAGCGTGGAAACCTTGTGCGCACCGGCTTTCACCACATCGACATCACGATCGCTCAGGTACAGGTAGCCGTCGGCGTCGAAATAGCCGACATCTCCCATCCGGATCCAGCCGTGCTGAAACGTTTCGGCCGTGGCCGCATCGTCCCCGAAATACGCCCTCGGGGTAGTGGGCGAGCGTAGCCAAACTTCCCCGGTCTCGGAGACGCGAATATCGCCGGAGGGACGGCCAACCGAGTCGGGCCGGGCCGGGTCATAGATCATCGTGGTGAAGGCGGGCGCGGCTTCCGTTGAGGTGTAGGTGTTGATGATGGCCGCGTCGGCGTAGGCGCACGAGAGTCGTTGCGCCACAGCGGGAGGCAGCGGAGCTGCCGATGAGGCGATCAGCTCGACCGAGGGCAGGTCGTGGCCACCTTCGAGCAGCGCGACGGCCATCGCCGGGACCACGAAGATGGACTCGGCTGCGTGCCGGGTGGCCAGAGCCGCGAATTCGTCGGGGTCGAATCGTGATTGGACAATCGTTGTCGGTCGAGCAACGAGTGAGCCGATCAGCATGGTCTGGCCGGCATTGGTACCGATGGGAAACGCATGCAGCACATGGCGGGAGTGCTCCAGCCGCCCGATCCCGTGGGTCAGGTTGGCGTGGGTGGCGCTGACCCCTTTGGGTACGCCGGTGGTGCCCGACGTGTAGATGATCTGGGCCAGCTCACTTGGCTGGACGCTGATGTTCAGCGGAGTGGGTGCCCCTCGTAGGGCGGTCGACGCGTCGACGATCAGAGAGGCTGCGCAGTGTTCAGCCACCTCCCGGATCCGAGCCGGGGGAAGGGAATCCGACAGCGGCACAGCGACCGCGCCGATCGAAGTGACGGCCGCGAACGCGACCGCGTAGTCAAGCCATTCGGTGCCTCCGAAGACCAGGACCACCCGGTCTCCACGTCGCACTCCTCGCGCCAGCAGGCCCCGTCCGGTCGCGTTGGCGCGATCGTTCCATTGCGCCACGGTCAGGATCATTTCGCCGTCGACAAGGAGCGCGACGTGGTCCGGCTCTGCCGCCGCGCGAGCGGCGAGCAGAGCCGGAACCGTGCCGGAGGCTAAAGCAGCCACAACGGCACGGCCGCGGCCAGCGCCTGGGCGCCGGCATCGTTGGGGTGGATGTGGTCGCCGCTGTCGAATTCGACCTTCAACTTGGTCGCAGCGGCCGGGTCGCGCAACACCTGATCCATGTCGATCACGTGGTCGAACTCGTTGCGGATGAACCCGTTCACCGTGACGCGGGTGGTCTCCTTGCCGGGAGTCCAGCTCGGGTAACCCTCGAACGGGCCGAGCGTGCACACCAGCACCCGCAAACCCTTCTCCTGCAACTGAGCCACGAGCTGACGCAGCCCCGCGATGATCCGATCCGGCTGGTCGTTGGCGATGTGCACGTCGTTGACGCCGAGCTCGACGATGACCGAGCGGACCCCGGTCTGGCCGTAGACATCGGTGTCGACGCGAGCCAGCGCACTCGTGCCGATCGCGGTGAAGCCGATCTCGCTGCCGTCATGGGTCACCTGGTTTCCCGCGAGCGCCTCGTTGAGGACTCCAGGATCACCGATGTGCGGCATCGTCCCGACGATTCTCGCGGCAAGCAGATCGGGCCAGCGCTTGTTGGCGTTGAGCGTCGCACCCGAGCCGTCACTGATCGAGTCGCCGAGCACGACCACCGAGCCGAGCGCGGTCTTGCTCGCAACGTCAACTCCCGCAAGGAAGTAGAAGGAGTTGTACGCGTTGGTGTGCCCGGCTCCGGATGGATTCTCCGCCTGATCGCCCGCGTAGACGTACGAGGTCTGGCGTGAGGTCCAGTGCCAACTCGTCTGGCCGGTCGCGACCGGTAGGTAGATCGTGACCGCCAGGTCTGAAAGTGCCGGCACAGTGAGGTCCAGCGGGTCGCTCAGCACGTCGGAGCCCTTGAAGACGGTCACCGACTCGCTGCCGCCGAAGGTCAGCTCGCGTACCGATCCCGGCACCAGGTCCGGCGAAGCCGGGGCGACCGGGATTCCGACTGAGGCATGCCCGACCGAAATCGCTTGCGCACCAAAGGCATTGGACAGCCGGATGCGCACCTTCTCCCCGGCGACCGAGGTGTGCACGATCATCCGGACCGACTGGTTGTTGAAGCCCACCAGGGATCCGTTGGTGTTGCCAAGGCTCGCCGTGGTCAACGCGGTGGCCCAGGTGCCTGTCCAGCGGGCCTTGAACGTCCCGGTGGCTGGACTGGCCGTCGCGCCCACCATCGTCGTGGCGGTAACCGCCAGGACGACGAGCAATCGCATTGGTTTGATCACAGGGGAAAAACCTCCATACATGACTGTGCAAATGGCTTTGGGGCCCCCGCTTTCGATCAGTAAGAATGTCAGCAAATGCTTATGTTCGTGCCGTACTTTCGTCCACAGTGGATCGACTAGCCAGACACTCCTCCAAGGTGTCCGCCGCACGCTTTGCCCCGCCGGCGAGGAGGGGTTGCATGGCGGCGATGCGTTCTCGCATCGTCTGATCTGCCGCGACGGAATCGACCGCCGCACGCAGGCCGGACCTGTCTTTGAGCCACACGCCCAACCCGAGCTCCGCTAGGCGGGCAGCATTTGTCTCCTGCTCCCGAGTACCGGGAAGGGCGACGTGCGGAACACCGGCGTTGATCGCCTCCATCACGCCACCCATGCCACCGTGGGACACGAAGGCCTTGGCATGCTTGAGCACTTCCAGCTGTGGAGCCGCCGGGGTCACCTCGAAGTTGGCCGGGGCGTTGCCCAGCAGGGCGGGGTCGAATCGCTTACCCACCACCAGAACCACGTGCCAGCCCGACCCGGCGAAGGCGTCGAAACACGACCGGTAGAAGTCGGGCTGCAGGTTGCCCTGCGTGCCCATGGTGATCAGAACAACATCGCGGCCACCCGAGGGAGGCGTCCACTCTGGATGATCTAACCGGGCACCCAGACACGGGCCTACGAAGCGGTAGGAGTCGTCGAAGAGGTTGCCGTGACTCTGAAACTCGCGAGGGAAGAAAGCAAGGTGGCAGGCCACTTCGGGGTTGAGAAAGTCTTCCGGCCGGATCGGGAGGCCCTGATTGGCGAGGAACTTCTCCAGCCTCGCCGAATAGGTCAACAGGGTGGGGTGGCGCAGATCCTCGGGCTTGACCCAGGACCATTGCGGAGCGGAAATCATCATCGGCCACAGCTGCACCGCTGGGATCGCGTGTTTGCGAGCAAAGGTGGACCCGGCGAAAGCCATGCGGTCGAAGACGATGAGGTCAGGTCGGTCGGTCAGCAGTGCGGGCTCGAATTGCGGGAGGGTCAGCTCGGCCTCGATGAGGAAACTCAATAGTGTTCCGGCGACATACTCGTCGTTCCTCGGCGCGTGATACGAGGGGTCGGTGTCATCCGGGCGCGTGGACTCATAGGGCACCACCGTCGCGCCGGCTTTGCGGATCAGAGCGGCTCTATCCGGTACTCCCGTATAGCTGATTCGATGACCGCGCCGGACAAGCTCGCCGACGACGGGCAGGGTGGGATAGAGGTGGCCGATCGCGGGGATGTTGAAGAAAGCTAGGTGGCTCATGGCAAAGCCTCCGGGTCGGCGAC
>DPJL01000314.1:40385-54451 GCA_003543035.1 Micromonosporaceae bacterium | reverse complement strand
AGGGAGAAGTTTTCGCGACCGCCCGCTGCCATAGCTCTGCGGCTCGCGCGCGCTGGGCGTCCGTAATGGACGGTTCCCAGCGTCGATCCGCTTTCCAATGATCACGCAGGGTGGCTTCGTCAGGCCACACCCCGCTCGCCAGCCCTGCCGCGTAGGCCGCGCCGAGAACAGTCGTCTCGGTGATCGTCGGCCGGATCACCGGTACCCCGAGCAGATCCGCCTGAATCTGCAGGAGCAGATCGCTCGCGGTCATCCCACCGTCCACGTTCAACGCTTCCATCGCGGTGCCCGACTCTTCGGCCATCACCGAAACGACGTCGTGCACCTGCCATGCAGTGGCCTCCAGCGCCGCCCGGGCCAGGTGAGCTTTGGTGACATATCCAGTCAGGCCGCAGATGACACCCCTGGCCTCCGGCCGCCAGAAAGGCGCGAACAGGCCGGAGAAGGCGGGGACGATGTGGCATCCGCCGTTGTCGGGCACGCTCGCCGCGAGCACATTGACCTCATCGGCAGTCCGGATGATGCCCAGGTTGTCGCGCAGCCATTGGACCAAAGCACCTGCGACTGCGACCGACCCTTCGAGGGCATAGACAGCCGGCCTTCCGGCTCGCTGATAGGCGACGGTGGTCACCAATCCGCGATGCGAGGCGATCGGCTGCTCGCCGGTGTTGAGCAGCAGGAAGGCTCCCGTGCCGTAGGTGCACTTGGCCTCGCCCGGCTCGAAACAGGCTTGGCCCATCAGGGCTGCCTGCTGATCGCCAAGCACTCCGGCGACAGGTACACCCCGCAAGGGCCCACTCGTGATCTCGGCTATCTCCCCGGACGACGGGACGATGTCCGGCAGGATCTCGCGCTGGACGCCGAAAGCCTGTAGGAGCGAGTCGTCCCAGTCCAAAGTGGACAGATTCATCAGCAGGGTGCGGCTCGCGTTGGTGACGTCGGTCGCGTGGCGGCCGGTCAGCTTGTAGATGAGCCAGCTGTCCATCGTGCCGGCGAGCACGCTTTTGCGTTGGTGCTGGGCGAGCAGCCAGCGCAGCTTTGGTGCGGAGAAGTAGGTGGCGAGCGGTAATCCGGTGCGATCGCGGAAGGTGTCGATGTCGCCGAAATCGGCGAGCATCCCGGCCGTCCGCGTGTCCTGCCAGACGATGGCGTTGCCGATCGGCTCCCCGGTGACCGCATCCCAGATCAGGGTGGTCTCCCGCTGATTGGTGATGCCGACCGCTTTCACCTCCGGGTTGCCTGCCTTGGCCAGAGCGCCTTCGATGACGGCTTGCACGTTGTGCCAGATCTCGCTGGGGTCGTGTTCCACCCAGCCCGGCTGCGGGAAAATCTGCCGGTGTTCGCGCTGATCAAACGCGACGATCGCGCCTTCGTCATCGAAGACGAAGCATCTCGAAGAGGTCGTTCCCTGATCTATCGCCACCACATATGACACGAACGCCAGTCTCGCAGGAAGAGGCGGCTCCCTGCGAGACCGGCTGACTCCTTGATCGCGATGATCACGCGGATCTTGGCTCGGCGGCAGCGGTGGTGGGCTCGCGACGGCGGGTGAGGCGGGTCTTGGTGCCCTCGGTCAGGGAGTAGAGCACGGGCACCAAGACCAGCGTCAGCAGTGTCGACGTGATGAGGCCGCCTATCACTACTACCGCGAGGGGCTGCGAGATAAACGCACTGGACTCGGTAATTCCGAGGGACATCGGCAGCAGCGCGAAGATCGTCGCCACAGCGGTCATCAGGATCGGCCGCAGTCGCCGTCTTCCGCCTTCCACGATCGACTCCAGCACGTCCACTCCCGACCGCCTGTACTGGCTGATCAGGTCGAGCAGAACAATCGCGTTGGTGACCACGATGCCGATGAGCATCAGCAGGCCGATCATCGCGGGCAGGCCGAGCGGTTCCCCGGTGATGGCAAGCAGACCGAGTGCACCCGTCGCCGCGAACGGGATCGAAATCATCAGGATGAGTGGCTGAGCGATCCCGCGGAAGGTGCCGATCATGACGATGAAGACGAGCGCGATTGCGACCAGCATGGCGAGGAAGAGGTCGCCGAAGGCGTCCTCCTGGCTCTCGGTCACGCCACCGATGGTGTAGGTCGCACCCTCGGGAAGCTTGAGCGCCTTCAGTTTTGCGTCCAGGGCGGCGTTCACCGCACCGAGGCCCTCGGTCGTTGGGGTCGCGCTGACCGTCGCGGTGCGGGCCTGATCCACGCGGTTGATCTGACCCGGGCCGTCAACCGTTGTCACGTCGGCGATGTCGTCGAGCTTCACGCCCGGGCCGACCGGCAGTGCCCGCAACGCGGCAACGTCTGTGGGCGCGGCCGCGGTGCGAAGCAGCACCGGTTGTTCCACTCCATCGAGCACGATGCGCGTTATCTGGGTACCCCGAAAAGCCTGGTTTATCAATTGCCCCACCGAGGCGTCAGTCATGCCCAACCGGGCCGCCGCGGGACGGTCCAGCGTTATCTGCACCTGTGGTGTGTTCGCGGCGAGGTCGCTCTTGACATCGGTGACGTCCTGCAGCGAGGCCACGGCAGCCCGGACCTCTTCGGTGGCGGCGCGAAGAGTGGCTTCGTCGGCCGCCTGAATCTCGACCTCCAAATTTGACGAACCGAAACCGCCACCCGCCGCACCGATGGTGAACTCACCTGGCAAAGCTTTGGTCTTCTCCCGCAACGTGTCGATGAGTTCCTGTTGCGGCACATCGTCTTTCGCGGTGATCCGGAAGGTGGCCCGGTTGGATCCGGTGCCGCCATTGTCGAAGAGACTGCCCCCGCCACCGATGGTGACCTGGTACCGCTTGATGTCGTCCATTCCGGACAGTAGTTCCTCGACCCGCTTGGCGGCCTCGTCGGTGGTGGTCATGCTCGTGCCGTTGGGCAGCTGCTGGGTCATCTGAAGCGTGGTGCCCGAGCCGCCGATGAAGCTGGTTTCGATGGTGGTGGCAAGTGCACCGGTGCCCGCGATGATGAGCCCGGCGAGGCCGAGGGTGAGCCAGCGATGCCGCAAAGACCAGCGCAGCACGGGAACGTAGGCGCGCTGGAGACGCCCGTTCGCCTCGGACTCGTGCGGCTTGATTTCCTTGGGCGCCTTGAGGAACCAGTAGGCAAGCACCGGCACGATGGTCAGTGACACGATCAGCGATGCGAGCAGCGCGGCGGTGACGGTGAGCCCGAAGGGGCCGAAGAATTGGCCGACAAGCCCGCCCACCAAAGCGATCGGCAGGAACACCGCCACGGTCGTGAGCGTCGACGCGGTGACGGCTCCGGCAACTTCCTTGACAGCATTGAGGATCGCGTCGCGCTTCTCCTCGCCGCCGGCGAGGTGACGTTTGATGTTTTCCAGCACCACAATCGAGTCGTCGACCACGCGTCCGATCGCGATGGTGAGACCGCCAAGGGTCAGCATGTTGAGCGAATAGTCGGCCGACCACAACGCAATCAGCGCTATGACGACGCTGACCGGGATGGAGACCGCGGTGACCAAAGTGGACCGAACCGAGAGTAGGAAGATCAGGATCACCAGGACCGCAAAAGCCAGACCCAGCATGCCTTCGGTGGTGAGGCTGCTGATCGACTTCTCCACCTCGGGCGCCTGGTCGAAGATGACCTCGAGGTCGGCGCCGGTGGCGGATTCCAAGGCGGGCAACTTATCGGTGACCGCGTGGGAGATTTCGACCGCGTTGGCGCCGGGGATTGCTGTCACGGCTATGCCGAGACTCGACTTGCCGTTCGTACGGGTGATGGTGGCGAGGTCGCCTTGGCTCGCTTCAACTCCTGCGATGTCCTTGAGCTGAGTCGTGGGATTCACATAGAGATTGCGGATCTGGTCGAGGTCGGTGAAGCGGCCGCCGACCGCGACCGAGTAGGACAGCCCGCCTTCGGTGATCACGCCGCCCGCGGTGGAGACGCCGTTCGCGGTCAACGCGGCGATGACGGCCTGGGTGTTTTCCTTCTGATTGACGCTGATCGTCACCTGCTTGCGGCGCGCCCCGGTCAGGGTGGCCTCGCGAACGCCATCGATCTCGTTCAGCGCGGGCAGCACCCGGCCGCGCAGCTCATCCTCGTCGACTCCGCTGGCCGCCAGCATGATGACCGGGATGTCATCGGTGGTGCCGGCCATCACGGTGGGATCCACGTTCGCCGGCAGGCGCCCATCGATCCGGCTCAGTGCCTGCTCGATGTCCGACGAGATGGCTTTGACGTCGATGCCGTAGTCGAAGTTCACCCAGACGGTGGCCGAGCCGGTGCGGGAGGCGCTGGTCACCATGGTCACCCCGTCGATGCCACTGACCGCCTGCTCGATCGGGATCGCGACCTGCTGCTCGACTATCTCGGGAGTGGCACCCGGATAGGAGGCGATCACCGAGACGCTCGGGAACTGCAGGTCCGGGAACATCTGCTGACGAAGCTGCGGCACGATGGCGACCCCGAAGCCGAGGATGGCTATGGTGATCAGCGCGACAAGACCGCGGTTGGCAAGGCTGAGCCTGGCGAGGAAAGACACTCGGTCACCCAAGCAGTCCTTTGCGCACGTTTACTGAATCAAAGCTGAAAGTTAGCCGCAAGATCTTTGCGCTGCCTGAATGAACATGCACACTTGCGCAGTGCAGCGATTGCTAGTGGTGGATGACGAGCCGACCATCGTGTCTCTTCTATCGGCGAGCCTGCGCTTCGTGGGCTTCGATGTCCGGACTGCCGCCTCGGGCGCCGAGGCGCTGAAGGTGGCCGCTGACTTCAAACCCGAGCTGTTGGTCCTGGACGTGATGCTCCCGGACTACGACGGCTTCGAGGTGGTCCGCAGGTTGCGGGCCGACGGGCGACACCTGCCCGTTCTCTTTTTGACCGCTCGCGATGGGGTGCAAGACAAGATCACCGGGTTGACGGTCGGCGGCGACGACTACGTGACCAAGCCGTTCAGCCTCGAAGAGGTCGTGGCCAGGATCAAAGCCGTGCTCCGCCGGACCTACGCGCCGCTGTCGGCGTCGGATCGAGCCGCATTGAGCTTTGCCGACCTCGAAATGGATGAGGAGACGCACGACGTCACGCGGGGCGGCAAGCTGATCAAGTTGAGTCCGACCGAGTACAAGCTGCTGCATTATCTGCTCGTCAACGCCGAACGAGTGGTGAGTAAGGCGCAGATCCTCGACCACGTATGGCGCTACGACTTCGGCGGCGACGCCCGGATCGTGGAGTCCTACATTTCGATGCTTCGCCGCAAGGTTGATCTCGTCGACCCACCTCTGATCCACACGTTGCGCGGCTTCGGCTATTCGCTGCGACTGCCCCGAGTATGAAGGCACCTAGGCGCTGGTCCTTGCGGGCACGGCTGCTGACCGGGGTGCTCACCCTGGTTGCGGCCGGGTTTGCCTGCGCCGGGGTAGCGAGCGTCTATCTACTCCGGGGATACCTCACCGATCGCATCGACGAGCAGCTTCTCATTGCGCACCATGAACTTTCCGACGTTCCGTTGCAACAGGTGAAGGACGCGAGCAAGACCGCTCGCGTGACGGCATTGCTTGACGGATACGTCCTCGAGTGGCGCGATCCGCAGGGCGAATTGCTCTATCGAGTCGTCGGCCCAGGCCAGCAGGGTGAGCCCAAACTGCCGACCCTCGACCAGTCAACGGTCAAACAGCTTGCCGCCAAACCGTTCCACGTGCGCAACGCGACCGAATACCACGATGCCGGGTTCCGGGTCCTGGTCAGTGAAAGGCCGAACGGCGAAGGCTCACTCGTCATCGGCTACGACTTCTCCGAGACCGCGAAGACCATGGGGCAATTCGTGGTCATCGAGCTTGCGGTGATGCTGACCGTGCTTGGGTTGTCGGCGATGCTCGGCGTCGCGATGGTGCGAGTCGGGTTGCGGCCGTTGAACGAGGTCGAGCAGACGGCAGAGGAAATCATCGCGGGTGGCGACCTCTCCCGGCGCGTACCAGAGCTGGCCGCACCCGGGACCGAGATGGGCCGGCTGTCGATCACGCTGAACAGCATGCTCGCCAAAATCGAGGGCTCGGTCGCGCGGTTGCGGCGGTTCGTGGGGGATGCGTCGCACGAGTTGCGTACGCCGGTGACCGGGATCCGTGGGCTCGCTGAGCTTTATCGTCAGGGGGCGGTGACCGAACCCGCCGAGGTGGCAGCGTTGATCGCCCGGATCGAGGCCGAAGCGACCCGAATGGGGCTGCTGGTCGAAGACCTGCTGCTGTTGGCCCGCCTCGATGAGGAGCGACCTTTGCGGTTGGAGCGGGTGGACTTGGTACCGGTGGTGGCGGAGGCGATCGAGGATCAGCCCGTCGATTTGGAGCTGATCGGGGAGGCCGAACCGATCGTCGTCGGCGACGAGGACAGGTTGCGGCAGGTGGTGACGAATCTGGTCACCAATGCGTTGACGCATACGCCTGCGGGTACTCCCGTCACCGTGCGAGTGGGCGTGGAAGGCGATCGAGCTGTCCTGGAAGTAGTGGACCGCGGGCCGGGGATCGCTGACGAACACCGGGAACAGATCTTCGAGCGCTTCTACCGCGTTGATCCGGCGAGGGCTCGCGATCACGAACGTTCCCCGTCCACCGGTGCGGGGCTCGGGCTGTCCATTGTGGCGGGAATTGTGGCGGCGCACGGCGGGAAGGTAGCGATCCTTTCGACCGGCGGCGGCGGAGCCACCTTCCGCGTTACCTTCCCATTGGCGGCATGATCGCGGTGATCAGGGAGTAATCCGTGTGGCTCGCCGACGACACGCCGGGAGAACTCCCTGATCACCGCGATCAAGACGGTCACCGCGATCAAGGCCGCGATCAAGGGTGCAACCGGGATAAGGGAAAGGGCGTCTAGCAGCCGTGAGATTGCTCGGGGACGACGGCAAGGTGCATCGGCTCGAAACCGACTACGTGATCGGGAGCGAGCCGGTTTCGTTGCCGGGCAACGCCCGCGCGCTGCGCCTTCATGGCAACGTGGCCGGCATTTCCCGGCACCACGTGCTGGTAAGCCCAGTCGGATCGCGGTTGCGGGTAACCGACCTCGGCTCGACCAACGGCACCTATCTGCTGTTTCCCGACAGTGTCCATCTTCGACTGGTCGAACCTGGCGAATCTGTGGAGATTCCCTCTGGTACCCAGATAAAGCTTGCAAAGAGATCTTTCTACTATGAATTTCTGGGGGATGTCACGAAGGCCGCCTGAATGTCATGCTGTCTCCGGTTGACGGCTGGCACGGGGTGGGTGAATTCGATGATGGGCGCAGGTGCTGCGGTGGGCCGACCCCTGCGGCAGTCGGATCCCACGGAGCTTGGGCCATATCGCCTGCTCCGGCGCATTGGCGAGGGCGGCATGGGCAGCGTCTACCTCGCTCAGCAGGGTGAGGACGGCAATCTGGTCGCGCTCAAGGTGATCAGGCAGGACCTGTCGACCGACCCCGATTTCCGGCGCCGATTCCGCAGCGAGGTGGCTCGCGCCCAGCAGGTGCCCGCCTTCTGCACAGCCGAGGTGCTTGACGCAGATCCCGACCACGAGCCGCCCTACCTGGTGGTGGAGTTCGTCAATGGCCCGAGTCTGGCCCGGGTGGTGCAGAATCAGGGTCCGCTCAGCCCGGCCAACCTGCACGGTCTCGCGATCGGAGTGGCCACCGCCCTCACCGCCATCCACGGCGCTGGGGTGATTCACCGGGATCTCAAGCCCGCCAACGTTTTGCTCGCGCCAGGCAGCCCGAAGGTCATCGACTTTGGCATCGCGCGTGCCGCGGGTGCCACCGCGACAGACACATCGCCGAACATGCTGATGGGGACCATTCCTTATATGGCGCCCGAGCGGCTCGACCCGGCAGGTGCCAAGCCGCTCACGCCCGCGGCGGATATCTTCGCGTGGGGCGCCGTGGTGGCGTTCGCGGGCACCGGCCGGACTCCATTTACGGGTGCCTCGGTCGAAGCGGTGGCAAAGATCCTGACTCAGCCACCGGATCTCACCGGCCTCACCGGAGATCTTCGGGAGCTGGTCGAGCGCGCGTTGTCCAAGGATCCCAAGGACCGCCCGACGGCCCGGGAGCTGTTGGACCATCTGGTCGGCCCCCGGCCCAATGCCGAGCGGCTGATCGAGGCCGGCAGTGAGCAGGCCGTGGTGAGCGTGCCCGCCGCGACCGACACGACGAGGCTCAGTCACGCTCCGGCGCCGACGGCCAAGCCCAAGAGACGCAAGCGACTCGCCGTCTCATTGACTCTGTCAATCGTGGTGATCACTGCGATCACGGTCGCCTTCTTGACCGGCATGATCAGCCCGCCGTTCGGGCTGGCGAATCCGACGTCGCCGTCGACGACTCCGGTTCTCTCCGTTTCGCAGACGCCGTCAATGACACCGTCGGCGACAGCCAGCCCGTCGCTGTGGGGGATAGACGACAACCTGGCCGCGCCGGGGGTTTGGTTCGTGAACAAGGACCACACGGACACGCTTCAAAGCAAGTGCGTCGTGTCGGGTGGGATGAAGGCAACCACGGCCAACGCTTGGCCATACCGGTGCCACAGCAATCTCGACCCACTCAATGACTTCAAGACCGAGGCCGACATCCAACTCCTTACCCAGGACAGCTGCGCCGGGATCTGGTTCCGGTGGGACGGCCGCCGCGGCTTCCTCGTGTCACTTTGTGAAGACCGCTATCAGCTCTATCTGCACGATGAGACCTTGAAGCCGAAGCCGGAGCTGGTGAGCGTACGGACCATTCCGCTCCCAGAGAAGGTAAAGCTCAAGCAGACCTTCCGCGCCGGCATCATTGTCCGGGGCAACGTCATCACGTTCCTCCACAATGGGGTGGAGCTGCCAATGGGCCAGGTCACCAACGACAGCTATCCGCGCGGCAAGGTGATTCTGGGCCTTGGCCAGCCAGTGAACCTTGTACCTTTGCGCCCGTCCTATGAGGTCATGTTCCGCAATTTCGTTATCCGCGAGCTGCCCTCAAGCCAGCCTTAAACATTTGCCTCCACCTCTTGCGTGGCGCCAGTCACAGGATTAACTTTTAGCAAACTTTCCTAATAGGTTAATGCGCGCCCTGGGAGCTGTGAGCAATGCAACGCAAACCCCTGGTTAATCTGATCATCGCGGCGGTGACTGGCCTCGCGGCGACCGGTGCTGCCATCGCTATCGCGGGCTCTGCGGCCTCAGCCGTCGACCACGAAACCTGCCGGCCCGACGGGCTCTATCGAACCCCGGGCGTCCTGACGCCCTATTGCACCGCCTACGACAGCAACGGCCGCGAGACGATGGGCTCGAGCCACCCGCGCCGCGTCATCGGCTACTTCACCTCTTGGCGCCACGGCAAGGACGGCCGGCCTTCGTATCTGGCGAGCAATATCCCCTGGGACAAGGTCACCCACATCAACTACGCCTTTGCGCACGTGGACAACCAAAACAAGATTTCGGTGGGTACCCCATCAGCCGCTAACAACCCGGCCACCAACATGACCTGGCCCGGGGTTCCCGGAGCCGAAATGGATTCGGCCTACTCGTATACGGGGCACTTCAACCTGCTCAACAAATACAAGATGGCCAACCCGAATGTGAAGACGCTGATCAGCGTCGGCGGATGGGCGGAGACCGGCGGGTACTTCGACGACGCAGGCGCCCGGCAGGATCAGGGCGGCTTCTATCGGATGACCACCAACTCGAGCGGTGGCGTGAACACGAGTGGCATCAACGCTTTCGCCGATTCTGCGGTCGCGTTCATCCGGACCTATGGATTCAACGGCGTCGACATCGACTACGAGTACCCGACGTCCAATGCGGACGCGGGTAACCCGCTCGACTTCGCTCAAGCCAACGCGAAGCGGGCCGGGCTCAACGCCTCCTACCTGGTGCTGATGAAGACGTTGCGGGAGAAGCTCGACGCGGCTGCCGCGGCCGACGGCAAGTACTACATGCTGACCGTGGCCGCGCCCGCTTCCGGCTGGCTGCTTCGCGGCATGGAGGCCTACCAGTCCACGCAGTACCTGGACTACATCAACATCATGTCCTATGACCTGCACGGTGCGTGGAACAAGTTCGTCGGGCCGAATGCGGCGCTCTACGATGATGGCGCGGACGGCGAGCTCGCCGCAGCCGGCGTCTACACCGCCTACTCGGGCATCGGATACCTCAACACCGACTGGGCCTACCACTACTTCCGCGGCTCTGTCCAAAGTGGACGCGTCAACATCGGGGTGCCTTACTACACCCGCGGTTGGAAGGGCGTCACCGGTGGTACCAATGGGTTGTGGGGCACAGCCCCGAAGACGGCCAACTGTCCCCCCGGAACACAAAGTCCTTGCGGTAATGGGGCGACCGGGATTGACAACCTCTGGCACGACAACGATACCTCCGGCAACGAGGAGCCCGCGGGATCGAATCCGATGTGGCATGCGAAGAACCTCGAGAATGGCATCGCCGGCTCCTATCGCGCTGCCTATGGCGTGACCGAAGGTCTTTCCGGCACCTACGCGAGGCACTACAACTCCACGCTTGTCGCGCCTTGGTTGTGGAACGCGTCCAAGAGCGTCTTCCTGTCCACCGAGGACGAGCAGTCGCTCGGCGCGAAGGCCGACTACGTCGTGAACAAGGGCCTCGGCGGCATCATGATCTGGGAGTTGGCCGGTGACTATGCCTACAACACCGCAGCAGGCGAGTACCGGATGGGCAACACCCTGACCAACCTGTTGCACAGCAAGCTGACTGTCGCGAGTCCGTACGGGGCGTCAAAGTCCAACACCGCGATGCCGGCGAACACGTTGAACGTGGATGTCCAGATCAGCGGATTCGCCCTCGGCGACTCCAACTATCCGATCAACCCGGAGCTCAGGATCGTCAACAACTCGACGACCACCATCCCGGGTGGCTCGGTGCTGGACTTCGACGTGGCCACCGCCGCGCCGAGCAACGTCGGCCAGCAGTCGGGTTGGGGCATGACGGTGACCCCGGGTCACAGCGGCAACAACGTCGGCGGTTTGGACGGCGACTTCCATCAGGTGAAGTTGACGTTGCCATCGTGGCAGTCGATCGCGCCGGGCGCTTTCGCCGAGCTGACGCTCGACTACAAGCTCCCGATCTCAGGCCCGTCGAATTACACGCTCACCTTCGGTGGCCAGACCTACAACCTGGCGGTCAACTATGGCCGTGGTGGCGTGGCCCCGACCGGTTCCCCCACTGCCACCTCCTCGCCAACAGGTTCGCCGACCGGAAGTCCGCCGGCCGGATGCACCAACCCGCAGTGGAACGCACAGTCCATTTACACCGGTGGGATGAAGGTCACCTACAACAACCGCACCTGGCGGGCGAAGTGGTGGACCCAGAACGAGACGCCGGGCTCCGCTGATGTCTGGGCGGACGAGGGTCCTTGCGGCGGAACGACCTCACCGTCGGCATCCGTCTCGCCTTCAGTCTCACCTTCCGTATCTCCGTCGGTGTCGCCATCTGCGTCCCCGTCGCCTTCGGTGACTCCGACGGGTCAATATCCAGCGTGGGCAACGGGTGTCGCCTACGCGGTCGGGGCAAGGGTCAGCTACCAAGGCCGTAACTACCAGTGCCGGCAGGCGCACACATCGCTGCCGGGATGGGATCCGGTGAGCGCACCTGCGCTTTGGTTAGCCATCTGAACCTGGACAGACCAGTCGCCGGCCTTCATCCACCAGGGAAGGCCGGCGACTTCTATGGTGGTGGGGTGGGGAATGGTCCCGTTGGGTTCGTGCTGGGTGGCGGGGGAGTGCTTGGCGCGGTCGAGGTAGGGATGCTGCGAGCCCTATTCCGGGCGCAGATCCTGCCCGACGTGCTGGTCGCGACTTCGATCGGGGCCATCAACGCGGCCATGGTGGCGGTGGCCCCGGTCCCCTCGGTCATCGACGATCTGGTGCGGCTCTGGGCGAGCCCGGAGATGAGCGAGGTCTACGGCGACTCGGTGCCCCGCCAGATGCGGCGCTTCGCCACTCGTAACCATCTGCACAACCCGGCCCCGCTCAAACGGATGCTCGAACGTCACCTGGGCAGGAACCTCATCTTCGCCGACCTCAAAGTGCCGCTGCATCTGGTCGCTGCGAGCATCGAGCGGTCGGCCGAGCACTGGTTCACCGAAGGTGCCGTCCTGCCCGCCGTGATGGCAGCAGCGGCCGTCCCCGGCGTACTCCCACCGCTCGCCATCGACGGCGAACACTTCATCGATGGCTCAATCGTTTGCCCGACCCCGGTGGGCAGGGCTGTCGATCTCGGAGCCACGGATATCTATGTCCTCCAAGTAGGACGGATCGATAAGCCGCTGACCCCGCCGGAGCGTCCGTGGGAGGCCGCGACTGTGGCGCTAGAGCTGGCTCGGCGGGCTCGTTTCGCCAGCGAGATCGACCTTGTCCCGCCCGGCGTGCGGGTGCATGTGCTGCCCGGTGGCGATGAGGGCGACGAAAGCCCATGGGCCTACCGCAATACGGCCGGCGTGCGGCATCGGGTCAGCTCCGCCTACACCGCCTCCCGCGACTACCTCGCCGCCGTCGGCCTCTGACTGCAACCCAACCCATGATCGCGGTGATCAGGGAGTTCTGTGGGCGTGTCGTCGGCGCGCCGCGCGCCAAACTCCCTGATCACGGTGATCAGGCGGACGGCGTTGACGCGGGCGGGGTTTGACCCACAGCGGAGGTGGCGGCGTCGCGGGAGGAGCGGTCTGAAGCCCCGCGGGCATCCGACATGGTGTTTATAGCCCGGGAGCGGCGGAAGGCAAGCAGGGCAAGGGTGATCTGGATCAGGCCGACGGCAATTAGCCATATCCCGGCAATGGTCGCGATGGCGGTGAGGGATGGCTCGGGCCAGAGGAACAAGATCACCCCAGCGGCGATGCTGAGTAGCCCGATGATGGTCGGCCACACCTTGGGGAAGCCTGCGGCGAATTCGGCCGCCCCGCCGACTGTCCACACCAGACCGATGACAACTGCGAGCAGAGTGAGTGACGTGAACAGGTCACGCAGGCAGATAGCGCCTACGACGAGATAAAGCAGGCCGGACACTCCAATGAGGACACGTTTGCCCCGGGAGAGGTCTTTGCGCAGGAATGCTTGGACGATGCGGACAATCCCGATGACCAGCAGCCAGACACCGATGAGTACGGCGACGAACAGTAGGGTCTTACCCGGCCAGAGCGCCATGATCAAGCCCGTGACCAGGGAGATCGCGCCTCCGAAGATCATGATTCTGAACATACGCGACTGAGTATTTCGCCGCGCCAAGAATGAGTACAGTGCCGGATAGTGCTGCGTGCGCGGCTACGGCATGCTGTCGCTCATGAATGAGGAGTCGGCCTATCCGTGTCCGGTGTGCCACACCCTGACCACGCTTGAGCACGCGTGTCCGGGCTGTGGCCGGGCCCCGGACCCGAATGCGGCCGCGGTCATCACGCTCGACCATCGCATTCTCGACCTCCGGCAACGGGTCGATCAGGCCAAGCTGGCCTACGAAGGGCTCGCCGCTGAGCTCTCCGAGGTGCGCCGGCAACGTGAGCTCTACGCCACCGCAGTGCGGACCGCTGTCGCGATGGAGCGCTCCTCACCCTCGCTGCCCACAGTCCCGATGTCGTACCCGGCCTCAGCGCCTCCCGCCGCTGCCACGCCCGCTCCCACGCGAGCCGAAGCGGCACCCCGTACGGTGCAGAACCTGCTGTTCATTCTCGGCGGTCTACTGCTCGGCACCGCAGCGCTCGTCTTCACCGCAGTTGCCTGGGCGACCTACGGTGTCACCGGCCGGGCGGCCATCCTCAGCGCGGTCACTCTGGCCACGCTCGCCGTGCCGCCGCTGGTGCGCAAGCGCGGGCTGAACGCGACCGCCGAAACGTTTGCCGCACTGGGCCTGTTCCTCCTGCTGCTCGACGGTTATGCGGCCTGGTTCGTGAACCTGGGCGGGATCAAAGACAACTGGGACGGCAGCTTTTACGCCGGAACGGTTTTCGCCATCACCGCTGCGGCTGGGTTTGGCTATGCGCAACTGTTCAAGCTGACGGGGCCGCGGTTCATCGCACTCGCGGCGGCGCAACCGGTGCTGCCGCTGTACTTTGCCGAGTCGTCGGCAAAAGTGGACATCTGGGCGCTGGTCTT
>DPJL01000314.1:24631-40125 GCA_003543035.1 Micromonosporaceae bacterium | reverse complement strand
TCCTGGCGTGGGGCTTCCACGGGCTGGCCCTACTGGTCGCCGTCGGCTTGGCCGTGACGGAGTGGAGCACGGGCAGCATCCGGGCATCGCTTGTCCTGGTTGCCGTTGCGCTGGTGTTCGCCGCAGGAGCCTGGATCAGCGGGCAACGGGTGCATCAGGGCATCGCGGGCGCGGTGGTGGTCTTGGCCGTGGTTGCGGCGGTGCTCCGTCCGCTGGATCAGCTCTCGAACGAGCGATACTTCGTGATCCACTCCGCCGTTGCCGCGGTAGCTGTCCTGCTGACCTGGTATGCGGTCCGAGTCATTCCCGGGCCGTGGAGCATCGGTGCGCGATGGGGTGCCACGATTTCCCTTTTGCTGCCGGGCGCAGTCGCGTTCATCTGGGCCGCAGCCCTTGGGGTGCAAAACATCGGGGCGGCCATCCCGTGGTGGCACGCGGCTGAGCCGAAACTGCTCGACGGCGCGTATCAATGGGAGTTGCCGGTTTCGCTCGTGCTCCTGGTCGGGGCCGGAGCGCTCCTTGCTCCTGGTGTGGCACGGAAACTGGCCGTTGTCGCCGGGCTCGTCGCGCTTGCCTTGGCAGCGCCAGGCTGGCCGCCGGTCGCCGCGTGGGCCGCCCCGACGATCGATCTGGTGATAGCGGCCGGTTTGTTGGTCTGGGCGCTGACTGTGCCGGGCAGGTTTGGGCTCGCGGCCAAGAGCGTGGGCGCACTGCTACTCATCGGCCACGCGCTCATGGTCGGGCAGGGCTCGCCAATGCGCGCCATGCTCGTGATGACAGCCGTTGTGGTGATTGGGCTTGTGGTGTCCACAGCCGCACCCCGGAGTCTCTTCCGGCCGGGCGTCACCATCGAGGGACGGTATTCGCTCGGGGGCATCGCCGCCGGATTCGTCGACCTGTTGTTGCCCTGGCTGGCTTTCACGGCGGTAGCCGCGTTCGGCGGAGACCAGGTTGCTTCGTGGCGCGTGCTGCTGCTGGTCGTGCTCGCCGTCCCGCTTTTGGGGACTGCCAAGCTCTTCCGCGGCTACCACGTGGTCGCCGGAATGCTGATCGCCCTCTATCCGCTGTGGCCGGACTTGCCGGGCAACGAGTCGCAGGCTGTGTACGCGGCCGCCTCGGCGGTGGCGATGACCATCTTCGGCTTCGGTGGCAAGTGGGCTTGGGTTCGCTGGGCTCCGCTGCTGCCCGCTTTCGTGACGCTGCTGTGGACAGGTGCCAGCTGGTACTCAGTGTTGCTCGAACCGATCGGAAACGTCGAACGGATCTGGGCCGGCAACTCTCAGACGCCGCATGTGCCGATGCTGCATGCGATCGCGGTCACGCTCCTGCTCGTCCCACTTGCCACGCTGCGATCGGTGCGGGTCATCGCCTTCGCCGCGGTGATCCCGGCGTTGATGTGGCTGGCCGTCTTCGAGGTGCCGTGGCCGGTGATCCCCGCGGTGACCCTGCTGGGTGGGCTGGCGATGGTGGTCGTGGCGACGCTTCGGGGCAAGGACCCGGTCCTGGGAGTGGTTGGTGCGCTTCTGATTCTGCCGGGTCTGGCCGGTGCGCTGCCCGAGAAATGGTCCACCATAACGGCTTTCGCGCTGATCAGCGTCGCAGCGGTGGTGGTCGCCACGAGCGCGAAGGCCAAGGAGATCCGGATTCTCGCTTGGCTGGCCGGGGCGGCGGCGAAGGTGCTCCTTGCCGTCTCAATCGGCCAGGCGGCCAGCCTGAACCCCGATGTCACCGCTTATCTTGTGCTCGTCGCTGCGGCGCTGCTGCTGGTCATCGCGTATACGCCGCTATCGCGTGGTGCAGGTCCGGCTGCCGAAGCCGCCGCGCATTCCAGCGCTGCGGTGGCTCTTGCCCTCTGCAATGGCTCACCCCGCGCTGCCGCAGGCGTTTTGGCGATCTGGGGAGTCGCGATAGGACTGACCGCCTTGCGACGCCAAACCGTGCCAAGGGCTTCGATCGCGGCGGCGCTGATCTGGTTTGCCTGGATCCTGCTGTTGCAGGCCGAGAAGGTGGAAACGCTTGAGGCCTATACGTTGCCGGTCGCAGTCCTGGCGATCGTGGTGGGCGTGATGGCCGCGCGAAAGCGGGCTGACCTGTCGAGTTGGCTCGGCTACGGCCCAGCCCTAGGTGCGGCACTCCTGCCAAGCCTGGCCGCTGTGCTCATCCAGCCGGATCAGACCCTGCGCCGGCTGCTGCTAGGCGCCGGTGCGCTGGCTGTCACCATCGCCGGAGCGGTCTGGCGCCGCCAGGCACCCTTCCTGCTGGGCGGGGCGACCCTGCTCCTGCTGGCCGTGCACGAGTTGGTGCTGGTGTGGCAGATGGTGCCGGCCTGGATCCCGCTGGCGATCGGCGGGCTGCTGCTGGTCGGGCTGGCCATCACCTACGAGGGGCGGCTGAGGGATCTGGGGCGATTGCGAGACGCGGTCTCCCGAATGACCTGAAAATACACATATGGATTTCTGGGATGTCTTCTGGCTACTGTTGATCTTCATCCCGCTACTGCTCATTTGGGGATTTGCGATCGTCGACATCTTCCGGCGCGACGACATAGAAGGTTGGGTCAAGGCGCTGTGGATCGTTCTCGTGGTCTTCGCACCGTTCCTCGGTACCCTGATATATCTGATATTTCGGCCAACAGGTGCGACAAGGGAAGAGCGCGAACACGATCTGAAGCTGCTATCCGACCTGCACGATCGCGGAAAGTTGACAGACGAGGAGTTCGTGGAGGAGAAGGCGCGAATCCTCAAGTAGTCTCGGGCGCATGCGGTTTGAGGTCAGCCAGGTCCTTGATGCGATAGAGCGCCGTCTCGGTACTGACCCCGCACTAGCTGCGGGCGTGCTCGACGTCGCCGAGATGATGTATTGCGCCGATCTCGACGGGGGCGGCGGCCGCCCGGCCAACCTGTTGCGGCTGGGCCTGGTCATTGACGCGCTGGCCCGTCAGGTCGGCGAGGAGCAGGTCATCGCCTACTGCATCGTCGACAAATCCCTGCTGTCCAACCAGGATCTGACTTCCAACGAGCGCATGGTGATGCGGCGCTGGGCCGATGACGGTCTGGTGGAAGTGGTGCAGGGAGCGGGGCAGCGGGTGGTCGAGGTGTCCGAGCTGACCGGCCTTCCGGTGATCTCCCGTTCACTGCCGGCAACATGGGCGCCACTATCTGGCGCCGGCGGCGCAGTGCTCAACCCGCGCAACTCGATCCCGCACGGCCCGTCTCAGGTGGGGCAGCGGATGATGGCCCGTTGGTGGCAGTGCCCCGACCCGGAGTGCGGCAACTTCGGCCAGATGCGGCGCAGCAGCGGCCAGCCCGTGCCGCGATTGCGAGCGGCTCAGCCCGGTTGCCCCCGGCACGACGCACCCCTGAACGACACCGGTCCCCGCGCGCCCCAACAGGTGCTGGCGATCCGGGTGGACGGCATCATCCGCACCCGCTTCGTCGTCACAGCCGCGGCCCCGGTTGTGGTGGGCCGCGCGCCTGAAGGCGGCGGTCTGGTGCTCGGGCAATGGCTCAGCGAAGAGGGCCGGGCCAAGGTGAGCCGGTCACACGTGTCGGTAGCCCTTACCCCGCAAGGGATTTCGGTCACCGACATGAGCATGAACGGCACCATCGTGCGGCTCGGTGGCGCCGCCGACGGCGAGCTGACTCTGAGCAAGGGAGCCCACCGGACGCTTGGCGCCTCGGACATCGTCGAGCTCTTCCCCGGTGTCGAGTTTGGACGGTTGGGGGCGCTCTCGAGCACACGGCAGCTTGACGGCTCCGTGGTTGCCGAGGCCCCCACGATGATCTTCCGCCCCAACTAAGCCGCAACTCCACAGGAGTTGCGGCTTAGGCGTCGCCGAGAACAGCAACTCCTGTGGAGTTGCTACGTGGTGGCTAGCACTTCCGTCAGCCGCGCCACCGCGAGATCGACCTCGTCGGCGGTGATGACCAGCGGTGGCGCAAGCCGAAGCGTCGAGCCGTGGGTGTCCTTGGCCAGCACACCCCGGCCCATCAACGCCTCGGACACCTGACGCCCGGTCATCAGCGCCGGGTCGATGTCCACGCCCGCCCAGAGACCGCGGCCTCGGACACCGGTAACACCCTTGCCCACCAACGCCTGCAACTGTTCATGCATGCGGGCTCCCAGGTCGGCCGACCGTTGCTGGTATTCGCCCTTCTCCAGCAGCTTGATCACCTCGATCGCCACCGCACAGGCCAACGGGTTTCCGCCGAAGGTCGAGCCATGCTGACCCGGCTTGAGGACGCCGAGCACCTCCTGCGACGCAGCCACCGCGGAGACCGGAACGATGCCGCCGCCCAATGCCTTGCCGAGAATGTGCATGTCCGGCTTGACGCCCTCGTGATCGACGGCGAAGGTCTCACCCGTCCGGCCGAGTCCACTTTGGATCTCGTCGGCGAGGAAGAGAACGTTGTTTTCCTTACACAGCTTGCTAACCGCGGTCAGGTAACCGTCGGGTGGCACGAGCACCCCGGCCTCGCCCTGGATCGGCTCGAGCATGACCGCGACGGTGTTCTCGTCTATGGCCCGCTCAATCGCTTCCAGCGAACCGTAGGGCACGATCTCGAAGCCGGGCGTGTATGGGCCGTAGTCGGTCTTCGCATCCGGGTCGGTGGAGAAGCTGACGATCGTCGTGGTGCGACCGTGGAAGTTGTCGGCCGCCACGATGATCTTCGCTTGGTTGGCTTTAACGCCTTTGACCCGGTACCCCCATTTGCGAGCGACTTTGATTGCCGTCTCGACGGCTTCCGCGCCAGTGTTCATCGGCAGCACCAGATCCTGCCCGGTGAGCTCGGCGAGCCGATGGCAGAACTCGGCAAACTGGTCGTGCACAAAGGCTCGCGAGGTCAGCGTCAGCCGGTCGAGCTGGGCGTGCGCCGCGGCGATCAGCTGCGGGTGACGGTGCCCGAAGTTAAGTGCGGAGTAGCCCGCAAGGCAGTCCAGGTAACGTTTTCCGTCGATGTCGGTGACCCACGCGCCCTCGGCCTCGGAGATGACCACCGGCAGCGGGTGGTAGTTGTGCGCGGTCCAGCGTTCCGCGTCGGCAACGGCACCCGGGGTAAGGGCGTGGCTCATGCCGACCTCAGCTCCAGGGTGCAGCACTTGGGTCCGCCGCCGGCCAGCCGCAATTCCGAGACATCGACCGGTACCGGGTTATACCCCGCCTTGCGCAACTCGTTGGCCAGGTTGGTGGCCTGCACGGCAAGCACGACGTTGTGGCCGTCGGAGACGGCGTTGAGACCGAGCACTTCGCCGTCGGCGACGTTGGCGATGACCGCGTTCGGGTAGAGCTGGCGCAGCACGGCCTGGCTGCCCGGAGAGAAGGCCTCCGGCAGGTAGGCGATGTTGGCCGGCTTCTCGCCGTTGGAGCCGGAGAGCACGGCAATCGCGGTGTCCAGGTGGTAGAAGCGCGGGTCGACCAACTGCAGTGAAATGACCGGGCGGCCGAAGAGCTCCTGCGCCTCAAGGTGTGCGGCGTGGGCGGTGCGGAAACCGGTGCCTGCCAACAGATAGTCGCCAGCGAGTAGGAGGTCGCCCTCACCCTCGTTGACATGCTTCGCCTCGTGCACCTCGAAACCGGCGCGCTCGGCCCAGTCGCGGTAGGCCGGGGCCTCGTCGGCCCGCTCGGCGTGGCGGAACTGCGCGGTGAACATCTTCCCGTCGATCACGGTGCCGCCGTTGGCGGCGAAGACCATGTCGGGCAGGCCGGGCAGTGGCTCGATGAAGTCGATCCGGTGGCCAAGCTCCTTGTAGGCGCTTACGAGCGACTCCCACTGATCGATGGCCAGTGAGGTGTCATAAGGAGCTGACGGGTCCATCCACGGGTTGATTTTGTATGTCACGGCGAAGTAGCTCGGCCGGCACATCAAGAAGCGCCTCTGCATGCCCCAACGCTAGATCTCGGGACTCGACAACAACTACGGCCGACACGTGCTTGTAGCCGCTATTCATTGCGTATTCACGCCGGGTGACCATCGATTCATTGTTTGCCTGTTCTAAACCGCGAAGAACAGTATTCTTCTGACTACTTTCTGTCTGAACGGTGCTCGCATTCACGTTCTGGCACGAAGATATGCCGGTGACCACGGTCGTCAGCACTCTCTCCTCGAGGACCCCGATCAGCGTAATGGCGCTGGGTCGGGCTCGATTGCGCTCCTACGTGCGGACTGTGGCCATCGTCGATGTGACGGTTATCACTGTCGCCGCGATCGGTGGTTTCCTGCTCCGGTTCGCCGAAGACGGCGGCCCGATCGGAGATGTTCCGCCCTACGGTTTGGTCGGTGGCATTCTCATCCTCGCCTGGCTGCTTTCGTTGCGGTTGCTGCATTGCTACGACCCCCGGGTGCTCGGCTATGGCGCCGAGGAGTATCGCCACGTAATGCAGTCGAGCTTCCGGCTCGCCGGGATCATCGCCATCAGCGGCTATGTGTTCGACCCGGGCGTCTCCCGGCTCTTCCTCGGCTTCACCTTCGTCATCGGAACGTCGGGCTTGCTCAGTGCAAGATGGATAGCCCGGCGATGGCTGCACCGGGCCCGGGCTCGTGGGCTGGGCTGGTCACATCGAGTGCTCGTGGTCGGCGACGTCCCGCACGTGATGGAACTCGTCGGGCAGTTGCGCCGGGAGGCTTGGACCGGGTACCGAGTTGTCGGCGCCTGTATCCCCCACGCCCTTTCCGCGCCCACCGCCCAGCACCTTGGCGATGTGCCGATCGTGGGCTCGTTTCGCACCATCGTCGAGGCGGCTACCGCTGCCGAGGCCGACACGATCGCCATTACGAATTCGTCCGAGTTGACCGCCTCGCGGCTACGCCGCCTCGGCTGGCAGCTTGAAGGAAGCGGCATCGACCTCGTCGTGGCTCCCGCTCTCACTGACGTCGCCGGTCCTCGCATCCGCACCCGCCCGGTCGCCGGCCTCCCCCTGATCCACGTCGAGCCGCCCGATCTCAACGGGCGCGCGAAGGTCGTGAAAGGACTGACCGACAAGTTCCTGGCCGGGCTCGGCCTGCTGCTCATTTCGCCGCTGCTGCTGCTGATCGCGGTGAGCATCAAGTTCGGCAGCAAGGGCCCGGTGTTCTTCCGGCAGCGCCGGGTGGGCCAGGACGGCGAAGAGTTCGATGTCTACAAGTTCCGCACCATGTTCAGCGACGCCGAAGCACGTTTGGCCGAGCTGAGTCACCTCAACGAGGGTGACGGGCTGCTCTTCAAGATGCGCAACGATCCCCGGGTCACCGCGGTGGGCCGGCTCTTGCGCCGCTACTCGCTGGACGAGCTGCCGCAGCTGCTCAACGTGATGGGCGGGTCGATGAGCCTTGTTGGGCCGCGTCCCCCGCTGCCGAGCGAGGTCGCGCAGTACGACGGGGACGTCGCACGGCGGCTGCTGGTCAAGCCGGGCATCACCGGGCTGTGGCAGGTGAGCGGACGCTCCGACCTGACCTGGGAGGACGGCATCCGGCTCGACCTCTACTACGTGGAGAACTGGTCGCTGATGACCGACCTTCTGATCATGTGGAAGACGGTGGGCGCGGTCGTGCGAGCTCGCGGAGCTTACTAGTCTCTCGGGCATGACCCAGAGAGTTGCAGTAGTCACCGGCGCTGGCCGGGGTATCGGCGCGGCCACCGCAAAACGCCTCGCCGAGGACGGGTTCGCCGTTGCGGCCCTGGACCTTAACTTCGCCGGGGAGCCCGAGGGCGGTGCACTGGCGATCAGCACTGACGTGTCGGACGAGGCCAGCGTGACAGCTGCCTTCGAGCGCATCAACGCCGAGCTGGGCCCGCCGGCCGTGCTGGTCAACAACGCCGGGGTGCTGCGCGACAACCTGCTCTTCAAGATGTCGGTCGACGACTGGGACACCGTTATGTCGGTACACCTGCGGGGAGCATTTCTCTGCAGCCGGACCGCGCAGAAGTACATGGTGGAGCAGAAGTACGGCCGGATCGTGAACCTCTCCAGCACGTCTGCGCTCGGCAACCGGGGTCAGGCAAACTACGCCGCGGCGAAGGCGGGAATGCAGGGCCTCACCAAGACCCTTGCCATCGAGCTCGGCCAATTTGGCATCACCGCGAACGCGGTGGCTCCCGGCTTTATCGTCACCGAGATGACCGCCGCCACCGCCGCTCGAGTCGGCGTCGACTTCGAACAATTCCAAGCCGCTAGGGCTGCGGAAACTCCGGTTCGCCGGGTTGGCTACCCGGCTGACGTGGCGCACACGATCTCGTTCCTGGCCAGCGAGGGCGCCGGTTTTGTCACGGGTCAGGTCATCTATGTCGCGGGCGGCCCGCGAGGCTAGTTACCCGCGGGTATTGTGATCTAGCACACCGCGTGGTTACCTCTCGGTAACTTTACCGAAATGGGGTCGCCATGCGGAGAACCGTCCCTCTCCTGCTTGCTGTCACCCTCGTGCTGGTCGGCCTGGGCACCCCCGCCCAGGCCGCCGCCACAACGGGTTTTCGTTTCGTCGACATCGCCGTCGGCGGTGGAGTAGTCCTCAAAGCCAACGTCATCGAGCCGACCAGTGCCGGCCGGCATCCAGCGATCGTCTTCCCCTCCAGCTGGGGTCTCAACGACCTCGAATACCTTGCCCAAGCCCGGAAACTGGCCGAGGGCGGGTACACGGTTCTTTCCTACACCCCGCGCGGATGGTGGGCCTCCGGCGGCGAAATCGACACGGCCGGCCCGCTCGACATGGCAGACGTGTCGCGAGTGCTGGACTGGCTCGGTCCCAACACGACCGCAGACCTGACCCGCATTGGCATGTCCGGGGTCTCCTATGGCGGCGGCATCAGCCTGCTCGCCTCCGGTCACGACAGTCGCGTCAAAGCGGTCGCCTCACTCAGCGGCTGGACCGATCTCGTGGCCTCGCTTTACGGCAGTGACACTCGCCGACTCCAATCCAGTGCACTGCTCGGCGGTGCGGCGCAGTTGCTCGGCCACCCGAGCGCCGAGCTGAACTCGACCCTGGCCGACTTCTATGCCTACCGAAACATCGAAGGCGTTAAGAACTTCGCCCGGATTCGTTCCGCTGCAACGTATCTGGGTGCCATCAACGCCAACCGCCCGGCCATCCTGATGGCCAACGGCTATGGCGACTCCATATTCCCGCCGAACCAGCTCGTCGACTTCTACGGCGCTCTGGCCGGACCGAAGCGCTTGGAACTCGCCCCGGGCGATCACGCCATTCCCGAATTGACCGGCCTGATCGGGCTCGACAATCGGGTTTGGACCTCGGTCCGGCGATGGTTTGACCGGTACCTGATGGGAATCGGCAATGGCATCGACACCGAGCGGCCGATTGTGTTGCGCTCCTTGACCGGAGGACCGACCGAGTCCTTCTCGGCCTGGCCGACAGCAACAACCCGGATGGGCCTCGGCGAGGTCAACTTCTGGACCGGCACAGGTGCATTGGGCGGCACACCCACGAGCGGCTGGTCTCGCAGCGCGGAGATCAACCCGGACACGGTGGCCCACGGCGGCGTGATCCTGCTGTCGAACGGATTGCAGGCGCTCACCGGCCCGCTCGCGACGGCCTGGCTACCCGCGGTCAGCCGGATCAATGCGGGAGTGTGGGTGGCTTCTTCGGATGCGGCGCTTGGATTGCGTGGGGCACCTACGATGCACCTGAGAATCCGGCCGGAGAAGTCCGACGGGACTCTCGTGGCCTATCTTTACGACATGGACTGGGCCGGCAACGGCAGGCTCATCACCCACGCGCCTTACTCATGGCGAACCGGGGCCGGCGTCACGCGCGACATCGACCTTCGCCTACCTGCGGTCAGCTGGGATGTTCCGGCCGGGCACAAGCTAGCGTTGGTGGTCGACGGGCACGACGGCTTCTACCTCGACGACAACGATGCTTTCGACACTGTGGTCTTCAGCGGACCGTCCTGGTTGGACGTTCCGCTGAGCTGACTCTTGCCGGGGGCGGTGCCACGCCCCCGGCAAGATCCGCGTGATCAGGGAGTCTCACCGGCGTGTCGCCGGCGCGCCGCGCGCAGAACTCCCTGATCACGCGGATCAAGAGAGAGCGGCTGAGGGCGGCTAGTCGGCGATTGCGCCGCGCGGTGGCACCACGAGTGCGTAGATCACCAAGATGCATATCCCGATGTTGACCAGTGACCAGAGTGGAGCGCTGGTCAGATAGAGCATCTGGATGATCGCAGCCGCTCCCGCCAGGCCCACGCCGAGACCGCGCGCCCACTCCTGACCGGCCAGGATGCCGACGCCGACGGCGATCATCAACACACCCAGCGCCGCGTGGATGATTCCCCACCAGGTCAGATCGAAGAGGTAGAAGCTGCCACCGATGAAGGCTCCGTACTTGTCATTCCAGAGCGCCACGATCCCCTCGAGCGCGTTCACGATCCCGAGCAGAAGGATCAGGAGGCCGGCGAAGCTCAGCCAGCCGGAGCCGGTCAGGTCTTCGACGAACTCCCGTTCGTCGGGAGGCAGAGCGTCCGCGGACATGCTGCTTTCGGTCATGATTCACGCTAACGCCGGGATCAGCCGGAAATCCGGCGTTTGACCGAGATCCAGGCGGCTAGTGCGGTGGTAATCGGTACCGCGGCAATCAACCCGATCGTCCCCACCACGCTGCGCACGATCTCGGCGGAGATCGCCTGAGTCGTGAGCACGTCCATCGTGCTCGTGCCGGCCGTGACCAACAGCAGCATCAGCGGGAGCGAAGCACCGGCATACGCCAGGATTATCGTGTTGACCACCGACGCCACGTGCGCCCGGCCGACCCTTATCGCTGAGGTGTAGAGCTGCCGCCCGGACAGCGACGGATCCGCCTGAGCCAGCTCGTTCACGATGCTGGTCTGCGTGATCGTCACGTCGTCGAGCACACCCAAGGTGCCGATGATGATGCCGGCGAGCAGCAGACCTCGCAGGTCCACACCGGAAAGCACGTTGCTGAGGATCGCCGCCTCGTCCGTGCCCGAGCCGGTCAGCCGCATCGCCGCGGTCACTGCCAACCCGAGAAACCCGGTCAGCACAAGCGATCCGAGCGTCCCGAGGACGGCGATCGAAGTGCTCACACTGACCCCATGGGTTAGATAGATCACCGCAAACATGATCGCGGCTGAGCCCACGATCGCCACCGGCAGCGGCGACTCCCCGCGCTGAATCGCGGGGAGCACGAAGACGAGCAGCACGCCGAAGCTGACGGCCAAGCCGAAGAGACTGGTGAGCCCGCGCCAGCGGGCAAAAGCAATCACTGCGGCGGCAAAGAGGGCTACGACGATGAGGAGCGCTTGGCTGCGGTCATGGTCTACTACGGCATATCGGCTGGTACCAGGTGCAGCCGCAACGACCACCCGATCGCCGGACTTGATCGTGGGAGCACTGGCCCCAGACGGCACGGTGGCGTTGAGAAGCTGATCGCCGACGCGGACTACGGCCGTCCCACATGGACCGTCGGGTGTGGCGGGTGTTCCCCTCGGGCACGCAGGGGTCGCTGATTCGACGCGGCCACGCAGCCTGACCTGGGTGTCGGTGCTCTGGATCGGGGCATCGCCACGTGGCCACAGCACGATCAGCCCCACGATCGTGGCAGCCACCAAAGGCATGATGATCGCGGCGATGATCCGCCGGACCTGTTCCGGAGCGGGTGGCATCTCCAGCTCGGGCCCGTGATCGTGGCCGTGCAGGCCGCCTGCACCCATGATCCGAACCTAGCCGGGCGACTCCGGCCGGATCACGGCTTCACGAGAACGATCTTCGTGGAATGAAGCTGGACCAGAATCACCCGGCTGTCGGGGTTCGCGGCCATCAGCCAGTATTCCGTCGCGGGCGGCCCGGGACGTTGCTGAACGTTTCGGGAACCTCGATCAGCGGGATTCGGCCAGTCCCGTTCAGCAGCACCGCCCGGCATGGCGATGGCTGCGGTTCGCCGAGTTGCTAATTGGCGATGACCAGCTCGCCGACGAAGTCGGTGAGCGTGGCCCGAGCGGAACTCGGCAGACCCGAATCGGTGACGAGCACGTGAGCGTCGGAGAGGTCGGCGATCGTGGAAATGCCGAGCAGATCCCATTTGGAGTGATCGGCGAGCACGATCAGTTTTCCGGCCGCCGCGACCAGTGCCCGGTCGGTCTCCGCCTCCATTAGGTTGGGCGTGGTGAAACCCGCGCGCTCGCTCATCCCGTGTACCCCGAGGAAGAGCAGATCGAGGTGGAAGGTGCGGATGGCGGCCACCGCGACCGGCCCGACGAGCGCGTCCGACGGTGTGCGGACACCACCGGTCAGCACGACTGTCTGATCTGGACGGCCGGACCGGTAGAAGACGTCGGCAACCGGCACCGAATTCGTCACGACGGTCAGCTCAGGAATTGATACGAGGCGAAAGGCAAGCTCGGCGGTCGTTGTCCCGGCCGAGAGTGCCACTGCCATACCCGGCCGGGCGAGCTCGGCGGCCCGGGCAGCGATGGCGGACTTCTCCTGCCGATTGCGCACAGACTTCGCCGCGAAACCGGGCTCCTCGGTCGACCCAGGGCGCACAGACGTGGCCCCGCCGTGCACCTTTGCCACCAGACCTTGATCGGCGAGCGTCTCGAGGTCGCGCCGGATGGTCATGTCGGACACGCCGAACTCCACCACGAGGTCACTGACCCTCACGCCACCGTGCAGTCGCACCCGCTCGAGGATCGCGACCTGCCGCTGCTGTGCCAACACGAGCCCACCTTAGTCGGTCCTTGCGACCGACTTGCGTTCCACCGATAGTGAAGGTTAGCCTCCCCTGAGTTAGGCTAGCCTTTCCAAAGATGGAGACCCCGATGCGCAAGCTCCTGGCGAGCACTGCCCTGGCTCTGGTCGCGCTCAGTGCGACCGCGTGCGCCAACGACACTAAGCCTGCCGACACCGCTCCTCAGTCGGACAAAAAGATCACTGTCTACAGTGGACGTTCCGAGTCACTGATCAAGCCGCTGCTGGAGAACTTCAAGACGGCCAGTGGCATCACCGTCGAAGTGCGTTACGGGGATACCGCGGCTATGGCTGCCCAGCTCCTTGAGGAGGGCGACAAGAGCCCGGCCGATCTCTTCTTCGCGCAGGACGCCGGAGCGCTCGGCGCGGTCGCCAAGAAGGGCCTGTTCAGCAAGCTGCCCGCAGACGTCCTGAGCAAGGTGCCCACCGCCTACCAGGCGAAGACTGGCGAATGGGTGGGAGTGACGGGCCGTTCGCGGGTCCTGGTTTACAACTCCGACCTGGTGACCAAGGACCAGCTGCCCAAGTCGGTGCTGGAGCTGACCGATCCCAAGTGGAAGGGCAAGGTCGGCATCGCTCCGACCAATGGTTCGTTCCAGGCTTTCGTGACCGCACTGCGGGTGCAACAGGGTGAGGCCAAAGCCAAGGAATTCCTGACCGGGCTCAAGGCAAATGAGGCGCAGATCCGACCGAACAACGGCCAGATTGTCGCGGACGTCAACTCCGGCAAGCTTTCCGTGGGTCTCGTCAATCACTACTACGTTTACGAGAAGGCCAAGGCTGACGGCACGACCGCCGACAAACTCAAGGCACAGCTGCACTTCTTCCCCGAGGGCGACATCGGCGCGCTGGTCAACGTGGCCGGTCTGGGCATCATGAAGAAGGCCGAGAAGGACCCGGATGTGAAGGTCTTCGTGGACTACCTGCTCGGAACCGAGGGCCAGAAGTACTTTGCGGAGAAGACCTACGAATACCCGCTGATCGCGGGCGTCGCCACCGCGCCGAACCTGCCCGAGCTCAAGGCACTCAAGGTGCCATCGGTCGACCTCAACGACCTTGACACGCTCAAGGCCACCACCGACCTGATCAAGGAAACGGGGCTCGCCTGAGCCGCCGCCCGTCTCCGACGCTGGTCACCGCCGCGGTGGTGACCAGCGCGGTTGCGCTTATACCCCTTTTCTATTTGGGGGTACGAGTCAGCGAGGCCGGCTGGACGCAAATAGCCGGAGAACTGTTCACGCGCCGGACCGGGGTGCTCGCCACGCGAAGCCTTGCCCTGGCCGCCGTGGTGACCGGGGCATGCGTCGTGCTCGGGGTCGCGACGGCCTTCCTGGTGGGGCGGACGGACATGCCGGCCCGGCGTACTTTTGGCGTTCTCGCCGCGCTGCCTTTGGCCGTACCCACCTATGTCGCTGGCTTTTCCTGGGTGTCCACTGTGGACGACTTCGAGGGATTCTGGGACGCGGCACTGGTTTTGATCCTGTGTTCCTACCCATATGTGTACCTGCCCGCGGCCGCCGCGTTGGCGGGCTCGGACCCGGCTCAGGAAGAGGTCGCCCGATCGTTGGGCCGAGGGCCTTGGTCCACCTTCGTTTCGGTGACCCTGCGCCAGATCCGCCCGGCCGTGGCGGCCGGTGGCCTGCTGGTGGCGCTGTATGTGCTCTCCGACTTCGGGGCGGTCTCGATCGTGCGGGTGGATGTCTTTACCCGCGCCATTTTCACCTCGATGAACCTCGGTTTCGACCGCACGGGTGCGCTCGTCTTGGCCACCGTGCTGGTCGTGCTGACGGTCGCATTGTTGGTGGGGGAGAACATGACCCGGCGCCGGGGCGCTCGCTATGCCCGGGTCGGCGGTGGCGCCCGGAGACCGCATTCCATTGTCCACCTCGGGCTGTGGCGCTTTCCCGCTCTTCTCGGGCTGGCCGGTGTGGGCGCGCTCGCGTTAGGCGTCCCGGCCTACAGCCTTGTCCGCTGGTTCGGCGCCGGGGTTTCGCGTCCTGGATCAGTGGGCGAAGTGGTTGCCGCGGCAAGCAACTCGCTTTGGGCGGCCGCGCTCGGCGCACTCCTGACGCTGCTGCTCGCGTTTCCGGTCGGGCTATTGGGCGCCCGGTCGCCCGGTCCGATCGTCACAGTGCTCGACCGTCTCGCGTACCTATCGCACGCGCTACCCGGCCTCGTCATCGGACTTTCCCTGGTGTTCTTCGGCATCCGGGTGGTTTACCCGCTCTACCAAACGGTTTGGCTGCTTGCCCTTGCCTACGCCGCACTCTTCCTACCGCTCGCGGTAGGGGCCGTGAGCACGGCTGTGGCTCAGTCGCCTCCGGTGTTGGAAGAAGTGGCTCGATCGCTTGGCACCCGGCCGCTTCAGGTGCTGCGGCGAGTAACCGCACCGCTCGCGGCGCCGGGAATCGGTGCCGGAGCCGCACTCGTGTTCCTTACCTGCATGAAGGAACTTCCTGCCTCGCTGTTGTTGCGGCCCACCGGTTTTGACACTCTGGCCACCGAGTTGTGGACCCACACCAACACGGCAGAATTCGCCGCCGCGGCACCATACGCCGCGGTCCTTGTCCTTATCGCTGCTCTCCCGACCTGGTGGTTGACGCGCTATGGCTGAACTCATTGTCACCGGCTTACACAAGCGCTACGGCCGCGTCTCGGCACTCGCCGGGATTGAGCTCACTGTCCAATCAGGACATCTTGCCGCCGTTCTCGGCCCATCTGGATGCGGGAAGACCACACTTCTCCGTTGCGTGGCGGGCTTCGAACGGGTGGACGCGGGCCGGATCGTGGTGGACGGACG
>DPJL01000314.1:0-24308 GCA_003543035.1 Micromonosporaceae bacterium | reverse complement strand
CATCTGTCGGTCTTCGACAACGTCGCCTTCGGGCTCGATCGCACCGCCCGCCGAGCCGGCCGGGTAAACGAAGTGTTGGAGCTCGTCGGGCTGGGCGGGTTCGGCGATCGGATGCCGCATCAGCTGTCCGGTGGACAGCAACAGCGGGTTGCCGTGGCGCGAGCGCTTGCTCCCCGTCCGCCGGTGGTGTTGTTGGATGAGCCGTTCAGCGCGCTCGATGCGGCCCTGCGCTCCGATCTACGACGCGATGTCCGTGAGGCATTGAGGGCGGACAGGGCAACCGGCGTACTGGTTACCCACGATCAGGGCGAGGCGTTGTCGATCGCGGATTCCCTTGCGGTGATGCGAGATGGTGTCATCGTCCAAAGTGGAGCGCCGATCGACGTGTATGCCTCACCTGTCGATCCTTGGGTCGCCGGCTTCGTAGGTGAAGCAGTCTGGCTTCCCGCCGAGCACCCGCTGCTGGCCGGAGTGGCGGTCGTTGGTTCGGGTGGGCGTGCGCTGATCCGGCCGGAGCAGATCGTTTTGACCTCGGGCGTCGACGCGGTCGTGGTACGCCGAGACTTCCACGGCCACGACGCCGTGCTGGCGCTGCGCCTCACCGACGGCATGGACCTCACGTCACGCGTTGTCGGCCATACCATCCCCGCCGTCGGCGACTCCGTCGGTCTGCGCATCGACGGCGCCGCCCGCTCCTTCTAACCCCCGGCCTCTTGTCGCAACTCCACAGGAGTTGCTGTTATGACGGCCCGCTAAACGGCAACTCCTGTGGAGTTGTTGCCTGCAGCGTCGGCAAGACGTTGACGGCGACCTCCTCCAGGACGGATTCGCTGCCCGCATACCAACTGTCGGCGCGCGGCCAGTGGGTGAGCACATCGGTGAAGCCGAGGTCCGCGGCGCGGCCGACCGCGTCGGCGAAGTAATCCGCGCTGGAGAGGGAGAAGACCGGTGCAGCGTCGAGCTGTAGGTACCTGTCCGCTGTGGAACCCGTCTCCTCGAAACGGCGGGCCAACTTCGCGACTGATCGCCACCATCCCTCGAGATCATCGGCCTTGCCGCCGTTGGTTACCCAGCCTTGGCCGAAGCGGGCGGCGAGCTGCATCCCCCGTGGCCCGTTGGCAGCTATGACGAACGGCGCTCTCGGTTTCTGAACGCAACCCGGCGTACTCCGTGCATCGACCGCACCATAGTGCGCGCCACGCCACGTGACTCGTTCCTCGGTCAGCAACATGTCAAGCAGCTCAACGAATTCAGCGAATCGGTCCGCTCGCCCACGCGGGGAAAGCTCCGGCTGGCTGAGAACGGTGGCGTCAAACCCGAACCCGCCGGCGCCCATACCGAGGGTCAGCCGGCCCTTCGAGACGTCGTCGATCGCCGTCACCGCACGCGCAAAGTGCACCGGATGCCGGAAGTTCGGCGAGGCGACCATCGTGCCAAGACGGATCCTCGAAGTTATCAGTGCCGCCGCGGTGAGGACCGGTACCGCGTCAAACCAAGGCCCATCAACCAGGTCGCGCCAACCCAGGTGGTCATAGGTCCACGCGTGATCGAAGCCGTAATCCTCGGACCGCCGCCATCGCTCGCTCGCCTTAGACCAGGCCTGGTCCGGAAGGATGATGATGCCTACCCGCATGATCCGACCTTATCCGGTGCAACCACGGTCTGCCCTCACACGTGAAGCTGTCGCCGCACGGTATGTTCGCCTCGTTCGCAGACCAGTTCGAGCAGATCTGGCAAACCATCACCCCGTTCCACAGGCAGGAGAGTCGATGAGCGGCCGGCCTGATTTCTATCGAGACCCCCGCGCTCCCAAGGCAAACAGCCTCGTGGCTGGTGGTTCAGCCCTCGTGACCGATGAACACGGCCGCATCCTGATGCAACGCCGCGCTGACTCTGGCAACTGGGCTTTGCCTGGCGGGATCATGGACCTCGGGGAAACCTTGGAGCAGCGCGTTATCCGCGAGGTCAAGGAAGAAGGCGGTCTCGACATTGAGATCACTGGGCTACTCGGTATCTACACCGATCCGCAACACGTCATCGCCTACGCAGACGGCGAAGTACGCCAAGAATTCAACGTCACGTTCTACGGCAAGGTGATCGGCGGCGAGATCGCGGTCAGCGACGAGTCCACGGAGGTCCGGTTCATCCGCCTTGATGAGCTCGACTCATTGCCTATCCACGACACCGTGAGACTCCGCCTCCAGCGCCATCTCACCGAAGGCGATAGCCCTTATGTCGGATAGAAGGCCGCCCTCGGGTGGGCCGAGGGCGGCCTGGAAGAAGCTAGCGCTGGAGTTTGACTATCCGGCCGTTTTCCCCGGATCCCCAGCAGGCGCGGTATCGCCAAGGTGCGCAGTCCACCGAGTCCAGACTGCTGGTGTCGAAACGGGTCCAAGTCTTGCCGCCGTTGTAGGTGATGTCGCTTCCGGTGGGGCCGACTGCGATCGCGCTATGGCTACTCAAGGGCAGCCAGGCCGAGCCGGAGCGGTACTCGCCCGGTTCCTTTTCGGCCGAAGTCCAGGTGCGACCGCCGTCGCGAGTAACCGCAGCCGCGTCTGGTGCAGTTGTCGGCGTAAGGAAGTCGCCACCTACTGCGACACCGTGTAACGGGTCCCGGAAGGCAAGCGAGTAGATCCCGGCCGACGGCCCGCTGGGAATCGGGGTGTCGGTAACGGTCCAGGTGCGCCCACCGTTACGGGAATGGAACACCCGCGAAGTCGCGCCACCACCGGTCGCGAACCAAGCGTCGTGGCCGAAGTCGGCGGTGACAAGGCAGGTGCCGCTGGCCGCAAAGGCAAACTCGCCCTCAAGCGCCAAAGGCATGCCGTCGCTGGGTAGGACGCTCCAGGAGCCGCCGCCGTCCGATGTGGACAGAATCCGGAACTTGCCATCGACCGGGTCGGAGAGGGCCAGCCCGTGCCGGCGATCGGTGAAGGCCATGCAGTCGTAGAAGGCATTGGGATCGGTGTTGCGGAAGGTCTCGCGCCAGCTACCACCACCGTCGGAGGTGGTGTACACCCGCGACGACTCACCCGGCCCGATCGCCAGGATCACGGCGTTGTTGGCGTCGAAGGCTTCAATGTCGCGGAACTGTAGGTCAGTGGTGTCGGGCGGGCCGACCTGCTGCCAGCTGTCGCCGCCGTTGACTGTCCGCAGCACGGTGCCGGCGCTGCCGCTGGCCCAGGCCACTTCGGCGCTCACCGCGGAAAGGCCGCGAAGGCGCGCTGTCACTCCGGTGTCGGCGGTGGCCGTCCAGGTCGGATGGTGCTGCACTATGCCCACGGACATCGAGGTGACGAGGGAGAGGGCAACCATGGGATTCATGGTGCTCTAATCTACTGGGCACCCCGCTCACGAAGCCACCGCACAAGCTCGGTTGCTTGACTGCGCTCGGCCGCCTGCAGGGGCGTTAACCCGTCGTAGCCCACCCAGTTGAGCTGCGCACCATGGTTGAGCAGGAATGCTGCTGCTTCCCGCTGGCCACCGTGGCAGGCGCACCAGAAGGCATTCGTGATTTCGTCCGGGGTTGCCTCGATGGTCAGGCGGTCCATGAGACCTAGGGCGGCGGCCTGCCAAAGCGTGGTTTGAGCTCCGCGAGACAGCAGCGCCCGAGCGGCCTGCCACTGTCCAAACGCGACGGCGTCCGCCAGTGGAGTGCCGTTGCCGATGACACCGCCGTCCGCCTCGATGTCGGCTCCCGCCTCGAGCAGAGCCTCGACCATGGCGACATCGTCGTTGCTGGCCGCCCAATGCAGCGGAGTTTCGGAGTGGAAGCCGACAAAGCGAACATTGATGTCGGCACCTGCCGCGAGCAACAGCTGCAAAGTCTGCACCCGCTGCGGGTAGAGGCCGGGGAAGTCGGTGGCCACGTGCAATAACGAACGACCGCATCTGCGCTCATCGACGATGCGGCTCGTGGCAAGACCCGGATGTTCCTCGAGCAGGCTTCGCAGCATATCGACGTCCCCGGTCTGGATGGCTTCGGTCACCGCGAGTGCCAGCGGCTCGCCCTTTTCCAGCGTCAGCATGGTCCTATCATGCCCCGGACCATCCGGCGGGCGTCGTCCGCGGAGCGCAGGCCGATCGCGTCAGGGGTGGTGAGGCCCATGAAGACCAGGCCGGTGATCGTGGCCACCAGCGTGGTCGCCTGATGCGTGGTCAGGTTGATGCCTGCCGCCTTGTGCATGCGACGGATGAGTTGGATCTGGGCGGCTCTGGTCTCGGCGAGCGCCGCACGCAGCCCGGGCCGGCGGTTGGATTCGAGAAAAAGCTCGAGCATGGCGAGATGCCGGGAACGGTTCTGCGTCAGGGCGCTGTGGACCATGTCGGCGAGATGATCAGCGGGGGATTTGGCCGGCCGGCCCAGATCGGAGAAGTGCAGTGCCCGCGCTCGGTCGGCGGCGCCGTGCATCAGCGCGTCGCGCGAGCGGAAGTATCGCGAAGTGGTGCCGACGGGTTCGCCCGCCTCGGCATCCACGGCACGGTGCGTCAGACCCTTGGCGCCGTCCCGGGCGAGGATCTCGATGGCGGCGTCGGCGAGGCGATCGCGGCGGGCTTCGTTAAACGGCGGCACCGCACCAGTGTCCAAGAGCCGATTGGAGGCCATCGCTCGTGTCGCTTGCCCAGGCCACATATCCGTCCGGACGGACGAGCACGAAGGCAGGCGAGCCTGGGGAGGTCGCCGAGACGACACGATCGGACCAGCCGTCGGGCGTGCTCCCGATCAGGACGAACTTGCCTTCGCGCAACGCCTCGTAGACCTCGCGACTATATGGCATGCGGCGGCCCGTCCATGGGTGCGAACCCTTGGGCCGGTTGTACCAGATCCCGATGCCGGAGAGCCGCTCAGCCAGCCTTTTGCGGGCGGGGGCCAGGCGGACCACAAGGCGGATCAGTGCGCGTCGCAGCACTGTGCCAAACCGTGAACCGGACATCACCAATTTGTAGAGCGCGTCGGTCATCTTCAGCACGCCTTCGCCGACCGGATGCCGCTCCTCCTGATACGAGTCAAGCAATCCGGGGAAGTCGTTGCCGCGCAACGCCGCAGCGAGCTTCCAACCCAGGTTCATCGCATCCTGGATGCCGGTGTTCATGCCCTGACCGCCGATCGGGGAATGGACGTGCGCCGCGTCGCCGGCAAGGAAGACCCGGCCGACCCGGTATTTGCGTGCCTGCCGGCGTTCGCTGAGAAACCTTGTACGCCAACGTGGCTCGCCCATCCCGAAGTCATCGCCCGCGATGCGGCGGAACGACTCCTGCAGCTCGGTCAGCGTGACGGGCTCGTCGAGCGGGACTTCCTCCCGCGTGCGATCCCAGACGATCGCGCGGAACCACTCGTCGCCGAACGGAACGAACAGCACCAAACCCTTGTGCGTACTGACCCCGAAGAGGGTTTCGGCTGGTGCCCGGGTGAGCGTTACGTCAGCCAGGATGATGTGCGTCTCGTATTGCTTTCCGACGAAGTCCACGCCGATGAGGTCGCGGATGGCGCTGTGCGCGCCGTCAGCTCCGACTACATAGGACGCGCGAACCTGTTGCGAGCCTTTGACTTCAAGCGTGACTCCGTCAGCGTCCTGGGTCAGGCCGACCACTTCGGCACCGCGCACGATCTCGGCACCCAACTCGCGAGCACGTTGTTCGAGCAATCGCTCAGTGCCACTTTGGGCCACGATCAGCACCATCGGGTACCCAGTGGAAAGCTCCTGCAAGCTCAAGGTCGCTCCGGGTGCGGGTTGCACCGTGGTGACCGGGATCCCAAGTGGCACAAGCTGATCGGCCAGGCCGCGAGCGTCCAGAAGCTCAAGAGTGCGCGCGTGAACGGCGAAGGCGCGGGTCAGGTTGGGCTCGTCGGAGCGCCGTTCCAGCACCACACAGCCGACTCCGGCGAGGCGAAGCTCGCATGCCAATGCCAGCCCTGTTGGGCCGGCCCCAACAATCGCTACATCCACATTCGTCACGCTACAAATGTAGCGGACTACCGTGGATTCACGAAGAGGCTTTGTGCGGCACGCCCAATCTGGCCCAGTTCATCGTGCAGCGCGGTGTCGGCCATTCCGATCCCGGTGCTGTCGATCGACGTGGTGGCCTGCAAACAAACCCATTCGCCGACCGGATACCGGACAAGGTGGACGGTCAGATCAGGGTTGATAAACACATGCTCCTGGAAATCGAGGACGTTGCTGACCCCGTTGCCGGAGTCGGCCGCCACGAGCACCCGCGCCAGCGGGCTGATCTCCTCGCCTTCCACGAGCGGGATCCTTGGTCGCATCCAGCAGGTCGCCGCGCCGCGCTCGGTGAAGGCACCTTCGGAGAAACGCACCTCCATCGAGGTGTGATAGCCGATCTCCCACGGGACCGGGAAGAAGGGTTTAGGCGAGGCGTCGTCGAAGGACGGTGGAGGCATGGCGATCGTAGGCGCGGCATCGGCGAGGGTCCGGATCAGCAGCGCCTGGCATCGCATGTAGGGCTCGATAGCGGCTTCGATGATGGCCACGCTGCGTCCCTCGCGCACGGTCGACGTCGTCACCATCATGGGTGCGATCGGGACTGGCTTGGAGATGTCGAAGGTCAGCCGCGCGACCCGCATGTCCGGCCGGGCCACCTTCTCCACGGCTCGCCCGAGCAACGCGGCCGGTGGACCGGCGTGCTGCGACTCCGCGTCCCAGGGTCCGCGGGTGAATTCGTTCGACTCAAATCTGTCGTCAGCTACTTGTGAGTAGAAAGCCACCTCCGCATCCTAGGGAGATGCGTAAGCGATCGTGGTGGGGTTGGGGCTGGGAAGATCAGGCACTCGATCAGGAAGGCCTGGATCAGCTGGCCAAACGGGTGCGTGACCTGCTGCCCTTGGACGGCGACGTGACGCCGATCCCAGAGGTCTCCGCTCTAAAGGAGGGGCTCAATCCATCGGAGATCGGCGTAGCCCGGCGCGACGACGCCGAAACGAGGGCGGCGCATACGCATGGCAAGGCCTATCGCGACGTGATCCGCAATCTGCGCGGCGAGCTGACTCGCCCGCCGGACTGGGTGTGGTACCCGGCCAACGAGGACGAGGTGGAACGGGTGCTGGAGTGGGCGGCGCAGGCCAACGCGGCGGTGATCCCCTTCGGCGGCGGGACGAGCGTCGTCGGCGGCATCGAGTATCGCGGGCCGGAACGGCCGATGACGGTCATGGATCTGTCCAACATGGACAAGGTGCTCGAGATTGACGAGACAAGCCTTGCCGTGCGGGCGCAAGCGGGCATCTTCGGCCCCGCATTGGAGGATCGCTTGCGGCCGCATGGTTTGACGCTACGGCACTATCCGCAGAGCTTCGAATTCTCAACGCTAGGCGGCTGGCTTGCGACGAGGGCAGGTGGTCACTTCGCCACCGGGTACACGCACATCGACGACCTCGTGGAGTCGATGCGAGTGGTCACCCCGGCCGGAGTCGCTGAGACGCAACGGGTTCCGGCTTCCGGCGCGGGACCCGAGCCCAATCGACTGTGGCTGGGCTCAGAAGGGGCGCTCGGTGTCATCACCGAGGCGTGGGTTCGGGTGCAGCGGAGACCAAGCTTCAAGGAGAGCGCGGCAGTGTCCTTTGAGGACTATCAGCGAGCTGTGGCAGCCACGCGGGAGATCGCTCAATCCGGGCTCGGCCCGGCCAATTGCCGCCTGCTCGACCCGTTAGAGTCGATGTTGGGAGCCGGAGCCTCGGACGGGGCAAGCCGGTTGATTCTCGGATTCGAGTCGGCGGATCATCCAGTCTCCGTTGCGATGCAGCGGGCTGTGGAGATCTGCGCGAGTCATGGGGGTTTGGTGGCCGAGGCCGATCAGTGGCGCGGCACCTTCCTCAAGGCGCCCTACTTACGCGACGGGTTGGCGCGATTGGGTGTGGTAGTGGAGACCTTCGAGACCGCGTGCACTTGGTCCAATTTCGAGCGGTTGCACATCGCCGTGCTCGAAGCTGTCTCTCCTGCCTTCGTTACGTGCCGCTTCACTCATGTGTACCCCGATGGGCCGGCGCCGTATTTCACGGTCTACGCAGCCGGTCGAAGGGGAGCAGAAGTGGAGATCTGGGACGAGTTGAAAGCCAAGGCGAGCGCGGCGTTGGTCGCCAATGGCGGCACGATCACTCATCACCATGCCGTTGGCCGTGACCATCTTCCCTGGTACACGCCGACTGAGCCGTTTGCCCTTGCTCTTCGGGCGGTCAAGCAAACCCTTGATCCGCACGGAATCCTTAATCCTGGTGTACTTGGGCTGTGAACGATTCGTTTCCTCTTCTGATCCTGGGCACGGGGCAGCGGTGCGGAAGCACGCTGATGCAACGGTTGCTGATATCTCATCCAGATGCGTTTATCTGGGGCGAAAACGGTGGGCACCTGGAGTCGTTGCTTGCGGCAGCCGAGACGTTGGTCGCTCGCAGCGATTCCCTTGCCGGGCAAGCGGCGCGACAGGACTTCGAAGCCGCGGGCTATCAGGCCTTCATCGCCAACCTGATCCCGCCGCCCGATCACATTGAGGGAGCCTTTCGCGGCTTCGTCGAGCAGCTTTACCGTCGCGAACGCGTGTGGGGGTTCAAGGAGGTGCGGCACGGGCTGGACTTTGCCAAGCGCTTGCAACGGTTCTTCCCCGATCTGAAGGTGGTCGGGTTGGTACGTGACCCCCGCGACATCCTTTCCAGCATTGATGAGTGGGAGACCAAGGGGAAGTGGCCCCGCAAGTCCACCGAGGACGTTATCGCGAGCTGGCTTCGGGTGGCCTCGAGTTTGACTGCGCCACAGGACGTTCCGGTGCTCACGTTCCGGTACGAGGACTACACCGCCGATCCACAAAGGACGGTTGAGCTCCTCGGTGACTTCACCGGGCTGGACCCGGCAGCCTTCGACATGACCGTGTTCGACCGGCGGATTCACATGCACGGCAAGCGAGGCGAAGGCATGCGGGAGCTGCGCAAGTGGAAGGAGCTGCCCGCGGACATGCGCGAGCTGCTTGACGGCGAGGAGATCCGGGAAACCGCTAACGCATTCAGCTACGACCTTCGATGACGTCGGCGGCGAGGGTGGCGCCGGGCGCGTTCCGGATTTCCTGCCGCATGGCCTGAATCCGTTGCGCCATAGCCTGATCCGAGGCCACCCGCTCGACCGCCGGTCGCGGATCATCGCTTAGTGCCAACTGGTCGCCAAGGCCCAGCTCCACCACGCGAGCGGCGGTCGCCTCCTGCTCCGGAGTCGTCGGCACCTGCACCGTGGGCACCCCGAAATACAGCGCCTCCATGGTGCTGCCCATCCCGCCGTGGCAGATCAGGGCGCTCGCTTCGGCGAGCACATCAAGCTGCGGCACAAAACGCAACACCTCAAAGTTGGCTGGTACCAGGCCAAGCGTCGCCGGATCGAGACGATCCCCGATCGACATCACCACATGCCAGCTGTCATCGAAGACTTGAAGGCATCGGCGGTAGAAGTCGGCCGTCGCGGTGCCCATGGTGCCCATCGCGACCAGCAGGACCGGCTTGCCGTCACCGCGCGGTTTCCAGTCACCGGTGGCGGGGCGAAGACACGGGCCGACAAAGACGGTGTCGTCGCCGAAGGTCTCGCCGTGGTACTGGAATGCCTTGGGAATGTAGGAGATCTGCCGAGGGGCGGGAGCCAGGTCCTCCCACGCGATCTCGTGTCGCTCCAACAGCTCCTTGAGCTTCGTTTGGTACACCTTGTGTTCCGGTGCCGATGTGTCGACGGGCGCGAACTTGTGGGTGACCGCCCAACGTTCGTTGGCCGCGAAGGTAGGAACAATTTGGACAGTCGGCAGCTTGTGTTTCGCGGCGAGCAACCGGCCCGCGAAAGCCGCCCGGTCATGCACCACGAGATCCGGCAGGTCCCCCTCGTACAAAGCCAGTAGTTGTGGCAGCACTTCGGAGGTCTCTCCCACCATCGCAATCCGCATCTGGGTCATCCATTGATCCCGCCCCGGCACCTCCGAATCGCTGGTGAACGTCGACTGGTAGGTCTTCGGCGAGGCGCCGGTGACGGCGATCTGAGCTACCCGATTGCCCGTGGTTGGGTAGGTGACTCGATGTCCACGGCGGACAAGCTCTCGCACCGTTTCCAGGGTCGGGTTGATATGCCCGGATAGGGGAAGTCCAATGAAAGCGATGTGCATCTGGCGATGGTAGTGGCTACGGGAGGTAGCGCGATACCTGGAAGTGCCGGGCGTCCGCGAGATCGGCGATGACCGCCTCGCGGGCACTGATTGAAGCCCGGAGGTGTTGCGCCCGGAGGGAAAGCCTTGCCACATCGGCCGTGTGGATCTGTTCGACGGTCTCGTACACCTCGGGCAGGTCGAGCACTTTGATCTTCTGCAGGACTTCGGATCCCATGATCGGGCGAGGTTCGCTCAGTACTCGGCGACCTTGCGTTGCGGCGACCGTCCATTCGCGATGGGCATAGGTGAGTGTCACAGTGATCGGTGGCTGGACGGCACCGGTCACCGACGGAGGCAGGTATCGGTGGCCGAGGGCGATGAATGACTCGACCCAGTCCGGCAGCGGCGGAGGCGTCCTGCGGGCGGCCATCGCCGGATCGGTTGGGGCGAAGTCCATCTGCTTCCAGATCCGGTACCCGAAAATTGGGGAAAGCGTTGCCGCGAAATAGAGCAGACCGGCCATTATCAGTGCGCCCTTGAGGCCGAAGCCGGTGACGAACCAAGCGCCGACCAGGCCACCAAGCGGGATCCCGCCGAAGATGAACGCGCCGGTGAGCCCGAAGACGCGTGCCTGCAACTGCTTCGGAATGCGCTCGTAGAGCAGAGCGCCATAGACCGGATTGATGACCGACGAGGCGATGCCGGCCACGAAGGTCACGCCAAGCACGATGCGCAGATCGTTGGTAAGTCCAAGGACGAGGAACCTGGGCGCGCCGCCAATGAAATAGCCCACGATGAACGTGAAGTAGCGAGGCAGCCGGTTCACCAGCCCGATAAAGGCAAGATTGCCAAGGATGGCGCCCAGCGCGAGCGAGCCGCCGACCCAGCCGAGCGCGACCGGTGAGTTGAACTCCTGCATCACCCACAGCGGAATCAGCACAATACCGCTGGCCTGGTTGAACATGTTCGTCACGAACATCATGCCGACGATGCTCAGCAGCAGCCGGTCGTTGCGCAGGAAGCCGAATCCGTTGCGCAGTGCGGTGAAATAGGGCTCCTTGGCTTTCGGCTCGGGTGCCTCCGCATGGGTTTCTGTCTTTGGGAGATGAACCAGCAGGATGACCAGGGCGGCGCAAAGCGCGTAGGAGCTTGCGTCCACCCAGAGTGCGCCGATCGGCCCAATCCAAGCGATGACAAGACCGCCGATGGCGAGACCGACCAAAGTGTTGACGCGATTGAGGCTGGCGAAGATCGCGACAACGCGAGGCATGCCCACGCCTGCCGCCTCGGCTACGGGCTGGAGCAGGACCCGCTTGGCCCGGTCGCCCACGCCCTGCACCGTCCCCATCAGCGCGGCGAGTGTCATGAGGATGCTGAAGTCATATTGAGCGAAGAGCGCGATGCTCGCGACGATCAGCGCACTCAAGACGTCGTTGAGGATCGAGACCAGCCGCATGCCAAATCGGTCGACCAATGGCGTGCCGACGATCCCGGAAATCACGTAGGGCAGCGTCTGCGCGAGCCCGACGAGCCCCATTTTCACCGGACTGCCGGTTGTCACCAGAACGAGCCAGGGCACCGCAAGAAGGGACATTTTGGAGCCGATGGCGTTGATTGCTCCCGCCGCCAGCAACGAAACGAGACCCGCTCGTCCGCTTCGAGGGGCCAGGCTGCGCAACACCTTCGCCTCCTATCACGTGTGCGGAACCGTCCTTGGCTATGTCCCCACGTGAGCCAGCGTGAAAGACAGTACCGGCCATCCGCTGCGTGGTGCTAGCAGATCGACAGTGCACTCCACAGTGGAGACATGGGCAATTGACGCAGTCATATGAGCCGACGGAGCATAACGGCCATGCCAACCAGCCTGGAACGACCGGTCTTCATCCTCTCGCCGCCCCGTTCCGGCAGCACACTGCTTTACAAGGTCCTATCCGAGGCGCCGGACGCGTGGACGACCAAGCGAGAGAGCCATCTGCTCATCGAAACCATTCCTGGGCTTCATCCGCGGGACAGAGGATGGGATTCCAACCGGCTTCTTGCGGCCGATGCGCAACCGCACATCGTGGATGAATTGACCCGGCGGCTGATCGCTCGAATGAGCGATCGAGACGGCCGCGCCCCGTCAGCCGGGGATCGCCCGACCCTGTTGGAGAAGACCCCGAAGAACTGTCTGCGGGTGCCATTCTTTGCTGCCGCCTATCCGGACGCGCGCTTCATTTACATCCACCGCGAGCCGGTCGAGACCATCAACAGCATGATCGAGGGTTGGCGCGTGCCGCCACCTAAGTTCAAGACCTATCCGGATCTGCCCGGATGGGCCGGCCCGACCTGGTCCTTCCTGCTCATTCCCGGGTGGCAGGAGCTTAATTCCAGGGGTGTACCGGAAATAGCCGCTCGCCAGTGGGCGACCGCAACCCAGCTGCTCCTCGAAGATTGCACCGCCCTACCCGAGGATCGTTGGTACGTGGCCGATTTCCGGCACCTGGTGGCCGAGCCCGCCAAGGAGATCGGGCGGATCTGCGACTTCCTCGGCTGGTCTTACGATCGCCCGTTGACGGCGCCGTTGCCGTTGTCGGGTTCGCAGATCTCCGCACCTGACCCGGGCAAGTGGCGCCGCAATGCCGATGAGCTCGAAGCAGTCCTACCGCTCACCCAGACCGCCGCCGACCTGGCCCGATCCGCCCTCGCCACCCGCCGCGTCTAGTCGCAACTCCACAGGAGTTGCTGTTATCCGCGACGTCATAACAGCAACTCCTGTGGAGTTGTCGCGAAGGGGAAGGTGGGCTAAGTCAACGGGAGCAGGACGCGGAAGGTGGCGCCGGAGCCGGGGGTGTTGGCGAGCTCTATTCGTCCGCCGTGGGCTTTGACGATCGAATTCGCGATGGCCAGGCCCAACCCGGCGCCGCCGTGGCTGCGGGCGCGGTGCGGGTCGGCGCGATAGAGGCGTTCGAAGATGTGCGGGGCGTGTTCCGGGGGTACGCCCGGGCCGGTGTCGCTGACTTCAAGCATGGCAACGTTTTCCGACGCGGAGACCCGCAACGTGACGCGGGCGTCGGTCGGCGTGTGCTGGAGCGCATTGGTCACAAGGTTGGTGGTGACCTGGCGCAGCCGGTGTTCGTCGCCGGAGACCGTGACCGGCTCGAAGTCGGTGAGCGAGACCGTCCGATGTGGACTGCGGACGTGAGCGTCGCGAACCGTGTCGGCGGCGACCGCGAGCAGGTCGACTTGGGAACGGCGCAGTGGCCGTTCCTCGTCGAGTGCGGCGAGCACCAGGAGATCTTCGACCAGCAGTCCCATCCGGGCTGCCTCGTTCTCGATGCGGGACATGGTCTCGTCCAGCTCTGGGCCGGGTGGGCTGCCACCGCGGCGATAGAGCTCGGCGAAGCCACGGATCGAGGTCAGCGGCGTTCGCAATTCATGCGACGCATCCGCCAGGAACTGGCGCAGCCGCTGCTCAGAGGCGAAGCGAGCGTCAACGGCCGCCTCGATGCGGCCGAGCATGGTGTTGAGGGCGAGCCCGAGCCGCCCGGCCTCGGTGCGCGGGTCGGTGTCCGGGACTCGCAGAGTGAGGTCGCCGTCGGCGATGGCCGCCGCGGCCTGCTCCATCCGGGTCAGTGGCTTGAGACCGAAACCCACGATGTAGTAGGAGGCCAGACCCAGGCCGATCAGCACGGCAAGGCTGACGCCCAGCCCGATCGCGGTCATCTGGTTCACCGTGTTGTCCACGCGCTCAAGCGAAATCGCGGCCACCGCGTACCCGCCCTGCGGCGTCTTGATTACCTTGACCCGAAAGCGTTCGCCACTGTCCACATTGGTCGCGGTTTGGATCGCGTTCTGTTCGGCACGCTGTTTGATTTCGTCGAAGCTGCCCAGACTTGGGCCATCGGCGGCATCAATGTTGCGTGGGCCGGGCACCAGATTGCCCGCGCTGTCGTAAACGATGAAAATGGCAGCGTCGCCAACCCCTTTCGGGAAGCCACCACCCTCGTCCTGCCGCCCGCCCGGAGAGCGGTGTGGATCGCTGGAGTAGGCCCGGGCGAGTTGGCCGAGCCGGGTCACCTCGGTGTCCAGCCGATCGGTGAGATAGTTGCGCAGCACCAGCACCCCGGCGATGTTGGTCACCAACAGGGCGAGCGCGGCCAGACCCACCACGGTCACCACCATCCGGGAGCGCAGGGTCTTCATTCGCTCGGGCCTCTCGGCAGGCGAAGCGTATAGCCGACCCCGCGCAGGGTGTGGATCAGCGGCGTATCGCTCTGGTCCACCTTCTTTCGCAGGTAGTAGATGTAGGACTCGACAATGCGGCCGTCACCGCCGAAGTCGTAGCTCCAGACCCGATCCAGGATCTGGGCTTTGGAGACCACACGTCCGGCGTTGTCCATCAGGTACCGAAGCAGATTGAACTCGGTCGGCGAAAGGTCGACGACCTTGCCGGCCCTGCGGACGATATGTGCTTCCTCGTCCATCTCGAGATCGGCGTAGCGCAGCACTCCGGTATCGGCGGGCTCGGAGATCCGGGCGCGACGAAGGATGGCCCGGATCCGCAGCACGACCTCCTCGAGGCTGAAGGGTTTGGTGACGTAATCGTCGGCTCCCACGGTCAGGCCGGAGATCCGGTCCTCCACCGAATGCCGGGCGGTCAGAAACAGCACCGGGGTGCTCTGACCCTTGTCGCGGAGCCGGCGAGCGACTTCGAAGCCGTCCAGGTCGGGCAGCATCACATCGAGCACCACCAGATCGGGCTGGAATTCGTCGGCGGCGGTCAGAGCCTCCTCGCCGGTCGCTGCCGAGCGAACGTCGAATTCCACCAGCCGCAGGGTCGCGCTCAGCAGCGCACGGATGTTCGGCTCGTCGTCGACGACCAGCACCTTCGTCTTCACAGAGCCCGTTCTATCCTTCCAACCTCGGAACAACCTGAGAGCAGGCTTAGCGTGCGTTGAGTCTTACGAGCTCGCCGTCGGCCAGGCCCGATTTGATCTCCACGTTGCCGTCGCCACGCAGCCCGATCTCGACCGCCTTCGAGGTGCCGTCGGGCAGCTTGATCTGCTTGCCGCTCACCGCCGACTGGGGTAGGAGGAGCACATTTTCGGCGCGTGCCACCACGACCTGGGCGGTGGCGCTCTGACCTATCAGCAGGTCGGCCGGCGGGCTGTCGAAAGTGAGCCATACCGTGTAGCGGACGAGCCGGTCGGAAACCGTTCCCGCGGAGGCCACTTCGGCGATTGTCACCGGATAGGAGGTGCCGGTCTGGTTTGCCAACTGCACCACGGCTTTCTGACCTACCGCCAGGCTGATCGCATCTGCCTCGGCGAATTCGGCTCGTACCATCATGTTTTCCATCACACCGAGGGTGATGAAGGTGGCTGTAGTGGCCGTGTCGCCTGCTTTTCCACCGACGCTGAGCACTTTGCCGGCTATCGGCGCGACTAACGTGGTACCCGCCAAAAGGTTCTTGGCTTTGGTGAGGGCTTGCTCTGCCTTGGTGACCGCCAACTCGGCGGAGTAGATGTTGGTAGCGGTTTCGAGAGTCTTGCGAGCGGCATCCAATGTGGACTGTGCCGTGGCGACCGACTCCTTCGCTTCGGCATTGTCGATGGCGGCCAACTTCTGGCCCGCGGTAACCACATCGCCGGGCTTGACACTGATCAGCGTGACTGTGCCCGTCGTACTGAAAGCGAGCTCGCGCTTGGCCAATGGCTGCACCGTGCCTGAAGCGGCAACGGATGAGGTGACCTCCCCTCGGTTGACCGCAACGGTGGCAGGCGCAGCCGACTCGGCACCTTGATCGCGGAGCAGGAGCACGGCCGCAACTGTGGTCAGCACTGCCCCGCCGATGAGCCAATAGCGCAAACGGAAAGCCATGGTCCGGCAGTGTCACCCCGCTTCCTCGGAGCCACCTCGGAGTCGCACTCCGAGGTGGCCATGAGGATCGTGTGAGGTTGCTCGGAGCCAGAAGGCGCAAGCTCCCGGCGTGAAAATCCTCGCCCTGTTCGTTAGTTGTGCGATGCTCGCGGCCTGCGCCACGAATGGCGCACCCGCGGCCGCGCCCAGTGCCAACGCCTTCAACGATTGCCTTCGCAAGGAAGGCATCGAGCTGCCCACCGACCGCCCTTCGGCTCGGCCGAGTGCGAGGCCGGGTGGTGGTGCGCCGAGTGCGAGACCGAGTGCGAGGCCAAGTGGTGGTGGGCCGAGTGCGAGACCCGGTGGTGGGCAGGGAATGCAGCCGCCGGCGGGAGTTGACGCAGAGATTTGGCAGCAGGCGTTGCAGAAATGCGGAAGGCCCTCCACCGGGCCGAGCGGCGATGACGGCCGGGCTTCGGCCTACCGGAACTGCCTGTCGGAGCGAGGCGTGACTCTTGTTCCCGGACAGGAGCTCAGCACCACCGATCCCAAGACGGCTGAAGCAGTCAAGGCATGTGAGGTGCTCAGGCCGTCACCGCAGTAGCTTGTCGCAGGCCCCGAGTAAGGTCCGTAGATGTGACTGACGATTCGTTGAGTATGAAGGCCCAGCAGCTGCTTGCGCTGCATGAAGGCCCGGTTCTGGTGCTGCCGAATGCGTGGGATGCGGGCAGTGCCGCGGTCATCGCGAGCGCCGGTGCGCAAGCCATCGCGACCACGAGCGCCGGCGTGTCCTGGGCGTTGGGCAGCCCGGATGGACAGCAGCTGACCCGCGACGAGATGCTTGACGCGGTCGCGAGGATCGCGCGGGCGGTGGAGATCCCGGTCACGGCCGATGTCGAAGCCGGGTATGACGATGTCGCCGGGACGATCGCGGGTGTGCTTCGGTCCGGCGCGGTCGGCGTCAACCTGGAGGACTCCCGTGGCCGCGACGGCCTCCTGCCCGCGGCCGAGCAGGCGCAGCAGCTCGCATTGGCGAGGCAGACCGCCATCGACAACGGCGTGCCCGAGCTGGTCATCAACGCGCGCACAGATGTCTACCTGTTCCAGGTCGGCGCCCCGGAGACCCGGCTGGGCAATGTTCTTGAGCGCGCAACCGCCTACGCCGAAGCCGGCGCCGATGTGTTGTTCGTGCCGGGTCTGCTCGACCTTGCCGTGCTTGACGATCTGGTGAAGACGTCGCCATTGCCGATCAGTGTGATGGCCACGGCCGGTGGCCCAACTGTGGCGCAGTTTGCGGCGGTCGGTGTGCGCCGGGTCAGTGTCGGCAGCGGGCTTGCGCAGCATGCCTACACCGCCGCCCTGCAGGCGGCCCGGGAGATGTTGACCGAGGGGACGTTCAACAGCTCAGCCGACGCGGTCGACTACGGCACCATCAACGGCTTGTTCCGCCGGTGATTCCCAGCTGACTCCGAGGTGCGCCGGAGCCGGCGTGGAGCAGTTGTCGGCACGATGCACCGCATGCGTTTGTGGAGAAGGCGCACCCTTGTGGTCAACGCGATCCTGGGGTTGCTGCTGGTAGGCGGCGGCACCGCCGCCTACTTTATGGTCACCGCCGGAAAGCCTGCGGCGGCAACGACTTTGCGCACCGTGGCGGTGGGCCAGGGGGCCGTCACCGCCACGGTCAGCGCGGACGGGTCGGTGGAGTCGGCCAATGCGATGGCCGCCGACTTTGCCACGGCTGGCACCGTGACCGCGATCAAGGTCAAGGTCGGTGACGTGGTTGCGGCGGGCACGGTGCTCGCCACGGTGGACACGACTGACGCGCAAGCCGATCTGACTGCGGCCAAGAAGAATCGCACCTCGGCCCGGGATGCACTCGAGCGCGCGGAGGTGGGCGGGAATGCGGATGCCATCGCCAACGCAGAGAACCAGGTCGATCAGGCTGAGGCGACGGTCGCTTCCGCACAGCGCAAAGTAGATGGGACTGTGCTCAAGGCGCCGATGGCGGGGACTGTCTTGGCTGTCAACGGCTCGGTGGGCGGCAAGTCTGCCCAAACCGGAGGCTTCGTCCAGCTCGCCGATCTGAAAACGTTGCAGGTAAAGGCAAGCGTGCCGGAGGCCGATGCGACGCGCCTCAAGCTCGGGCAGACAGCCAATGTCACGTGGAACGCGCTCAGCAGTGCACGAGCGACGGGAAAAGTCGCTGCCATCTCGCCAACTGCGACCACTGGGAACGTGATTCAGTATCCGGTGACCGTGTCGCTGGAGACGATCCCGGAAGGCACTCGGCTCGGTCAGTCTGTCCGGCTGACCGTGGTGGTGGAGCAGGTGGAGAACGCCATTTACGTCCCGGCGGCGGCGGTGCGCACGGCGGGCGGCCGCACCACGGTCGTGGTGGTCAAGGACGGCCAGCAGGAGACCCGCTCTGTCCAGATTGGACTTAAGGGCGACACTTTCACCGTCATCACCTCTGGCGTCAGCGCCGGCGAACAGGTGGTGCTCGCGACCCCGACGACGTCTGGAAGCACCCAGCAGCCTCAGATCGGTCAACTTCCCGGTGGCGGTCAGCGCCCCGGCGGCGGTACCAGGTGAACGTCATCGAAGTCGAGAACGTCACGAAGGTCTACGGCTCGGGTGAGACGGCCGTACACGCGCTCGCCGGCGTGAGCACCACCGTGGAGAGCGGCGATTACGTTGCCATCATGGGATCCTCCGGATCCGGCAAGTCGACGCTCATGCACATCATCGGCTGCCTGGACGTGCCGACCTCGGGCAGCTATCGGCTCGACGGGGTGGACGTAAGTGAGCTCAATGACGCGCAGCTGGCGCTCGTGCGCAACCGCCGCATCGGCTTCGTCTTCCAGGCGTTCAATTTGATCGCTCGAACCAGTGCATTATCCAATGTGGAGCTTCCGCTCGCCTACGCCGGAGTCAAACCGGCGCAGCGGCGTGAAAGGGCTTTAGCGGCACTGGAGTTGGTCGGCCTGGCCGATCGGGCAAGCCACGACCCGAATCAGCTCTCTGGCGGCCAGCAGCAACGAGTCGCCATTGCCCGAGCGCTCGTCAGTGAGCCCGCGCTGCTGCTCGCCGACGAGCCGACTGGCAACCTGGACAGCCGGTCGACATCTGACGTGCTGTCTGTCCTGGCCGACCTCAACGCCGCGGGCCGCACCATCGTGCTCATCACCCACGAGAACGATGTCGCCGCACAGGCGAAGCGCGTGATCCGGCTTAAGGACGGGCAGATCGTATGAGCTTCTACGAAACCCTCAAGTTCGCGCTGCGCGGGGTGAGTGCGAACAAGCTACGTTCCGGGCTCACGGTGCTGGGCATCCTCATCGGGGTGGGTGCCGTGATCCTGCTGGTCGCCGTGGGCAACGGCTCGGCTAAGGCGGTCGAGGCGAGCCTGCAAGCCTTAGGTACCAACACCATCACCGTTCAGGGTGGACGGGCGACCGCGAAAACGGGGTATAGCACCGATCTGACGCTGGACATTGCGCACGCGCTTACGGCCGCCCCGAGCGTCAAGAGTGTCTCGCCGGTGGTGACTACCGCGCAGACGCTTACTTTTGGGGACGCTTCGCATAGCGTGCAGCAGGTGGTCGGTACCTATCCCGGCTACTTCGGCGCGTCCAACAGTGTCGTGGCGCGGGGAGCGGCGTTCGGCGAGGACGATCTGGAGCAGGCATCACGTGTGGTGGTGCTGGGCTCGACCACGGCTACCGAGCTCTTCGCCGACACGGACCCGATCGGGCAGCGCGTCGGGGTGGGAGGGCAACTGTTCACCGTGATCGGAGTGCTTGCGCAGAAAGGGTCTTCGGGCTTCGCAAACCCCGATGACGTTGCTATTGCTCCGCTTTCGGCGGTGCAGCGGGCGCTTACCGGGTACGGGCCGATCAACTCGATCACGATCGAGGCGGTCAACGCCGACTCGGTCAACGCCGCTCAGGCGGAGGTGACCGCGATCCTCAACACCGCCATGCACGTGACCAGTGCCGCGAGCGCGCCCTACACCGTGCGCAATGCGTCTCAGCTTCTGCAAACCCGCACGGAGACAGCGGAAACCTTCACTGTGCTACTGGGAACCGTTGCGGGGATCAGCCTTCTGGTCGGCGGCATCGGCATAACGAACATCATGATGGTGACAGTCACCGAACGCACCCGCGAGATCGGCATTCGCAAGGCACTCGGTGCTCCGCGGCGCGTGATCCTCACCCAGTTTCTGCTCGAGGCGACTTTGCTCAGCCTCACCGGAGGCGGGCTCGGTGCATTAGCGGCACTGGCCGGCGCCAACTTCAAAATCGTTGGTATCCAACCGGTTGTCGTGCCCAGCTCGATCGTCCTGGCGCTCGGCGTGTCCATCGCGATCGGGCTCTTCTTCGGCAGCTATCCGGCCAGCCGCGCCGCCGGTCTGCGCCCCATTGACGCATTGCGATATGAGTAGGGAGCCTTGATGGAGGACCTCAAAACCGGCCTGGCCAAAGCGCACCGCGAGCCTTGGCTCACCCGCAGCACCGGGGTGATGGCAGCGCTGGTCATCGCATGCGGCGGATTCCTCGCCGGAATCAAGGCACAGCAAAGCTATGGAACTGCTACGACGGGCACTCCTGCGGCGGCAAACCTTCCGACCGCCCGCCCTGCGGGGCCAACGTCATCGACGATGACCGGCAAGGTGAAACTCGTCGACGGCACGACGATCTATCTGGAAACCGCCGACGGCCGTGTCATCACCGTGAAGACCGGCGATGGCACCGTGGTTCAGGCTGCCAGTGCTGTGCCGTTGAAGGACATTTCGGCTGGTACCGAAATAAGCGTCCAAGGATCGGCAAGCGGCACCGACACCCTCACCGCCACCTCCATCACCGCGAAGGTTCAGTGATCACCGTCGCGCCGAAGTTTCTTGATGGTGGAGCGGTGACGTTTGGCGTCGAGCCGCCGTTGCACGGCTCCCTTGCTCGGTTTGGTCGGCCGGCGTGGTGGTCCCGGTGGTGCTATCGCGTTGGCGAGCATGGCCGCCATCCGGGCTCTGGCCGCGGTCCGGTTCTGGAGTTGTGCCCGGTGCTCGCTGGCGGTCACGGTGAGGACACCATCGACCAGGCGGCCGGAAAGCCGTTGCAGCGCACGGGTTTTGAGGTGCTCGGGCAGGCTGGGTGAGCGCTCGACGTCGAAGGAAAGCTCGACCCGGCTGTCGGTGGTGTTGACGCCTTGGCCACCCGGCCCGGAGCTGCGGGAGAAGCGCTCGGTCAGCTCGGCGGCAGGGATGACAAGCCGATCTCCCACCCGCAGATCATCGGCCATACCTGAATTAAAACAGGCGGGCTCGCACGCATTCCGGCGATCTTGGAGTTGTGGTGGGCGACTCGCGGCAAATGCGTGTGTCATCCCCACCAGAAGTCCAAGATCGCCGGCCAGGGCCTAAAGCGACCGTCAGGTTTCGTTACGCAGCACCATAATTGCCATGTCGTCGCGCTGGGGTTCGGAAGAGAAGTCCAGCGCGGCGGCTCGCATCCGGCTCGCGATCACCGAGGCTGGATAGCCGGCGAGTTCCTTTGCGGTCTGCTTGAGTCTTTCCGGGCCGAAGAACTCCTCGCCCTTTCGCCGATCGGTTACCCCATCGGTGAAGAAGATCAGAGTGTCGCCCGGGTGGAGGGTGAACGTCGCCTCCGGGCAGGTGATCCGGTCGAGTAGACCGAGTGCCGTGCCCCAGACGCCGGCCGTGGTCACTGTGCCGTCGGCGCGCACCAGCAACGGGTGGTCGTGGCCGGCTAGATACAGCGAGACCTCCACCTGATCCACGCCGGCGCCGGGCCCGACGGCGGCGAGAGCCATGGTGCAGTGCCGTTCGCGGCGTTCGAAGAGGGTGTCGTTGAGCGTCGACAGCACCGATGGCAGCGATCTCCCATCGCGGATAAGCACTCGCAGGACATCGCGAACGAGGCCGGTGACTGTCGCGGCCTGAACGCCTTTGCCCGAGACGTCCCCGATCAGCAGCAGACATCGCCCGTCCGGCAGCACGGTCACGTCGTAGAAGTCGCCGCCGACATCTACGCCATCGGTTGCGGGAACGTATTCCGCGGCCAACCCCAGCCCGGCGATCTCCGGCAGGGTGGGCGGGAGCAGCGCTTGTTGCAGGGTCTGTGCCACGCGCCGCCGCTCTTCATGGGTACGAGCGTTGTCCAATGCCAAAGCGGCCCGCCTGGCCACATCTTCGGCGATGGCGATCTCGTCCGGATCCCGCCGGTGCCCGGGATCCCGGCCGATAGCGAGCGTGCCTAAGCGTTGTCCCCGAGCGATGAGCGGAATGGCAAAGCCGTCCATTGGCGCCGACAGCGCAATGGATGTGCCCGCACGCAAAGCATCCTGCCAGCGGCTTGAGAGCGCCCGGGAGTTCTCGCCCTCCAAGAGGGAAAGCAGATTCGGCAGCATCGACTCGTTGGCATGCGCGGCGGCGGCCAGCTCGGGCTCGTCGGAACTGTCGGTCACATACACGGCGCACCACTGCCCGAGCCGCGGCACCACGAGCCGTGGAATCAAAGCCATGGTGAGCTTGATGTCCAGCGATTGAGCCAGCAGCTCGCTCACCTCGGCCAGGAAGGTCAGCCACATCTGCCTTCGCATGTCGGTCTCGCGCAGCCGCTCGTTCTCCAGCGCGAGGCCGAGCCGCTCGGCGGCGAGCTCAGCCAGTGTTATGGACCACGTTGTAGCCTGCGCGGCCAACACGAGCTCACCCCACCATGGGCGGCAGATCGGCAGCGGGAATCGAAGGCTGCTAGTGCCGAGGCGAGCCAATGAGCCGGCATCGGCGAGTGCGACCGGCCCTCGGCCATCGGCCCGATCCAGCTGCACCTCGGCGGCTTCTGCCCCGGTGAGGTCGATCAGCAAACAGAGCAGATCGTCGGCAAAGCGCCCTGGCTGATCCTCGTCGTCGGTCGAGTCGACCTGCAGCAGCGCACGGACCGCCGCCGCACCGGCCTCATCACTCACGCCTAGCAGTCTCCCCCGAATGGGCCGCTCTTTCCACCTGGCCGCTCGCGTCTGCGAGATCTTCGGACGATGATGGGGGCTAACCTCACTGCCAGACGAGCTCCCGAAGGTGGGTTGGACGCGATGACGGTGGACCAGGCAAAACCGAGACGCGGGAACTCCCGCAACGGCTCGGATGCGTTCATGCGAGACCTCGCAGAAGCGCTGAGAGGCGTACATAAGGGTGATTTCTCTATCCGGCTACCCCGAAGTTCCGGTCTTGATGGTGACGTGAGTGACGCGTTCAACAACGTCTTGTCTGTCCTTGAGCAGCGCAATCGTGAGCTGATGCGGATCGGACGGGTCGTGGGCCGGGAAGGCCGGGTGACCGAGCGGCTCGACGAGGAGCACTTTGAGGGGGCCTGGGGGCACGGGGTGAAGGCCATCAACGGCCTGATTGATGATCTGGGCCGTCCGACCACGGAGATCGCCCGCGTGATCGAGGCGGTGGCCGAGGGTGATCTCTCCCAGCACATGACCCTGGAAATCGATGGCCGGCCGCTGCGAGGCGAGTTCCTCACCATCGGCCGGATCGTGAACACGATGGTGGATCAGCTGTCGTCCTTTGCCGACGAGGTGACTCGTGTGGCGCGTGAGGTTGGCACCGAGGGCAAGCTCGGCGGGCAGGCCGATGTGCGCGGTGTCGCCGGTACCTGGCGGGACCTCACCGACAACGTGAACTTCATGGCCTCCAACCTGACCAACCAGGTGCGATCGATCTCACAGGTGACCACGGCCATCGCACATGGTGACCTCAGCCAGAAGATCACCATTTCGGCGAAGGGTGAGGTAGCCGAGCTCGCCCACACCATCAACGCGCTGACCGACACCCTGCGGGTGTTTGCCGAGCAGGTGACGCGGGTGGCCAGGGAGGTGGGCACCGAAGGCATCCTGGGCGGCCAAGCCCAAGTGCCAAATGTGGCGGGTACCTGGAAAGACCTCACCGACGCCGTGAACTACATGGCTTCCAACCTCACGTCGCAGGTGCGAAACATCGCCCATGTCGCCACGGCCGTGGCCAAGGGTGACCTCTCGCAGAAGATCACGGTCGCGGCTCAGGGCGAGATCCTCGAGCTCAAGGACGTCGTGAACACGATGGTGGATCAGCTGTCCTCCTTCGCCGATGAAGTGACCAGGGTGGCCCGCGAGGTGGGTTCGGAAGGCAAGCTCGGCGGCCAGGCCCAGGTAACCGGCGTGAGTGGCACCTGGCGTGACCTGACCGAGAATGTGAACCAGCTCGCCGGAAACCTGACGGCTCAGGTGCGAAACATTGCCCAGGTGACGACGGCGGTGGCCAAGGGCGATCTGTCGCAGAAGATCACGGT
>DPJL01000315.1:6182-13249 GCA_003543035.1 Micromonosporaceae bacterium | reverse complement strand
CTCTTCCGATCTCACGGTCGGTAACCGTGCGCCCGTCGCGAATATCAGTCAGCGAGCCTTCTTGGTGGCGCGCTTGCGAGGCGGAGTCAGCAGCTCGGCGACGGTGGCAATAGCCGACGGCACCAGGCTGTAGTAAGCCCACACGCCGCGCTTGTCCCGGTTCAGAAGACCGGCCTCGGTGAGGATGCGCAGGTGGTGGCTAACGGTTGGCTGGGACAGGCCCAGCGGGGCGGTCAGGTCGCAGACGCAGGCCTCACCCTCCGGAGCCGACTGAATCAGGCTGAGAAGCCGGAGCCGGGCCGGGTCGGCGAGTGCCTTCAAGACGCCGGCGAGACGCTCGGCATCAGCGCGTTCGATTGGCTCGCCGGCAAGCGGCGAGATCTGAGGCAGCGGGGTTTCCACCAGGGCAGTTCCCACGTGATCCATCCTTCCAACAACAGCATCGATCCACCTACATATTAGCAGGTACGGATCTGACTTCCGTTAGGCCGACAGGTCAAGGTCGGCCAACGTATAGGCGGCTCGATATGACAGTCCGGCGGTACGAACCGCTTCACCCGCGCCTCGATCGACAATAACCGCAACGCCGATGACCTCGGCACCCGCCTCGCGGAGCGCCTCGACTGCGGTGAGAACGCTACTCCCCGTAGTGTTGACGTCTTCGACAGCGAGCACCTTACGGCCTGAGACATCAGGTCCTTCGACCCGGCGCTGCAGTCCGTGTACCTTGTCCGCCTTTCGTACAACGAACGCATCCAACGGACGGCTCGATGTGTGCATCATCGCGGCGGCAACCGGATCGGCACCCATCGTCAACCCGCCGACGGCTTCGAACTGCCAGTCTGCGGTGAGCTCGTTCATCACGCGGCCGATTAGCGGTGCCGCACGGTGATCGAGCGTCAGTCGACGCATGTCCAGGTACCAATCCGATGTCGCACCCGATGAAAGAACGAACTCGCCCCGTACCACCGCTAGATCAGTGATGAATTTACGGAGTTCGTCGCGTGCGGACATGGAAGCGAGACTACAACGCGTGATGAATGCTGGCTAACCCGGGTGTGCTATTCGGTATCGCGTCCCGTTCGCACTCTCGCGCCGCGTGCCATGCGGCGCAACAGACGCGTCGGAGTGTGCCGCATGAAGCCAACGACGATCTTGTACTTCCAGTTGGGAATGCTGACCGTTCGGCCTTTGCCGAGGTCACGCAGTGCCTCATCAACAACCTTGGGCGCCTGCAACCAGAACCAGTTCGGGGTTTTACTCATGTCTATGCCGGCTCGGGAGTGAAACTCGGATCTGGTGAAACCGGGGCAGAGTGCCAGCACCTTGACCCCGTGCCGGGCCACTGACAGGGCTACCGATTCGCTGAAGTTGGTCACCCATGCCTTGCTAGCAGGGTAGGTACTACCAGGCATTGTGGCTCCGAACCCGGCCACGGAAGACACATTGATAACGTTCCCCCTACGCCGGGTAACCATGCCTGGTAAAACGGCGTGAGTTAGTCGCATCACAGCATGCACGTTGACGGAGAGCAAGTAGAGCTCTTGCTCCACGGTCGATTTGAGGAAAGGCGTGTGCAGTGACAGGCCCGCGTTGTTGACGAGCAGGTCGAACGGTTCGGCCCGAAGCTTCGCCTCGACACTCTCCACTCCGGACGGAGTGGCCAGGTCGGCTGGCAGCGGTGTCGCCTTAACCGAATACGTCTCGGACAGCGATGTGCACAGCTCGTCGAGCCGTTGCGCATCCCGTGCCACCAGAACCAGATCCCAGCCGTCGTTGGCAAGCCGCACTGCGAAGGCCTTACCGATACCGGCGGAGGCACCGGTGACGAGGGCCAGCCGGAGGTTACTGCCTCCGGCGACCTTGGGCACGGCTTCAGCGGACGAGTCTGGTGTGGCTACGGAGGTCATCGGTCCACCTCTAGGTTGCAGCGGAGCCGGGCACCTCCCGATGATTCGGAAGGTGCCCGGGAAAGGCTGATATAGAGATTAGCCCTACGGCATCGGGTTGCTGGGCGGCGTCCAGACCGGCTCAAGCTTGCGGAAGAACGGGCCCGACGGCGGCAGCGCCAGCAGGATGACCACCAGGATCGCGGCCAGTAGGGAGATCACGCCGAGGACCGTGCTGACCGGGGTGATCCAGCCGGGAAGCAGCGCGGCCGTGTCCTCCGCGACCTTCTTGGAGTCCACCCCGCTCGGTGCGCCCATGCCGCTGAAGCTGCTGCTGGCGGCAGTGCCGAGGAGGCCGAAGGCGCCGCAGCAGATGGCGAGCCCACCGATCACCCAGGTCGTGATGCGAGCCCATTGCTTGCCCTTGCCCACAAAGATGGCAAGCACCACGTAGAGCACCGCGAACAGGATGCCGAAGGCCGCCGCCGCATAGAGGCCGATGGGCGTGAACGCGGCCGCCGCCTCGGCTTGGTCGGTGGGATACCCACCGTCCTTGAAGACCTTCTCGAGCTTCTCCTGCGTCATGTAGGTCGTCTGATAGATGGCGAGCACGGCCGAGATCAGGCTCAGGAAGGCCATCAAGTAGAGCAGGATGCTCGCAAAGCTGACGGTGCCAGGGCGAGCCGGCCCGCCGGCGGGCGGCTCCGGAACGAGGTACCCGGAGGGGGGCGTCGTGTAAGACATAGGATCACCGTAGACCCAGAGCCACCTGCTCGCCTGGCACTTCAGATGGAATCAGGCTCCGTCCTGAGGAGGAGCCGCGGCCTACTTAACGGTCAGGGTCTCGCCTTCCCGATCCACCCTTACCGTGTCCCCGTCGCGGATTTGCCCAGACAGCAGAGCTTTCGCCAGCTTGTCGCCGATCGCCGACTGGACGAGCCGGCGCAGCGGGCGGGCGCCGTACTGCGGGTCGTAGCCGTGACTCGCCAGCCAGTACCTGGCGTCAGGCGAGACCTCGAGGCCGAGTCGCCGATCAGCGAGCCGCCGTTGCAGTCGCGCGATCTGGATGTCCACAATGGAGGTCAGCTCCTGCTCGGTGAGCGGGCGGAAGACCACAATGTCGTCCAGCCGGTTAAGGAACTCCGGCTTGAAGTGCGCCTGCACCGCAGCCATTACCTTCGCGGCATCGGTTGCGGCGTAAGAGCCCAGGTTCGAGGTCAGGATCAGGATGGCGTTGCGGAAGTCGACTGTCCGGCCCTGACCGTCGGTCAGTCTGCCGTCGTCCAACACCTGCAACAGCACGTCGAACACATCCGGGTGAGCCTTCTCCACCTCGTCGAGCAGCACCACCGAGTAGGGGCGGCGGCGCACTGCCTCGGTCAGCTGACCACCCTCCTCATACCCGACGTAGCCGGGCGGGGCACCCACAAGCCTTGCCACCGAATGCTTTTCCGCGTATTCGCTCATGTCGATGCGAACCATGGCCCGCTCGTCATCGAAGAGGAACTCGGCCAGCGCCTTGGCAAGCTCGGTCTTGCCGACCCCGGTGGGGCCGAGGAAGAGGAACGAGCCGGTGGGGCGATCCGGGTCGGCGACGCCCGCGCGTGCCCGGCGCACGGCGTCGCTCACCGCACCGATCGCCTCCTGCTGCCCGATCACTCGGGAGCCCAGAGACTCCTCCATCCGCAACAGCTTCGCGGTCTCGCCTTCCATCATCCGGCCGGCCGGAATGCCGGTCCACGAGGCGACAACCTCAGCGATGTCGTCGGCGCCGACCTCTTCCTTGAGCATCGCGCCATTGGCTTGCAGCACGGCGAGCTCTGCTTCGGCTTGGCGCAAACCCTGCTCCAGCTGAGGAATACGCCCATAGCGAAGCTCGGAAGCCTTACCCAGATCGGCATCCCGCTCGGCGCGATCGGCCTGACTGCGCAACTCTTCCAGCTGTTCTTTGATCAGGGAGATGCGCTGGATGTGGGACTTCTCCTCTTTCCAGCGAGCGGAAAGGGCGGACAGTTGCTCGCGCCGGTCGGCCAACTCGGCCCGAAGCTTGGCAAGCCGATCGGCCGAAGCCGGGTCAGGCTCCTTTGCCAGAGCCATTTCCTCTATCTCGAGCCGGCGCACCTGCCGCTCGATCTCGTCCACCTCGACCGGGCGGGAGTCGATTTCCATCCGCAGCCGCGAGGCGGCCTCGTCCACGAGATCGATGGCCTTGTCCGGCAGGAACCGATCGGAGATGTAGCGATCGGACATTGTCGCGGCGGCAACCAATGCGGCATCGGTGATGCGGACACCATGGTGCACCTCGTAGCGCTCCTTGAGACCGCGCAGGATGCCTATGGTGTCGGGCACCGTCGGCTCACCCACGACTACCGGCTGGAAGCGGCGCTCCAGCGCCGGATCCTTCTCGATGTGCTCGCGATATTCGTCCAATGTGGTGGCACCGACCATCCGCAGCTCGCCGCGGGCCAGCATCGGCTTGAGCATGTTGCCGGCGTCCATCGAACCCTCGCCCTTGCCCGCGCCCACCACGGTGTGCAGCTCGTCGAGGAAGGTGATGACCTGCCCGTCACTGTTCTTTATCTCCTCGAGGACACTCTTGAGCCGCTCCTCGAATTGACCTCTATATTGCGCACCGGCCACCATCGCGCCGAGGTCGAGGCTGACCAACTTCTTGTCCCGCAAGGATTCCGGGACGTCCCCGGCGACAATGCGCTGGGCCAGACCCTCCACGATAGCCGTCTTGCCCACGCCCGGCTCGCCGATCAGGACCGGATTGTTCTTGGTACGCCTTGAAAGCACCTGGATCACGCGACGGATCTCGGCATCCCGGCCGATGACCGGGTCCACCTTGCCGTCGCGGGCCCGCGCGGTCAGATCCATGCCGTATTTCTCGAGCGCCTGATACTGCTGCTCAGGGTCGGGAGTGGTGACCCGGCGGTCGCCGCCGCGGATCTGCGGGAAGGCTCCGACGAGCGCATCCTCGGTGGCGCCCTGCTGTTTCAACAGCTGTCCGGTGGGTCCGCCAAGTTTGGCAATGCCGGCCAGCAGGTGCTCGGTAGAGACGAATTCGTCGCCCAACGGGCGGGCGATCTGCTCGGCCGCGTTGATGGCGTTGACGAACTCACGCGACAGTGAAGGCTCGGCGAGGCTGCTGCCGCGGGCGCTCGGAAGCTGCTCCACGGCACGGGCGGCAGCCCGGCGCACTTCAACCGGGTTGGCACCGACCGCGCGCAGCAGGCCGGCGGCGGTCGACCCGCCAGTGTCCAATAGCGACAGCAGGAGATGCCAGGACTCAACCGTGGGATGCCCTCGCTGCTGTGCGATGGCCGCGGCCGTAGTGATCACTTCACGGGACTTGGTGGTAAGGCGCTGAGTATCCATAGCAGAGTTGAGTCTAGCCGACTCAACTTATGCGCGCGATACCTCCACCCTCACCCAATTCCTCGCCATTCCGGTCCCCTGTCCCAGGTAGACGGTGCCCGCCCGATTGGTCCGCCCCAGCACTGTTCCGTCCGGCAATGCCGAAACCCAATCCAGATTTTGCATATTGAGTACCGGGTAAAAGCCGCCCCGGAAGTAGCCGGTCTGCCCGCCTCCGGCCACGATCAGGGCACCATCACCAACCGGCGCGACCGAATAGGGCCAGCCCGGCTTCTCCTCGATCCCGGTGAACGGGCGCGCCACCCACGCCCCGTTGACCAGCTGCCAGACCAGCGGCAACCCCGTCCCCTTGAGCACTGAAGCGCGGGCCACGCCCCTGGTCCCACTGCTGGTCATGACCGAGTCCTGTTCGGCGATCAGCCAGACGTCGCCGGCCGCTATGTCCACCCTGGCGTGGATGGCATCGCGGCCCGGCTGCTTGGGCACTGACACCGGCTCAAAGTCGCCCGTCCCGCGACGTGTCGTTATCGGCTGCCCATTCTTGACCGCGGCGAGCCACACGCGAGCGGAGTCGTTGGTCAGCCTCGCGTGCTCGAAACCGGGTGGGACAGGCGAGGTCTGACCGGGCTGTTCGCGATCACGGATCAGCGCCGGGCCCGCGTAGCCGGGGCCATAGTCGATAAAGAAGCGGCCGAAGTCGGTACTCGTCTGATCTTCCTTTGTCTCTTGCCAGGAATCTCCACTGTCTTGTGAGACATACCAGCCGTGGGGCTCGGCCCAGAGCACCACGTCCTGCGGGCCGGCGGCATAGAGCTGCTGGTTTTCGGCGACCGGCCGCGGATGGGTCAGCTTCTGCCACGTGGCGCCGCCATCCTTGGTACGAAAGAGAATCGCCTCTGCTTTTCGCTGCTGCTCCCATTTGACGAATAGGGCATATCCGTTGGCCGAGTCATAGAACTCGAGCTGTGGTTCATAACCGACCGGGACATCGACCCAGCTCACCCGATCGGTTAACAGCACCGGCCCACCCACCGGGGCATTCTTCGGGGTACAACCGGCAACAAGGGCCATAAGGATAAGGCAGGCAATCAGGCGTCTCATGTATTGGACGAGTCGCAAACCTGCCACCGGGTTCCGATAACGGATTGGTGAAAGGCTCTTCCCTGCTACCACCTGAGCACGCTAAGTTGCGGCTTGCAGCAACGCCGCTGGTCAATGCGCGATTTGTCATGCATGTTCGTTTATGGAGGGGTCCTGATGAGCACTACCTCTGCGGTGTTTCACGGATTTGCGAACCCGGTCGACCCCAGCCCGAACGAAATGCGCGCCTGGGCCTACTCGCCGGATTCAGTGCCGCTGAGCTCGATGCCGCCAGACTGGGACCTGTTGATCGCGGGTGACCGTCTCATCTCGACACTCTTCGACCTGGCGATGGATCCGGCCTGCCCGGCCCGCAGGTTTGCGCTGCACTGCTGCTACATCTACGCCGCCGACGCGATCCGCACCGGATTCAAGGCTCATCCCCGGCGCAAGCTGCGCAAACTGGTTGAGGAAGCGGAGGAGGACGGCGACGAGCTGATGGCGACCTGGGCCCACAACACCCGGGTGCTGCTCGCCAGGCCGTCCCTGTTCGATTACCACGACTGGTGTGAAGGTGGCCTGGTACGCCACATCCGCCGCCTGCAATAGACGACGGATGTGAGCTCCACCAACGGTCTATGAGCCGATCTTGTCGATTCCGTCCTTGGCGGCGTCGGCACCCTTGTCGACGTGCTTGTCCATGCTGTCGGGAGCCAC
>DPJL01000315.1:4265-5985 GCA_003543035.1 Micromonosporaceae bacterium | reverse complement strand
TCGCTCGCCTTCTTGGCCGCGTCCTTGGCAGTTTCGTTCTCGTCCAAGCCAAGCATTTCCTTGGCCTTGTCCACGATGCCCATCGAGATCCCCCAACCCCAGTCGGCATTAAGCCCGATATATCGGGCTTACTTGGCTTACAGCCTAGTAGCGGATCACCCTTCGCGGGACGTCTTTGGCCGCCAGACGACCATCGCGCTCGTGGTGCGAGTGACCGGGAGCAGATCCGTGCGCGGGAAGGCGGAGATCGCCTCCAGCTGAGCCAAGCGCTCATGCGCCATCTCCAGTGCATCGGCCAGCTCGGTCAGCTGCGCCCGGAGATCCTCGACGACCTTCTCCAGCCCGATGATGCGCTTGACCCCGGCCAGGTTGACGCCGTCCTCCTGGCTTAGCCGCTGAATCTCCCGAAGCAGCTCGACATCGCGCAGGCTGTAGCGCCGCCCGCCCCCGGCCGAGCGGCCCGGCTCGACCAGGCCCATCCGGTCGTACTGGCGCAGGGTCTGCGGATGCATCCCGGCGAGCTGAGCGGCCATCGAAATGAGTAACACCTTTGCCGATGAGTCCATTGTGGTCACCTCAGATCCTCCAGGTGGTCACGGCGAGCGGGGGGCGTGAGCGACTCGTACCGGTCGAGCGCCTCCCTCGCCTCCGGCGACAGCTCTCCCGGCATCACTATCTCGACCGTAACCAACAGATCGCCGGAGGTGCCATCGCGTTTGGGCACACCCCGGCCGCGTACGCGGAGCACCCTGCCACTCGGGGTGTTCGCCGGGACACGCACTTTCACCATGCCGTCCAATGTGGGCACTCGCACCTCGGCGCCGAGCACCGCCTCGGGGAAGGTCACCGGCACCGTCAACGTCAGGTCATCGCCCGACCGCCCGAAGATCGGGTCAGGCCGCAGGATCGCCTTGACGAAAAGATCACCGGCCGGTCCGCCCCGCTCGCCCGGCTCGCCCCGGCCCGCCAGCCGAATCCGCTGACCGTCGGCGACACCGGCGGGGATCCGCACATTGAGCGTGCGGGTCTTGGTGACACCGCCGGCGCCCTGGCACTCCGGGCACTTCTCGTCGACCACGGTGCCGACACCCTGACAGTCACGGCAGGGCTCGGCGAAACCGAAGGCGCCCTGATTGCGATTCACCACACCCGAGCCGTGGCAATGCGGGCAAGTCCTTGGACTGGTACCAGGTTTGGCTCCGGTCCCGCGGCAAAGGTCGCAAACCCCGGGTGCCCGCAACGTCAACGGCAGCTCGACCCCTCGCACGGCGTCGAGGAAGTGAAGCACTACTTCGGCTTCCACGTCACGCCCCCGGGCCGGGGCGGTGCGAAATGCCGGGCCGGCAGCCCCGCTTCCGCCGGAGAAGATCGAGCCGAACAGGTCGGAGAAGCTGGCGCCGCTGAAGCGTTCATCCCGGCCGCCCTGTCCAAACAGGTCGGACATGTCAAACTGCTGGCCACCTGTCCGGGCTCCGCGCCGGAAGGCACCGGACTCGAAAAGCGACCGCATCTCGTCATATTCACGGCGCTTGCGATCGTCGGAGAGCACGTCATATGCCTCCGACACCGCCTTGAACCGGTCCTCGGCCGCATTGTTGTCCGGGTTGTGGTCGGGGTGAAGCTCGCGGGCGAGCTTTCGGTAGGCCTTCTTGACGTCGGCCGCGGTGGCGCTCCTGGAAACGCCGAGCACCGAGTAGAAGTCCTTCTCCAGCCAATCCTT
>DPJL01000315.1:0-3981 GCA_003543035.1 Micromonosporaceae bacterium | reverse complement strand
CCGCCTACTCTTCCGGGTCGGCGACGGCAACCATCGCCGGCCGGAGCAGACGATCGCCCAGCAGGTAGCCCCGGCGCATGACGTCGATGCAGGTGGGCTCGGTGACCTCGGCTGAGGTCAGATGAGCCACCGCCTCATGCAGCTTCGGGTCGAAGGCATCACCCTTCGCACCGAACCCGGTCAGGCCGAACTTGGAGACGACGGTGTTGAGCTGCTCGGCGACCGAGGCAAACGGCCCGGTGAGGTCACCGTGATCGCGCGCCCGGTCGATGTCGTCGAGCACCGGAAGCAGTGACGCCAGCACCATGCCAACGGCTTGCTCCGCCGCCACCGTGCGGTCACGCTCGACGCGCTTGCGGTAGTTGGCGTATTCGGCCGTGACGCGCTGCAGATCCGCCGTGCGTTCGTCCAAAGTGGACCGAAGCTCGCCGACCTCAGCCGTCGTCTCCTCCGAAGGCTCGGCAACCTCTACCGGCACGTCCTCTGCCGGTCCTACCTCGACCAGCTCGCCGTCGACCGCTTCCGGCACTTCAGCTTCAACGGGCGCTTCGGCCGCCTCGGCCTCGGCTGGAGGAGTGGGTGCCGGCTCCTCCACCGGAGGCTTGGCGACACCCACTTTTCGCTTGTCACGTATCACGATGCGCTCGGTGGCCGCGGACAGATCCTGGTCCGCGGTCTTCGAGGCTTCGGGCTTATCAGTCACCGCTTACCCTCGTCGTCCTTCTTACCTTCATCGTCGATGATCTCGGCATCCACCACGTCGTCGTCAGCCTTGGCCGAGCCGCCGGGGGCGCCGCCTTCGGATGCCGCGGACGCGGCAGCGTTCTGCTCATAGAGCGCCGCACCGGCCTTCTGTGACACCTCGTCCAATTTGGAGTGAGTCGCCTTGATCTTCTCGATGTCGTTGCCGCCCAAGGCACTGCGCAGGTCACCGAGGGCGTCGTTGATCTCTTCCTTCACTTCGGCGGGAAGCTTGTCCCCACTCTCGGCGAGGAACTTCTCGGTCTGCCACTGACGCGCCTCGGCAACGTTGCGGGTCTCCGCGTCCTCGCGGCGCTTGCGGTCCTCATCCGCGTGCTCCTCGGCATCGCGGCGCATGCGCTCGATGTCGTCCTTGGGTAGCGACGAGCCACCCGTGATCGTCATCGACTGCTCCTTGCCGGTGCCCAGATCCTTCGCGTTGACGTGGACGATGCCGTTCGCGTCGATGTCGAAGGTGACCTCGATCTGCGGCAGGCCGCGAGGCGCCGGGGGCAGGCCGGTCAGCTCGAAGGTGCCGAGCTTCTTGTTGTAGGCCGCGATCTCCCGCTCGCCCTGGAACACCTGGATCAACACCGACGGCTGGTTGTCATCAGCGGTCGTGAAGACCTCGGAACGCTTGGTGGGAATGGTGGTGTTGCGCTCGATCAGCTTGGTGAAGATGCCGCCCTTGGTCTCGATGCCCAGCGAAAGCGGGGTCACGTCGAGCAGCAGAACATCCTTGACCTCACCCTTGAGCACACCCGCCTGCAGAGCCGCACCAACGGCGACGACCTCATCCGGGTTGACGCCCTTGTTCGGCTCCTTGCCGGTGAGCTGCTTGACCAGCTCGGTCACGGCGGGCATCCGGGTCGAGCCGCCGACGAGGATCACGTGCTCGACATCGATCAGCTTCACACCTGCGTCCTTGATCGCCTGTTCGAACGGGCCCTTGCAACGGTCGAGTAGATCCTGCGTCATCCGCTGGAACTCGGCGCGAGTCAGCGTGGTGTCCAGGTGCAGCGGGCCATCCGGGCCGGCCGTGATGTAGGGCAGGTTGATGCTGGTGGTCTGCGCGGCGGAGAGCTCGATCTTGGCCTTCTCGGCGGCCTCCTTGAGCCGCTGCATGGCCATCTTGTCCTGGCCAAGGTCGATCCCGTACTGGCCGCGGAAGGTCTTGACCAGGTGCTCGATGATCCGCTCGTCCCAGTCGTCGCCGCCTAGGTGGTTGTCACCGCTGGTGGACTTGACCTCGACCACGCCCTCGGCGAGCTCGAGCAGGGAAACGTCGAAGGTGCCGCCACCGAGGTCGAACACGAGCACGGTGTGCTCCTTCGCGCCCTTGTCCAGGCCATAGGCGAGCGCCGCGGCGGTGGGCTCGTTGACGATGCGCAGCACGTTGAAGCCGGCGATCTCACCCGCCTCCTTCGTCGCCTGGCGCTGCGCGTCGTTGAAGTACGCCGGCGTGGTGATCACCGCATCGGTGATGGTCTCGCCCAGATACGACTCGGCGTCGCGCTTCAGCTTCTGCAGCACGCGAGCTGAGATCTCCTGAGCCGTGTACTTCTTGCCGTCGATGTCGATGGACCAGTGGGTGCCCATCTCTCGCTTGACCGAGCGAATGGTGCGATCCGGGTTGGTGACAGCCTGGCGCTTGGCCACCTCACCGACGAGCACCTCGCCGTTCTTGGCGAACGCCACGATCGAGGGCGTCGTCCGGGAGCCCTCGGCATTCGCGATAACTGTGGGCTCGCCGCCCTCCAGGACTGCGACGCAAGAGTTCGTCGTCCCGAGATCGATTCCGACCGCACGTGCCATATTTATTTCCTCCGTACACAACTTGAGTCGACCTGACTCAACGTACAAGGTTGAGTCCAACGCAAGCAACTTGTGGTGGTCAACCACTTGCAACCCTTACGCTTCGGTTGTGTATGACCATGGCGCTCCCCTTCTCGCGGTGATCGGTGGACCCACCGGCGCGGGAAAGTCGACGCTGGTCAACAGCCTGGTGCGGGCACCTGTCAGCGCGACCGGCTTTCTCCGGCCGACCACCCGGAAACCGGTACTCGTCTGTCACCCGCGCAGCTGGGCTCGAGTTCATCGACACCAGCTGATCCCCATCTCGGCGCCGGCGCTGCCGCCGGGAGTGGCTTTGATCGACGCGCCCGACATCAATTCCATCGATGAGGCAAACCGCGAGCTCTCGAATGAGCTGTTCGACGACGCTGACTTATGGGTGTTCGTGACCACCGCGGCCCGCTACGCTGACGCCGAGGCCTGGCGGCATCTGCGCGCGGCGCAGCAACGCAAGGTGGACCTTGCGGTGGTGCTCGACCGGGTGCCCCCGCAGGCCGTGGAGGAGATCGTCCCCCACCTCACCGAGTTGCTGGGCGAGCCGGTGCCACTGTTCGTGGTGCCTGACTCCCAGCTCGATCGGCAAGGCATGCTCCCCGAACGGGTAGTGACGCCCATCTGGGAATACCTTCACAAGAGCGCAAGCAGCAAAATAGCCGGTATGTCCAGTGAGAGCGAGGGAGGGTTAGGTGAGCGCTAGCACCCCCGAAGCCAAGCTGGACACCCTGCAGCACCTCCTCGACCTCGTCACCGAGCCACTGGATGATTCGCCCCTGCTGACCCAGGCGCGCGCGGTAGCTGAGCGATCCGGCGACCGGCTTCGCTTCCCGCAGCACTTCACGACGATTGCCCTGGCTGGGACCACCGGCAGCGGCAAGTCGAGCATGTTCAACGCCTTCACCACGATCGACCGGTCACCGGCCGGCATCCTGCGGCCCACCACCTCCGAGCCCTACGCCTGTGTCTGGGGCAACCTGTACCAGGCCGACGAGCTGCTCGATTGGCTGGGCGTCTCGCCCCGGCGGCGGTTCACCCGGGAGTCCGCGCTCGACGCCAATGACGAGCTGGCGCTGCGCGGGATGATCCTGCTGGACCTGCCTGATGTCGACTCGGTCGAGCCGCGTCACCGGGCCGAGGTGGACCGCATACTGCACCTGGTCGACGTGGTGGTGTGGATCTGCGATCCGCAGAAGTACGCCGATCAGCTTGTGCACGAGGGCTATCTCCGGCAACTGGCCCAGCACCGATCAGGCCTCATCGTCGCGCTGAATCAGACCGACAAACTGCTTCCCGCTCACCTGCCCAAGGTTGGCGCCGATCTGCGCCAGCTGCTGGATGAGGGCGGCCTGTCCGGAGTACCGCTGGTCGCCACCTCGGCCACCAAGAAGG
>DPJL01000480.1 GCA_003543035.1 Micromonosporaceae bacterium | reverse complement strand
CGTACAGGGATGTGGATCACGAGGGTGGGGCGGTTAGAGGCGGCGGGAGAGCCGGATGGTGATGAACTCGTTGTTGTCCGGCTTACCCGGCGTCCGGCCAGACGAGAACGGGAAGTTGTTGTCGTTCAACACACCCAGCGTCCGGTCGTCGAGGACGATGACGTCCTCAATGGTCACGAAGGGGAAGCGGAAAACGTCCGCCTGGCCGCCAAGGTGCTGTGGGTCCGCGATGTTGAGCAGATCGGCCACGAGAGTCTTGCTCCCGTTCCGGTCGATCAGATAAATCCGCTTGAGCTGTGCGGCGTCACCCTGCAGACCGTCGCGCTCGATGACGAGGAAACGGTTGCGGTCCACCGCGATCAGGTCGCCGATCGCGTTTGACGGATGCTCCAGGGTGTAGGTCCACTTGCGGCCGGTGTAGCCGGTGCCGCGGAGGTCGTACTCGTAGATCCGCAGCGATCCGGGGGTGTCGCCGGAGACCGTGCCCTCAAGCATCGGGTAGAGATAACGTCCGTCAGCCGAGGCCGCCATCCCCTCGAAACCCTTGCTGCTGCCCAGGTTTGGCGGGACGCCGAGTCGAGCGGCACTCTCCGGCGCGTGCACGCCGGGTAGTTCCACCGGCGGGGCGAGCAGTCGTCCGGCGTGGTCGAAGTGCAACAGGTACGGGCCGAACTCGTCGCCGATCCAGTAACTTCCGTCCGACGCCTTGACGATCGACTCGACGTCGAAGTCGGACCCGGTGAGCACCCGGTCCGCCCGCGTGAGTGGGAACGGCACATGCCCGGCCGGGTCGGTGAGATTGATGCCGCCGACGACGTCGACACCCTTGCTCGCGAAGTCGGGGACGATCCGGTGAATCCGCAGCACGAAGTCACCACTGTTGGCCAGGTTGCCATAACCGTTGTCGGACAACACATCGAAGCTGCCGTCCCGGTTGCGGGCGATGCCGCTGAATCCCTGCACCGGCTGATCGGCGAAAGGAGGGGTGACTCCGTTGATGGGTGCCGTGCCGAGCTGCGAGCCCGACGGCTCACTCGCCGACACAAACGTCAGTGCCGGAAGTGAGGCGAAGCCGGTCAGCGTGGCGGGACCAAACGGTCTGCCCCGTTCATCGTCGGGCGCGCCGTAGGCGGGCAAGCCCACAGCCAGGGTCAAAGTCATCACGCCGGAAACGGCGAGCCGTGTAAAAGCCATACCCGGCAAGCTAGGCAGCCTGAGTGAATTGCGTGCAAACAACAGCGGGCTAAGGCTTACGCACCGCGCGGAACAGCGTCTGCACCGCTTTGGTGTCACCGGTCAACATCAGGCGGTCACCGTCCACTGCCGCGCGAATGGTCAGCGTCCTGTTGCCGAGTTCGTGGAAGGTCATCCGGTCACAGGTCAGGACAGCGTCGGCACGGCCCGCGAAGTCGCCCCGGCGCAGCTCGACCAGCCGGCCCTGTTCCACTCGGATGCGGTAGCTGTCGCGGTCCAACCGCACTTCATAGGTTGCCGACCAAGGTGGAATCCCTTGCGAGTCAAAGAAAGTACGCACTCCGAGCATCACCGAGTCGGCACTTAGATCGCCACTCCTGGGTCTCGGCGAACGCATGCCCCAACGCGCCAGCGCGCCGAAGACCGGCTCAAGCTCGGCACCCCACTCGGTCAACTCGTAGACCCGCGAACTCGCGGGCGGCGCCAACGTCCGGCGCTGAATCACCCCTGCCTCCTCGAGCTCACGCAGGCGTTGTGCCAGCACGGTTGGCCCGGCGTTGGGCAGGCTCGACTGCAGATCGGTGAACCGCTTCGGCCCGAGCCGCAGCTCACGGACGACGAGCAGGGCCCAACGGTCGCCGATCATGTCCAGCGAGTGGGCAATCGGGCACGCCTCGCCGTAGCCACGCTTAGTCGTCATACAGAAATAGTAGCGCACGCTACAGATTTTGTAGTAGCCTTTCGGTCATGACCGAGAAGCTCGTGCAAGCCAATGGCATTGACCTCTGCGTGGAAACCTTCGGCGATCAGTCAGACCGGGCGATCCTGCTCATCGCGGGCGCCGCGTCATCGATGGACTGGTGGGAGGACGACTTCTGCCGCCGACTGGCCGATGCCGGCCGGTTCGTCATCCGCTACGACCTGCGAGACACCGGCAGGTCGACCAGCTTTGAAGTGGGCGCACCGTCCTATACGGGGGAGGATCTGCTCGCCGATGCGGTCGCCTTGCTCGCAGCGCTAGGCGTGCCCAGCGCTCACGTCGTCGGCATCTCGATGGGCGGGGGCATCGCGCAACGGCTTGCCGTCCAACACCCCAAACTCGTCACCACTCTCACCCTGATGTCCACGAGTCCCGGTGGGCCGGGCGGTCCGTCCAATCCGGACCTTCCACCAATGGCCGAACGCATCACCGCCATGTTTTCCGAGCCGCAGCCCCAGCCGGACTGGTCCGATCGGCAAGCGGTGCTCGAGCAATTCGTCGACGCAGAGCGCGCCTTCTCGGGCTCCATACCGGTCGATGAAGACCGCATCCGCGGCATCGCCGGCCGGGTCTTCGATCGCACCAACGATATGGCCGCGAGCCAGACCAACCATTGGATACTCGAGGGCGGCGGCGAGCCGATCCGGCCGCGGCTGGGCGAAATCGTGGCACCGACACTGGTGCTTCATGGGACTGAGGATCCGCTGTTTCCCATCGGCCACGGCGAGGTGCTTTCCCGGGAGATCCCAGGCGCTTATCTGGTACCAGTCGAAGGTATGGGTCATCAGATGCCTCCACCCGAGACTTGGGATGTCGTGGTTACCGCGATCCTCGAACACACCTCCTGAGCTAACCTAGGTCTGCCGGGGTTGAGAGGCGCTGCGACGGACTCCAGTCCGCCACGCTCACGCCGGTTCTTCACGAAGGGCGCCTCCTACCTGGGAGGCAGCCCATGGCTTCTTCTTTCGTGGGCCGGGTGGCCGCACTGTGGCGTTACCCGGTCAAGTCCATGGCGGCGGAGTCCCTGGCCGAGGTGGACGTGTCGTGGCACGGCCTGTCCGGTGACCGCCGCTGGGGGTTCATCCGTAATGGCTTGGTGCGCAACGGCTTTCCATGGCTGACGATTCGGCAGCGCCCGGACATGAGCCTGTATCGCCCGTACTTTGTTGAGCCGGACCGGCCCGATGCATCGCGCACCGTCGTACGTACGCCATCAGGCCACGAATTCGAGGTCGTGGACCCGGCGCTGGCGGCCGAGCTCGGCGACGGGGTGCGTGTAATGAAACAGGATCGGGGAGTCTTCGACGCGATGCCGCTGTCGCTCATCACTACTCAGGCCGTCGCCGCACTCGGCGGCTTGGCCGGCGCCGATCTGAACACTCTACGGTTCCGGCCCAACCTACTGATCGAGGCTGTCGATGGCGCGGCATTCCCTGAGGACGCATGGGTCGGCTGCACGCTAGGAATCGGCGAGATGAGAATGCGGGCGGACCGGCGCGATAAACGTTGCGCCGTAACCAACATCGATCCGGTGACGGCGCAAAGCAATCCGGAAATTCTTCGGACACTCGCGTTCGAACGCGAGCTGTGCCTTGGGATATATGGCTCAACGGTCCAGCCGGGCCGCATCGCCGTCGGCGACCCGGTCTTCATTGCGTGAGCCACGCTTCGGCAACGCGTTTGGGAACGCACATTCGCCAGGAGTCGATGACCAGCTCGCGCATCTCGGCTTCGTCGATGGCGGCTAGCCGCACCTGCACCCAGTTGTAGCGCTCGTCAGATTTCTCCGGCATGAGGAACTTTTGCGGGTCGCTAGCAACCAGAGCGGCCCGCTCCTCCTTGGGATAGCCGAACCCCATGATGGTCTCGTCCGGGGAGAACGAGAGGTAGACGATCCTGCCGACGCGGAACTTCACCCGATCCCGCACGAGGGCCTCATAACTGCGTGGCAGCGATAATGCGAGCGAACGCACCTGCGCGACTGTGACCATAAGAGGCATGATGCACCCCGAGGCCGACAGAACGTATGTGGTCAGCATGTTCCCGTATCCCTCCGGCGACCTGCACATGGGCCATGCGGAGGTGTATTCGATCAGCGATGCGATTGCGCGATACCTCCGCCTTCGCGGCAAGCAGGTGCTCTTTCCGATCGGGTGGGACTCCTTCGGGCTTCCGGCGGAGAACGCCGCTCGCAAGCGAGGAGTCGACCCGCGTGAGTGGACCTACGCGAACATCGAGGTGCAAGCCGAGTCGTTCCGGCGGCTGGGAGTGTCCTTTGACTGGGAGCACCGGCTGCACACCTCCGACCCGTCCTACTTCCGCTGGACGCAGTGGATCTTCCTGCGGCTCTTCGAGGCCGGGCTCGCCTACCGCGCCGAGGCTCCCGTCAACTGGTGCCCGCAGGACGAGACCGTCCTCGCGAACGAGCAGGTTATCGGTGGACTTTGCGAGCGCTGCGGGGCAAGGGTCGTGGAGCGCGAGCTGACCCAATGGTTCTTCCGGACCATGGCCTACGCGCAGCGTCTGCTGGACGACATGAGCCACTTGGAAGGCACGTGGCCAGCGGCGATCCTGGCCATGCAGCGGCATTGGATCGGCAACCTGCACGACTGGCTTATCTCACGGCAGCGCCGGTGGGGCACGCCGATTCCTATCGTCCACTGTGGACAATGTGGATTGGTTCCGGATAGCCAACTCCCGGTTGAGCTCAATCTGCCGCCGGACACATCCTGCCCAAACTGTGGCGGGCCGGCGCAACGGGACCCGGACACGATGGACACCTTCGTCGACTCGTCGTGGTACTTCTTACGCTTTCCGAATCCGTCCTATCCGGACGGACTATTCGATCCGGCCGGGGTCGCCGGTTGGCTGCCAGTGGACGAATACATCGGCGGCCGCGAACACGCCACGAGTCACCTGCTCTATGCGCGATTCATGACCAAAGCGTTGCACGACTTGGGATTGCTGGACTTCGTGGAGCCGTTCACCAGGCTGACCAGCCAGGGCAACGTCATCATGGACGGCAAGGCGATGAGCAAGTCGCTGGGCAATATGGTCAGCCTGCAGGAGCAGATCGCCTTGTACGGCCCCGATGCGGTGCGGGTGACGATGCTCTTCGCCGGCCCACCCGAGGACGACATCGACTGGGCCGAGGTCTGCCCTACCGGCTCGGTGAAGTGGCTCTCACGCGTGACGCGCCTGATCGAATCGGTGGTCCAGAGCGATGGTGACGCGGATCCCGAGCTGAATCGGAGCATCCACAAACTCATCCACGCCACCACCATTGCCATGGAGGGCAAGCGATTCAACGTCGCGATCGCGCGGTTGATGGAGCTGACCAGTCTGCTTCGCCATGCGCGGGCGGCTGATCCTGGTACCCGCCAAGGGATTGAAGCTTTGACAGTGATGCTCTCCTGCTTCGCGCCTTTCACCGCAGCGGAATGCGCCCGTCAGCTTGGCAAAACGCTTGATGCCTGGCCGGCGGCCGACGAAGAGTTGATCCGAGATCGCACCGTCACCTGCGTGGTACAGGTCAACGGCAAGGTGCGAGCACGGCTCGAGGTGCAGCCGCACATCTCCGAGGCCGAGCTCAAGGAACTGGCGCTCGCCGCCGTCGAGGTCAAAGATCCGGTCAAGGTGGTCGTCCGTCCCCCCAAACTCGTCAACATCCTGTTGCCTCCCAAACCGTCCACTAGTGACGAGAGGTGAGGTCGGCAAGCAGCTTGGCGGGGTCGGTATGAATGTCGGTCCTCGGCCATTGGGGATCGGCTTCTCGGCTGCGACTCCAGGTCAGATGCACGATGGCGTAAGCGCGTTGGTCAGGCAGGTGGACCAAGATGTCGTCGCACCGCCCGCAGCGGGCGAGGACCACGGTTTGCTTGCCTTTGAGCACATGTTTGCGGGACACCTCGAGTCGCAGTCGCGCCTCGAGTGGATGGCGTTGTCCGGGGTCGGTAGAGACATCACACCAATAATCCGGGAGGTGCAGAATGCCATCGAGCACCTTGACTCTTCCGCCGGCCAGGATTGGTAAATTGCGGTCGGGTTCTTCGCGCCTGGGATCGAAGTAGACGATCTCGTGCTGGCCGTTCAACTCGATCGCTAGCCGGCAGGCCAAGAGCATGCCGGTGCGGTAGAAGGCGGTCTCGGTGGCGGCATCGGCAAAGGCGGAGTCTGGCGGGTACTCCTGATTGAGAATCTGGTCGAATGCTTGCGCCCACGACACGAGGTCCGAGGCTAGATGCGGCGAGATCGGCAGATCGGATGGATCTGTATTGACGGCAAGGCTTTCCCCGGTGGAGACCCACAGTGGCCAACAAAAATAGTCGGCCATAACCCGGATCCGTGCGGGAAGACCTCCAGACATGGACCGAACGATAGCCAAGCTCATCAAGGTTTGCTGCCCTGGTGCTCGGGATCGATGCGAGTGGGGTCGGGCATGATGCAGGGATGCTTCGTTCTTTCATCGGCGGTCGCGCGGTAGACCCCGCAGGCACGACCATCACCAGCACCAACCCGGCCAAGCTCGACGACATCGTGGCGCAGGTGTCTCTGGCTGACGCGCAGACTGTGGTGGCGGCCGCAAGGTCAGCCAAGGACGCGCAGCGGAGCTGGGCTGATGTGCCTGCACCGGTGAGAGGGCAGGTCATCGCCAACATCGGTGCGCTGGTAGAGGCAAACGCGGAGGCGCTGGCGCAGCTGGTCACCCGCGAGGTGGGCAAGCCGATCGCCGAGTCGCGCGGTGAGGTGCAGGAGATCGTTGACACGTGCCGGTTCTTCCTCGGTGAAGGTCGGCGGCTCTATGGGCAGACCGTGCCGTCCGAGATGCCGAACAAGCAGCTCTTCACGTTCCGCGAGCCGGTCGGGGCCGCGATGATCATCACGGCGGGCAATTTTCCGGTCGCCGTGCCTTCCTGGTACCTGGTCCCCGCACTCCTATGCGGCAACACCGTCGTATGGAAGCCGGCCCTCTACTCCGCCGTATGCGCCGACGCGATGTACCAACTCTTCGTCCGGGGCGGACTACCCGACGGAGTGCTCAACCTGGTACACGCCGATGGTGAGCAGACCTTCGCCGGGCTCGACAGCGCCCTGACCGCCGGTCTGATCAACAAGGTCGGCTTCACCGGGTCGACCGAGGTGGGCCGGGCGATCGGCGAGCTGTGCGGCCGCCATCTGCAGACCCCGTGTCTCGAGCTCGGCGGCAAGAACCCCATGGTCGTCACCGAGGACGCCGAGCTCGACCTCGCGGTCGAGGGGGCCCTGTTCGCGGGCTTCGGCACCGCAGGTCAGCGTTGCACTTCGCTGGGTACGGTGATCGCCCACGAATCCGTGCACGATGAATTCTTGAGCCGATACCTGGATGCGGTAAGCCAGGCGAGGATCGGCGACCCCACTCAGGACGTCCTCTACGGACCGTTGCTCGATGAGAAATTCGCCCTCGGCTACGAGAAGGCACTCGCGTGGATCCAAGACAACCACCGTGTTGCCGGCAGCACCGGCCGGATCACGCAAGCCAACGCCCGCAACGGTTTCACCGGCGATCCCGAAGCCGGTCTCTTCTATCACCCGGTCGTGGTCGACGGCGTACGCCCCGGCGACGCGCTCTTCGATCAGGAGACCTTCGGCCCGATCGTCGGCGTCACCACCTACCGCACTCTGGATGAGGCCATCGAGTTGGCAAACTCCCCCGGATACGGCTTTTTCCGCGCGATCTACACCCCCAACCCCCACAACCCCTCCCCTTTCC
>DPJL01000297.1 GCA_003543035.1 Micromonosporaceae bacterium | reverse complement strand
CTGAATTGCCGCCTCGCGCAGGAGAACGGCTTCGCGGCCGCCGCGACGTTCATCCGTATGCGGATGGACCATCCTCAGCACGTGTCCTATCCCCCGCTCCTGCCGGGAGTCGAGCTGCGCAATGCGCGCGAGGACATTGAAGTACGCCGGGCCGCCGTCAATGTGCGCAACGAGGCCTTCGCCGACCACTTCGGGTTCGTGCCCAAGACCTACGAGGAGTGGGTCAAGGAGCGCGAGGCGAGCAGCGCTCACGATTGGGGTCTGATCGACGTCGCCTATGTGGAGGGCGAGCCGGCCGCGGTCACTATACGTACCAACAACTTCGTCCCGGACGGGAATTGCGGCTATGTGCTCACGCTGGGCACGGCGCCCAAGTACCAGGGCCGCGGGCTGGGGAGCTACCTGCTACGCAATGCCTTCGCCTCAGACGCGGAACAGGGCCGGGTGGGCACCATCCTGCACGTCGACACGAATCCAACTCGGCCGGCGCTCGGCCTCTACCTCAAGAACGGCATGCGTCAGGTGCTCACTATCGATGTCTGGCGCCGCTCACTCGAGGTCTGAGATGATCAACGAGACCTGGCCGGACCAGGTCTGGCCCGCCTCGATCACTCGCACTTCTTCAAAAGCCCAGGCGGCGCAGATGCCCGGATAGATACCGGTCCGGACGAACCACCTTCCGACGTCGGTTTGAGCTCGAATCTGGTATCCCGTCGCACGCCAGGCGATCTCCGGCAGGTCGCACCCGTTGACCTCCTCCTCGCCCTGCAACGGGCCCGCCGACACCTGTGGTGCGGGGTCGGGTGCCAGGCGCAGAAAGCACCCGCCGTATCCCGCGCCGTATTCACGGCCGTTGGTGGTCGGGCTGCCTAGCACCACCTTCTCCGGCGCTGTCAGCTCCCAGCCCATGGTGAGTCGCCAGGACAGACTGTCCACTTGCGACGCCGAAATCGTGCGACGCTCCCAGAGCAGAACGCCGCCAACCGGATCGCGCCATGCCAGCCGCTGGACAACCCGATCTTCGGCGAGATCGTCGTACCCCTCACGGGTGATCCGGCCATGATCGTCAAGCCAGGTGTATCCCCGGTCGCGCACATAGGTACGCCCACCCCACAGATTGGTGCCGTTCACGTCCTGCACGGCAAGGGAAAGCCCGAGGTGCCAAGGATGATCCTCAGGCGCCGCGTCGCTGATCACCTGGCCGCCCAGAGTCCTGATCGGGTGCAGGTAGGGGCGGCTCACAGCCAGCACATACGTGGCTACTGTGCGCCCTGACACCTTCAGGTTGAGATCCATCTCAGCCATGGTAAGCTCACCTCGTTGCAGTCTTGGTTTGTGCATTACCTGAAAGCGCCTGCAGGTCAAGAGACCACAGGCGCTATTTGCGTTTGCCGGTCGTTTTCGGTCGAAGGCCAGTGCAGCAGTCCCGCCCACAAACAGTGGGCATTCACAGCCTTTGAAGGAGAATGACATGGCTGTCGGTACAGTGAAATGGTTCAACGCGGACAAGGGTTTCGGCTTCATCACGCCCGATGACGGCGGCGCCGACCTGTTCGCCCACTTCTCGGCGATCGCTTCCAGCGGTTTCCGGAGCCTGGATGAGAACCAGCGCGTCGAGTTCGAGATCACCCAGGGCCAGAAGGGCCCGCAGGCCTCGAACATCCGCGTCATCTGATTCACTTTTCACCCGAAAGGGCGGCCCACCGCGGGCCGCCCTTTCGGCATTCTCAGATTCGGCCGACCCCGGCTCCGGCACGCACGGATGCCGGTACCGACGACGGGGCTTGGACCGTGTACGAGTAGTACGCGGCGGGATCGGCCACCGACCCCGAGACCTCGCAGGCCCCGGATCCGGTGAAGATGTTGTTGCGCTGGACCAGACGCCCCGGCCCGCTGTCGGCGTAGCCACTCGCCGAGAAGCACGGGAACGGCACGTCCTGGAAGTAGTTGCCTTCCACCAGCACTCCACCGTCCTGTGTGGACGCGACGGCGTAGAGCTCGTTGGCCAGGAAATAGTTGTTGTAGACGTGCACCGGGTCGCCCCAGCGGACGCGGGGATGCCGCTGCCTGCTGTGGTCGAAGAAGTTGTGGTGGATGGTCACCTTCAGGTGACCGATGTCCTCGCCGCCGCTGCCGTCGGAGTGCCCGATGAGCATGGACTTGTCGGTGTGATCGAAGTGGTTCCAGGACACCGTGACGTATTCGGCGCCTCGCACGATGTCGATGGCACCGTCAACGGGCGCAACGAAACGGTTGTGGTCGATCCAGATGTGGTGAGAATTCTGGCCCACATTCACCGCGTCGTCCTCGGCATTGGTGAAGGTGAGGTTGCGGATGATGACATTGGATGATCGGTAGAAGTCAAAACCGCCACCGTTGATCACCGCGCTGGTACCTACCCCGACAATCGTCTTGTTTGGACGGACACCCTGTTTACTGGTGATATTGATGGTGCCCTGTACCTGGATGATCATTGGTCCAACCGTGTCGATCGCGGCCAGCAATTCAGCTGTCGTGTCAACAACCACGGTCGCACCACCCACACCACCGGTTGTCCCGGTGGCGAAGCCGTCTGCCGACCCAGCGGGAGGCGGCGGCGGCGGCGGTGAAGATGATGGCGGTGAAGATGATGGCGGGCTGGACGAGGGTGGCGTCCCGACCTCGGACGCTGCCGTGACGTCGTCAAATGACGCGCTGGCGTTGAACGTCGCCAGTCCCAGCTGCCCCGAGGCGAATTGCGTGTCGGTTGCCGAAAGTGTGCTGCCGCCGTTGACCTGGCCGGTCAAGGTGGATCCACTCACTTTGAGGGAGAGGGTGTACCAGGTGCCAACGCTCACTGGCACAGAGGCAGAAGCGAGCGTCATGCCAGATCCACCCACCAGCTTCTTCAGCTCGACGGTGTTGTTGCTGCGCAAGGCGAGATAGTAGTAGCTGGTGTTGGACTGGACGCGGGCCAGCAGGGCCACAAACCGGTTGGAGCCGTTGAAGTCGTCGGAGAAGAGCGGAGCAGCGTTCGCCACAGCGGCGAAGGCGAGCACCACCACCACCGCTGAGACCGCGGCGATTACGGTTTTCATAGCTTGCCCACCCCGGCGCCGGCCTGGACGAGCGCCGGAACCTGCGCGGCTGGGGAAAGCGTGTAGCCGTAGTAGGTGTTCGGCTCGGCAACACTGCCGCCTGCCTCGCAGACGCCCGAGCCGGCGAAGATGTTGTTGCGCTGCACCAGGCGACCGGGCCCGCTGTCGGCATAGCCGCTCACCGAGTAGCACGGGAACGCCACGTTCTCGAAGTAGTTGCCCTCCACCATGACGCCCGCGTTCTCGACTGACACCACGCCGTAGAGGCCGACGTTGCGGTAGTAGTTGTTGTAAACATGCACCGGCTCACCAAAACGCACCCGTGGATGCCGCTGGTTGGAGCCGTCGAAGAAGTTGTGGTGATACGAGACCTTCAGATAACCGATGTCGGCGGTGAAGCTGTCCGAGTGCCCGAGCAGCATGCTCTTATCGGTGCCGCTGAACTTGTTCCACGACACGGTAACGAAGGTGGACTGCCGCTTGATGTCGAGTGATCCATCCGCGACCGGCAGGAACTCGTTGTGGTCGATCCACACGTGATGCGCGGAGTTGGTGACGCTGATCGAGTCGTCGCCGGAGCCACTGAACTTGATGTTGCGGATGATGACGTTGTTGCCGGGCCGGGTGGTCGAGCCCAGCTGCAGGCCACCGCCCGTGATCTGGGCGGTTGAGCCCACTCCGATGATGCTCTTGTTCGCGACGACCGTGATCATGCCGCCGAGCTGGATCGTGCCGGAGACAAGGATGTTGAGCGCGCCCGCCTGTCCGACGTAGGTCTGAAGTTGGGCCGCGGTGGTCGCGGTGACCGTGGGGCCACCGGCGCCACCCGTAGTGCCGTTCTGCCCCAAGGCGTTCACGCTGGCGAAGCCGTCCGCCTGACCGGGTGGCGGCGGACTCGTTGTTGGGGTTGGGGTCGGGCTCACCGAGGCTGACACAGTCGGTGTCGGATCGGGCCCTGGCCCGGTAAAGACCGTGACGTCGTCGAAGGCCACGCTCGTATATGAGGCCACCAAACCAATCCGGCCGGTACCGAACGAGCCGTCGGACGCGGACACAAGCTGTGTCCCGTTCACCGACCCCGACAGCGAGGAGCCGTTGACGGCGAGCGCCAGCGTGTAGGTCGTGCCCGGGGTAACCCCGGTGGCGGCAGTGGCCAAGGTGGTCACTCCGCCGCCCGATATCCGGCGTAGCTGAAGCGAGCCGCTTGCGACCAGTACCAAGGAATAGAAATTGGTCATGTTCTGAGCTCGGGCAACGATTCCCGCGGACCGGGTCGAATTGCCGAACGCGATCGGCCGGACGCGCGCCTGCACGGTGTAGTTGGACCAGGAGGTCATGCCTGCCTGTGCCTTCGCATCCGCACCGGTGCTCGACTGCCGATACTCCAGGCTCGAAGCTGACCAACTGCCACCGGACGTGGACCATCCGGAGGCGTTCCCGTCGGAAAAGTCGTCGGAGAATAGGGTGGCCGCATCCGCTCGGGTTACCAGGACTGCGGCCAATACGATCGTCGTGGCGGAGGCGATCAGCGCCGCCCGCCAGCGAGGGGAAGGTCTCATCAGGATTCTCCTCGGTCAGGTGGGGGCGGCGTTGCCGCGCCGCCCCCACTCTTCAAGACAGTGCTAGATCTTGCCGGTGCCCGCGCCCGCTACGACGATGGCCTTGACAGAGTTTGGATCGTCCAATGTGTACGAGTAGTAGCTGGACGGTTCCTGGACCGAGCCGGAGCAGTCGGGCTGGCCGGGTTCCGTTCCGGCGTAGACGTTGTTGCGTGCCACGCACCGGCCCGCAGGACCGGCATAGGTGTTGGAGACCGGCTCTTCGACGTTCTCGAAGTAGTTGCCCTCAACCATGCAGCCGGCCTGTTGCTGGCAAGCCACCCCGATATCGGTGTTGTGGAAGTAGTAGTTGTTGTAGATGTGCACCGGCTCGCCGAAGCGCACGCGCGGATTGCGTTGCGGTGTCTCGTTGAACCAGTTGTGGTGGTAGCTGACCTTCAGCCGGCCGATGTCCTGCGCGCCGTTGCTGTCGTCGTGACCCAGCAGCATGTTCTTGCTGTGGTTGTGGGTGTGGTTCCACGACACGGTCACGTAGGACGAGCCACGCTTGATGTCGAGCAGGCCGTCATAGCCCTGCGCGAGATCGTTGTGGTCGAGCCAGATGTGATGCGAGAACATCTGCACATTGATCGAGTCGTCGGAAGCGTTGCGGAACACGAGATTGCGGATGATGACGTTCTTGACGGCGTTCGCCGGGGGTGACGTGATCGAGTCATCCAGTGGGAGGCCAATGTTGAAGCCACCGCCGCTGATGCCCGAGTTCGCTCCGATCCCAACGATTGTCTTGTCCGAGGCGACGTTGTACATCCCGGCCGCGAGCGTGATCATGCCGCGCACGCAGATCCGCAACGGCCCTGATTGCCCGATGGCGGAGAGCAGCTCCGCCGCGGTGTCCACTTCTACCGCTGGGCCACCGGCGCCACCGGTGGTGCCGTTCTGGCCCCAGGCGTTGACGCTCGCGAAACCCGTTGGTGCACCCGAGGTGTTACACGTCCCGGGTGGCGGCGGGCTTGAGGACGGACTGACTGACGGGGTAGGTGAACCGGTTGGCGGTGGCGGCGTGGAATCGGTCACCACGACGTCGTCAAAGG
>DPJL01000401.1:936-4466 GCA_003543035.1 Micromonosporaceae bacterium | reverse complement strand
CGGTCCGGGGTGCCATTGACACTCAGGTCCAGGAGCAGTTGATCGTCGAGCTCTACAGCAAGTAGTAGTCGCTGGGTGGGCGTCATATAGCGGGCGCCCCTACTCAAGGAGTTAACGAAAGTGCTTATCACGCAACGGCCGTCCCTCACTGAGGAGTCGGTCAGCGAGACTCGGTCCAAGTTCACCATCGAGCCGCTCGAGCCTGGTTTCGGTTACACGCTTGGCAATTCGCTTCGGCGGACGCTGCTGAGCTCGATCCCGGGTGCCGCTGTCACCAGCATCAAGGTTGACGGCGTGCTGCACGAGTTCACCACCATCCCCGGGGTCAAGGAGGATGTGGTCGAGCTGGTCATGAACGTCAAGGAGCTGTGCGTTTCGTCGGAGCACGACGAGCCGGTCAGCATGTACCTGCGTAAGCAGGGTCCAGGCGATGTGACCGCGGGTGACATTCAGCCGCCGGCCGGTGTCACCGTGCACAACCCGGATCTGAAGCTGGCCACGCTGAACGGCAAGGGCCGGTTGGACATGGAGCTGACGGTCGAGCGTGGCCGTGGCTACGTGACGGCCGCGCAGAACAAGAACGCCGGTGCCGAGATCGGCCGGATTCCGATCGACTCGATCTACTCACCGGTGCTCAAGGTGACCTACCGGGTCGAGGCGACCCGTGTCGAGCAGCGCACCGACTTCGACCGTCTGATCATCGATGTCGAGTCGAAGGCGTCGATCTCGCCGCGGACAGCACTTGCGAGTGCCGGCTCAACGCTGGTGGAGCTCTTCGGGCTCTGCCGCGAGCTGGACGAGACCGCCGAGGGTATCGACATCGGTCCGTCGCCGCAGGACGCTCAGCTCGCAGCGGATCTGGCGTTGCCGATCGAGGAGCTCGACCTGACGGTCCGTTCCTACAACTGCCTCAAGCGCGAGGGCATCAACTCCGTCGGTGAGCTCATCGGGCGCACCGAGGCCGACCTCCTCGACATAAGGAACTTCGGTCAGAAGTCCATCGATGAGGTCAAGATGAAGCTGGCCGGGATGGGTCTCGGGCTGAAGGATTCGGCCCCGACCTTCGACCCGGCGAACGTGGTGGACTCCTTCGGCGAGGGTGACTACGACAACGACGACTACCGCGAGACCGAGCAGCTCTAGAGTCTCGGCACGATAAGGAGTTCCAATGCCTACGCCCACCAAGGGTCCCCGCCTCGGGGGCAGCCCCGCGCACGAGAAGCTGATGCTGGCCAACCTCGCCAGCTCGCTGTTCAAGCACGGCCGGATCCAGACCACCGAGACCAAGGCCAAGCGGCTGCGTCCGCTGGCCGAGCGTCTGATCACCAAGGCCAAGCGGAACGATCTGGCGTCTCGCCGTGAGGTTCGCAAGACGATCGGCGAGAAGGAAGTTTTCGTCGCTCTCTTCGAGGAGATCGCGCCGCGCTTTTCCAACCGCGAGGGTGGCTACACGCGCATCGTGAAGACCGGGCCGCGTAAGGGCGATGCCGCTCCGATGGCGATCATCGAGCTTGTCGAAGAGCTTGTGGTGGCTGTGGAGCCGAAGAAGAAGGCGGCCAAGGCTTCGGCCAAGAAGGCCGCGCAGGAAGACAAGGTCGCGGTTCTCTCCGGAGAGGCCGACGAAGCCAACGAGACCGACGCCGACGAGGCGAAGGCCTGAGTTGCAGCTTCACGAAGACGGGCTGGCACCTGAAGAGGTGCCGGCCCGTCTTGCTGTGCGGGTGAGGATGCAGGTCAGCTATGACGGCACGGACTTTTCCGGCTGGGCTGTCCAACCTGGACGCCGAACCGTGGCCGGCGAAATCAGCGGCGCGTTGGAGAAGGTCTTTCAGACGCCAGTAAGCCTCACCGTCGCGGGCCGGACGGACGCGGGCGTCCACGCCACAGGACAGGTCTGCCACGTCGATCTGCCCGCCGATCGCTGGGAAGCCGTTGGTGACACGCTGGTGCGCCGTCTGGCCGGGTTGCTGCCCACCGATGTGCGAGTAACCGCGGCAGACCAGGTCTCCCCAGACTTTGACGCACGCTTCTCCGCGCTTTGGCGACGATATGAGTACCGGGTAACCGACGCCCCAGCCGGAGCGAACCCGTTGCGCCGCTTGGACACCCTCGCTTGGCCGCGAGCGCTCGATCTCGACGCGCTCAATGCCGCCGCCGCCGGGTTGACCGGTGAGCACGACTTCGCCGCCTTCTGCCGTCGCAAGGACTTCGCTACCACGATCCGTGATGTGACAACGCTTTCCTGGCACCGCGACGCCGACGCGATCCTGATCGCCACGGTGCAGGCCGATGCCTTCTGCCAGCAGATGGTTCGCAGTCTGGTCGGGGCGATGCTCGCGGTCGGCGAGGGCCGGCGGCCTGGGTCATGGCCGGGCAGTCTGCTGGATCGCAGCGTCCGCGCGACGGAAGTGCCGGTGGCCGCGGCGCATGGGCTAACCCTTGTGGCAGTGGGATATCCCGATGAGGACGACTACGCGGGCCGCGCTGAGGCGACTCGCCAGTTAAGGTCTCGGCGAGCCTGAAGGCACGCCCGATGGGGTGCCGTCGCCGACCGGATCGTTGGCCCGCGCCTCGAGGATGACTTCCTTGAGGTAGAGCTGAACGATGTCTTCCATGATCTGCTGGGCGAAGGGGTCGCTGTCCGGGATCGCCTTGCGGTCGACCCGGGCGATCACACAGTAGGCGACGTAGTGGCCCTTGACCGTCCAGCCCGCCACGGTCGACGCGAGTGCGAGTGCCTTTGTCGTCTTGTCGGCAGACTCAATGGCGTACCCCATAAATCTGCCCTTTTGGTCTTTGACGATCTTTTCGATCTGCTCCCACGCCTTCTCGGCATTGGCGGCGGTGTCCAGATTCATGATGCCGCCGGTAACCAGGTAACCCTCGGCCGGCGTATGCATCGTGCCCCGCACCACCTGGGTGCAGCCGAGCTCGGCGATGAGTTTGGTGATGTCGCCTTCGGTGGCCGAGCGGCAGTCGGTGAGCTCCTGCGTGCCGATCACGGTGTAGATCTCATTGGGCCGGCCCGGATCGATGACGATCGTCTTGTTCGGGAAGATTTCCTTGGCCGACAACGGGGTGGGGTCAACCGTTCGTGACGAGATGTCGACCGGGGTGCTGGTCGGCTTGGGTGCGGTGGTGTTGGCCTGTGCCTGCACCCCCTTCTGTTCGTCGAGGACGATCAGGTAGGAGCCGATGCCGCAGATGGAGAGGATGAGGATGACCCCGAGCACACTAAGCCCGGCCTTCCAACGCCGGGACATCGCGGGATTGTGGACGATGCGACGCCATCGCCGGCCTGGCTGAGCTGCCGTCATCGGCCTGCCGGGGTGAACCGTCCGCAAGGGGGGCATGGGCCGGGGGCCGCCGGGTGGCATCGGGCCCGGTCTGGCCGGGCGGCCGGGTCCGGGCCTAGGGGCCGGGCTGACCGGTGGGGGCGCCGGGGGAGCGACACGTAGGAAGTCGGCTCTGCCGTTGCGCGGTGGCATTCCCCTGAGCGGAGGCTGCGGCGGCGGTGGTGGCGGGACGGG
>DPJL01000401.1:463-599 GCA_003543035.1 Micromonosporaceae bacterium | reverse complement strand
GGGGGGGGGGGCGGGCCGGGCCCGCCACGGCGACCCTCAGGGGGCACCCGGGGGCCGCGCGGCGGCGGAGGCTCCTCTGCCCCGCGCGGGCGCGCCAACATGCCGTTGCGCGCTCCAGGGGGCTCGGGGGGATTCG
>DPJL01000401.1:0-142 GCA_003543035.1 Micromonosporaceae bacterium | reverse complement strand
CCAGGGGGCTCGGGGGGATTCGCTCTCCTCGCGCGCGAAGGCGGTGGCGGCGGCGGAGGTTTTCGCTCGGCGAAACCGTCGAAGCCCTCATTGTCTGGTGCGCGGCGCCTTCCACCACGGGAAGATGACGATGGGTCACGGG
>DPJL01000196.1 GCA_003543035.1 Micromonosporaceae bacterium | reverse complement strand
CTGGCCCCGCGAGGCCGGCCGGTCGCAGTCCGACTTGCCTGACGCTCGCCGGGACAGCTCTGGCGCGCTCGTTGCGCCGCGCCAGGTCCGGGCCGGCGTGCCCACCTATCTCGACGACATCGTGATGGATCTGCTCAATTCGAGCCTCGCGCCGCCCAGCGCACAGGTGCTCGCGGCGGAACTGTCCCGTTTGGACACAGGCGAGCAGCAGCTCTTCGGTGGCGCAGGGACGCTGCGGTTCGTGGACGAAAGCGAAGTGCCCGATCCGGTCCGGTCATCCACACCCAAGCTCGTGGCCGTCGGTGGGGCGGCGCTCGCGCTGGTCATCACCGGCATGGTGTTAGGTGTGAAGGCGCTCAACGCCAAGGCCGACGCGGATAAGACCACTCCAGCCGTGAGCACGCAGAGCGCCCGGCCCGGCAACCCCCGCCCGATCACGCTGACCGCCTCGCAGGTGCGCATTGTCGACCCAAAGGGCGACCGCAAGGAGACCAAGAACGCCGCCTTTGTCGTGGACGGGGATCCGGGCACCTCCTGGAAAACCAACGGCTATACGAAGTCCAATTTCGGCGGCTCGAAGCCGGGCATGGGCATCCTCATCAAGTTCGCCGAGCCGGTCAGGGTCGCCAGTGTCAAGGTGCAGGTCAGCCTTGCCGGCGCGACTGCCCAGTTGCGGACGGGCAATGCGGATCCGGGTGACACCTCGGCTGGCGACACCACGATCAACGACACCTTTACGCCGGTCGGGGACCCGCAGGTGAAGGCCGGCACCACGATGGTGTTTGCCACTGATCTCTCGACTCCGTACCAGTACCTGCTGATCTGGTTCACCGATCTACCCCTGGACAACGCGTCATCGGCCAATCCATACAAGATCGGGGTCCAGGAGATTACGGTCGAGGTGCAGTGACCGGCTCAGACCCACGCAATGACACCGAGCTCCTGCTGGCCCACGCCGCGGGTGATCCGCTCGCGTTCGCCGCGCTCTTTCACCGCCACCGCGACCGATTGTGGGCAGTGGCCCTGCGGACGGTAGGCGATCGCGAAGACGCTGCGGACGCCCTGCAGGAGGCGATGCTCTCCGCCCATCGGGCCGCGGCCCGATTCCGCGGCGAGTCCGCGGTCACCACCTGGCTGCACCGCATCGTCGTCAACGCTTGCGTGGACCGCCTCCGCAGACGTCAGGCCCATCGCACAGTTCCTTTGCCAGGACAGGACAACGCGCAGGACGAGGAACGTTGGCACACCGGGCGACACGAGCCGGCGGCGCCAATGATCGATCATGAAACAGCCATGGTGGTCCGTCAGGCGCTGGCCCAGCTGCCCTACGAGCAGCGCGCCTCATTGATCCTCGTAGATCTGGAGGGACACTCGGTCGCCGAGGTCGCGCAGATGCTGGGCGTCGCCGAGGGGACGGTGAAGAGCAGATGCTCCCGCGGCAGGGCGAGACTTGCGACACTTTTGGGGCACCTACGCAACCCCGATAGCTCTCCTTACGTCCCACCCGACACGCACACTGCATCTGGAGGGCTCCTGTGAGCGCGCAAGTGGATCATGACTTGCTTGCCGACTACGTCGGTGGCGCTCTGGATGGCACCCCCGAAGCGAAGCGAGTCGAGGCCCTCCTAGCCTCCTCGCCAGCGTGGCGAAACGCAGCAGACGAGCTCACGGCCGCTACACGAGCCGTTGCCTTGGATCTTGAGACTCTTCGCCGGTCGTCCGAGACCATGCCCCCTGACCTGGTAGATCGTTTCGACGAGCTGCTCGCGTCCCCGGCAATGGCACCTCTCCCGGCGCGGCCCGCGGTCGATCCGCTCGCCGAACGCGAACCCCGGCGATCGGTTCCGACTCGAACCAGACGCTGGCGTCGCTGGGCGGCTCCGGTGGCCATCATGGCCGCCGCGTTCACCTTCTTCGCGATCGGAAATCTGCCCTCACTGTCGTCCAAAAACGACGGTCCGGCCTCCGCTCCCGAGGCGGCGCTGGACCAAGACAAGAAGGTCACCGCTGCGGGCGGGGAGCCGATCCCCACGATTACCAGCGGCCGGCAGCACAACCGGTCAAGCCTTGGCGGAGCGCGCACCACCTCCGACACCGCCGCGCCGGCCAACACCAGGGGTGGGTCCTCGCCCGGGCAGTTGATGAACGCCGAGGGGATCCTCGAGCTGCAGCGTTTGATGAATCCGGCCGCTCTGCAGGCGTGCTTGGACGCCGTCGCCCTTGTCCTGCCAGGGAAGGCAACGCTTGTTGACTATGCCTACTTTGAGGGTAAGCCGGCATTGGTGATCTCCATCACCACACCGAGCGGTGACTGGATGTTTGTCGCGGGTGCGAACTGTGGCATTAACGGCCCGGACGAGATCTTCAAAACGCCACTCAAGTGAGCTGAGGCACGGCTGCGGGGTAAGTGGAATCCCGCTCCGTACGATGACGTTTCAGCCTGGGTGACGAGCAGCGAAGGATCGAACGTGGAGAACGTCAGAGACCTGATCATTGTCGGCTCCGGTCCCGCGGGGTACACCGCCGCGGTTTACGCTGCTCGCGCGAGCCTGAAACCCCTGGTGATCGAGGGTGTCGAATCGGGTGGTGCGCTAATGACCACGACCGAGGTGGAGAATTTCCCCGGCTTCGCCGACGCCATCATGGGCCCTGAGCTCATGGACCAGATGCGTAAGCAGGCGGAACGCTTCGGCGCCGAATACATCACCGACAACGCCACCCGGGTCGAGCTGACCGGCGGGGTGAAGAAGGTATGGGTCGGCGAGACCGAATACCAAGCGCGGGCCGTCATCATCGCCACCGGCTCCGCCTGGCGGCCACTGACTGTCCCCGGCGAGCAAGAGTTGCTCGGGCACGGTGTCTCCTCCTGTGCCACCTGTGATGGCTTCTTCTTCCGGGGCGACGACATCGCGGTCGTGGGCGGCGGCGACTCCGCCATGGAAGAGGCGAGCTTCCTGACCAAATTCGCGGAGAGCGTCACCATCATCCATCGCCGGGATTCCTTCCGTGCCAGCAAGATCATGGCTGATCGGGCGCTGGCCAACCCGAAGATCAACGTTGCGTGGAACACGGTGGTGGAGGAGATCCTCGGCACCGACGGCAAGGTCTCGGGAATCCAGGTGCGAGACATCAAGACCGGTGAGCCTAGGGTCATGGACGTCAAGGGCGTCTTCATTGCTATCGGCCACGACCCCCGCAGCGAGCTCTTCCGTGGCCAGATCGACGTCGACGCCGACGGATACATCATCGTCGAAGCCCCGAGCACCCGCACCAACCTGCCCGGAGTCTTCGCGGCGGGCGACGTTGTGGACCACACCTACCGGCAGGCGGTCACGGCTGCTGGTACAGGTTGCGCGGCGGCCCTGGACGCTGAACGCTTCCTAGCCCACTGACTTCAACCCAACCCCCTTCGACATAGAGGAGCAAAACCAATGGGAGCCGCAAAGCCGGTCACCGACGCCTCGTTCATCAGCGACGTGCTGCAGTCTGACAAGATCGTCCTGGTGGACTTCTGGGCCGAGTGGTGCGGGCCATGCCGCAAGGTCGCGCCGGTGCTCGAGGAGATCGCCAACGAGATGGCCGACAAGGTTGTGGTCGTCAAGCTGGACATCGACGCCAACCCGGAAACCGCGCGCGCCTACCGGGTGATGTCGGTTCCCACCCTCACCATCTTCAAAGAGGGCAAGCCGGTGCAGTCGGTGGCGGGCGCCAAGCCCAAGGCCGATATCGTCCGGCTGATCGAAGCGGCACTCTGACAACAGCTTCAGAGCGTCCGCCAAATGGTTCCTGGCAAGGCGC
>DPJL01000270.1 GCA_003543035.1 Micromonosporaceae bacterium | reverse complement strand
GCGAGCCGACGGTGCAGGCGGCTGCGCACTTTGGTCAGTCGCTGGCCGCGTTGCATCGCTCTGGCGCGCATGCCTTTGGAGCCCCATGGGCTGGGTTCCACGGCTCCGCGCCGATGGACAACACACTGAGCTCCGATCCGTGGCACGAGTGGTACTCACAACGGCGATTGCTGCCCTACCTTCGCCTTTCGGTCGACCGGGGAGCGCTGGGCCAAGCCGAGGCAAGGCGAGTGGACCGGGTGGTGTCCGCATTGGACAGTGGCTGGGATGAGCCGCCCGCTCGGCTGCACGGGGACCTTTGGCCCGGCAATCTGCTTTGGGGCGCCGACAGGCAGTGCTGGCTGGTGGATCCGGCCGCGCATGGTGGGCATCGCGAGACCGATCTGGGATACCTTCGGCTGTGGGGTGGCGCACCTCACCTGGACCGGATCATCGCCGCCTATCAGGAGGTCTGGCCGCTGGCCGAGGGCTGGCAAGAGCGGGTGCCGGTGCACCAATTGTCGATGTATCTGCTCCACACCGCCCTCTTCGGGGAGGCCTTCGCCTCGGGCGTGCGTGGGACCCTTGCGGCATGTCCGGGGTAAACCGGATACCGTCGAACAATGACCGACCCCGGGTTGCTCGATCGCTTTGGCAGGCGAGCCGTTGATCTGCGGGTTTCCCTCACAGATCGCTGCAATCTGCGCTGTTCGTACTGTATGCCGCCGGAAGGCCTGCCCTGGCTGCCCAAGGACGAGATCCTGACCGACGACGAGATCATTCGCCTGATCACGATCGCGGTCACCCAACTCGGCGTGAATGAGGTCCGCTTCACCGGCGGCGAGCCTCTGCTGCGGCCCGGCCTCACTAAGATCATCACCGAAAGCGCTGCGCTACTCCCCCGGCCAAAGCTTTCGCTTACCACCAACGGCATCGGGCTTGACCGGCTCGCGCTGGGCCTGCGCCAAGCCGGGCTCGATCGGGTCAACGTCTCGCTGGACACCCTGTCGCCTGAGCGCTTCGAGCAGCTCGCCTTCCGGCGCCGGCTGCCGGACGTGATCAATGGGCTGGCGCGGTCGACGGAGGTGGGCTTCGCCCCGGTCAAAATCAACACAGTGCTGCTGCGGGGGATCAACGAGGACGAGGCCCCCGACCTGCTCCGATTCGCCCTCGAGCACGGCTATGAGCTGCGTTTCATCGAGCAGATGCCGCTCGACGCGCAGCACGGCTGGAGCCGCGACAACATGATCACCGCGGCCGAGATCCTGACCGCGCTGCAGGATTCGTTTGAGCTCACGCCAGACCCGGCCGAGCGCGGCGGCGCCCCGGCCGAAACCTGGCTCGTCAACGGCGGCCCGGCCAAGGTCGGCGTGATCGGCTCGGTCACCAGGCCGTTCTGCGGGGACTGCGACCGCACCCGGCTGACCGCTGATGGGCAGGTGCGCAACTGCCTCTTCGCGACGGGCGAGACTGACCTGCGTGGCCTGCTGCGCGGCGGGGCAACAGATGATCAGATTGCGCAACGGTGGCGCGAAGCCATGTGGGGCAAGCTTCCCGGCCACGGCATCGACAACCCGGCATTCCTGCAACCGGCCCGGCCCATGTCAGCGATCGGCGGATAAATGATCACTGTTCGATACTTCGCCGGCGCACGCGCGGCTGCGGGTGTCTCTGAGGAGTCGATGCCCGCGGGCACGACCCTCGGTCAGCTCGGGGCCGGCCGCGCCGGCTTGGAGAAGGTTCTTCTTTCAGCCAGTTTTCTGGTCGACGGGCTAGCCTGGCATGATCGACACGCTCCGCTGCCTGCTGGCGTGACGGTAGACGTGTTACCGCCCTTCGCCGGAGGATAAGTTGCTCCAAGGTCTGATCTTTTTAGGCATCCTCCTGATCGTCCTCGGGCCGGTCCACTGGTACCTGTGGCGCCGCCTTGTGAAGGACACCACCCGGCCTGGCCGGTGGCGCAAGATCCTCACGGTCGCGTTCCTCACCCTGGTCGCCTCACTCATCGGCGCCTTCATCGTCCCGAGAGTCGCCGGAGCCGAAGCCGGCTTCGTGGTCGCCATGGTCGGCTACATGTGGCTCGCGGTCATGTTCTACCTGCTGATCATCTTCGCCGTGCTCGAGCTCCCCCGCTTCGTCGCGCTGCGCCTTGCTCGTCCCGCTGTAATCGCCCATGCCGCCGCGCCGTCTGGTGACAACTCCACAGGAGTTGCTGTTCTGGACGACGCGAAAACGACAACTCCTGTGGAGTTGCGGCAAGGGGATGCGGTCGACCTGAGCCGGCGACTGCTGATCACGCGAAGCATGGCGATCTTCGCCGGCCTGACCGCCACCGGCATCGTGGGCTATGGCGTCCGGACCGCGCTCGGTGACCCGGTCCTCAAACGGATCCAGGTGCCGTTGGCGAAACTGCCGCGCAGCCTCGACGGGTACCGGATAGCCCTGGTCAGTGATATCCACCTGGGCCCGCTCACCGGCATCGAGCACACCCGCAGGATCGTGCGGAACATCAACGGGATGAACGCCGACCTGGTCGCGATCGTCGGTGACCTGGTCGACGGCAGCGTGGCCGAGCTGGGCGACGACGCAGCCCCACTGCGGGAGCTGCTGAGCAAGGACGGCGCGTTCTTCGTCACCGGCAACCACGAGTACTACTCCGGTGCGCAGGAGTGGATCGACGAGCTGCGCCGGATAGGAGTGCGCCCGCTGCTCAACGAGCGCCTGGAGATCCGCGGCCTCGACCTGGCCGGCATCAATGATGTGACCGGCAACGACTTCCCCGAGTCGGGTGGCGGCCCCGACTTCGGCAAGGCGCTGGGCGACCGTGATCCGGCCAAGCCGGTGGTGCTCCTCGCCCACCAGCCGGTGCATGCGCGCGAGGCGGCGAAGTACAAAGTGGACCTTCAGTTGTCCGGGCACACCCATGGTGGGCAAATGGTGCCGTTCAACTACATCGCGAGGTTGCAGCAGCCCGTGATCTCGGGTTTGGGCGACATCGACGGCACCAAGGTCTATGTGACCAACGGAGCCGGTTTCTGGGGGCCACCCGTACGTGTCGGCGCGCCACCGGACATCACGCTGGTCGAGTTGAAGGCCGGTTAGACTGCCCCGCGTGCCCCGAGACAGCTGGATAGCCGATCTGCATATCCATTCCAAGCACTCGAGGGCCTGCAGCAAAGACCTGGAGCTGCCCAATCTTGCCTACTGGGCCAGACGCAAGGGCATCTCACTGCTGGGCACCGGCGACTTCACCCATCCGGCCTGGTTTGCGCACCTGCAAGAGAATCTGATCCCGGCCGAGCCAGGTCTGTTCACGCTCGCGGCCTCGGTGGAGCACCGGCTTCCGTCGTCGGTTTCCCAAGAGCCCACTCGATTCATGCTCAGCGTCGAGATCTCCACGATCTACAAGCGCGATGACCGCACGCGCAAGGTGCACCACCTGATCTACATGCCCGATTTCGAGTCCGCTTCTCGTTTTCGGGACTCGCTGTTGAAGGCGGGCTGCAATCTCGCGAGCGATGGACGGCCGATCATCGGGCTGGATTCGCGAGATCTGCTCGAGATCACCCTTCAGGCCAGTGAAGACGGTTATCTGGTACCAGCACACATTTGGACGCCTTGGTTTTCGGCCCTGGGGTCGAAGTCTGGTTTTGACGCGATCGCGCATTGCTACGCCGATCTGGCCGACCACATCAAAGCGGTGGAGACCGGGCTGAGCAGCGACCCGGAGATGAATCAGAGAGTGTCCAGTTTGGACAGATACCGGCTCGTCTCCAACTCCGATGCGCATTCACCGCAGGCATTGGCTCGTGAGGCCACTCGTTTCTCCTGCGATCTCGACTACTTCGCCGTCAAGGATGCGCTGAGCAGTGGCGACGGTTTGACCGGCACGATCGAGTTCTTCCCCGAGGAAGGCAAGTACCACGCCGACGGGCATCGCGACTGCGGCATCAACTGGTCGCCGTCGCAAACTCGGGCGGCCAAAGGCGTGTGCCCGGTGTGCGGGCGCCAGTTGACGGTTGGCGTGCTCGCCCGCGTCGAGGAACTGGCCGATCGCGACCCCAGCATCCTCCCCGACAACGCAAAGCCGGTAACACATCTGATCCAGCTGCATCAGGTGCTCGGCGAGATCGAGGGCGTCGGGGCCAAGAGCAAAACCGTTGAGGGCAAACTGAATTCGCTCGTGGCGGCGCTCGGGCCGGAGCTTGCCATCCTGACTTCGGTGCCGGTGAGCGAGATTCGCGCCGTCGGCGGCGAGCTGATCGCCGAAGGAGTGCGGCGGCTGCGGGCGGGCGAGGTGACCCGAGTTCCCGGCTACGACGGCGAATATGGCGTGATCCGGCTCTTCGAGCCCGAAGAGCTGCGCGCGGGCGGGGACACGCTTTTCGACCTCCCTGCCACCGTTGTGCCTAAACGGGCTCCGGTCGTACGCAAAGTGGCCCCACGCAAGCCGATCTCGGCGCCACCGCTGCCAAGTGTGGCCTCGCCACACGAGCCGTTCGAGCCGATGCTCGCCGGGATGGAAGAGGTGGGCACGGGTCTGCTCGACCGGCTCGACGCGATGCAGCGGGTGGCCGCTTCCGCTCCGGGCGGTCCACTGCTGATCGTGGCCGGGCCTGGTACCGGAAAAACGAGGACGCTCACCCATCGCCTGGCCTACCTGTGCGCGGAGATGAACGTCTACCCGGACCAGTGCCTGGCGATCACTTTCACCCGTCGCGCCGCCGAGGAGTTGCGGCATCGACTGGGCAGCCTGCTCGGCCCGGTGGCCAAGGACGTCACCGTCTCCACCTTCCACGC
>DPJL01000191.1 GCA_003543035.1 Micromonosporaceae bacterium | reverse complement strand
CCCGGTCTTCGTGCTCGAACCGGTCAGCGGGGGCACACCGGCTGGCAGGAGGGGTGGATCGGCCAGTCACCCAGGGTGGGGAATTTCAGACAGCAGTCAGAGGAGGTCCAGGTGAGAGGAGGCTGGGTCGGTCTTACGTACGCTGTCGTTCCGATTGTCCTGAGGGCAGCAAGGAGGATCTTGGCAAGCGCGTGACACAGTCCACTCGACACGCCACGCAGACTCGCGAGGCAAAGGGCCGATCGGAGCGAGGCCCATCTCAGAGGTACCTGGCCTCAACGCAGACCAGACGGATCACCTGTTCGCGCGGGGGCTTAGCTGCGGGAAGAGATCTGCTGCACGGCCCAGCTGTTGCCGTCTGGGTCTTTGAAGAAGACGAATCCCACGTTGTCGAGAGGGTCAGGGGTGGGGGTTGGGCTCTCACCGAGGACCTGGATCTCGCTGACGTCCACGCCTCGTTCGATGAGTTCCTTGCGCGCCTGGTGGAGGTCCGGGACCACCAGCTGCACGCCGTTGAGTGAGCCCGGCGGGGTGTCCGGGACGACGCCTTCGCCAATGACGACCGAGCATCCCGATCCGGGCGGGGTCAGCTGAACGACGCGGTTTCCCTCGCTGATCCTGGTGTCGTGGTCCACGGTGAAGCCGAGTTGTTCGGAGTAGAAGGCCTTGGCGCGCTCTACATCCGAGACCGGAACGATCACCACTTCCAGGGTCCAGTTCATTGGATCTTCTCCTGTTCGTTGTCAAGTACCTCGTCGAGCCGGTCGTAGCTCTCGCCGACGCCGCGCTGCATCGGATAGCGCAGGACGGTGTTGCGGCCCTCGCGCGTCGCGTAGCGAACCGTGGTGGTCACGGTCGTCCTGCCGTCGTGCTCGGTGAGCACCGTGGTGATCAGCGACTCGCCCGGGTAGGACTGGTCGTCGAACATCTCGGTGCACACGATGCGCTCGGGCGGCACGATCTCGCGGTATACACCGCCGTGGCCCATCTCGGCGCCGCCGGGACCGCGGGACACGTAGCGCCAGCTGCCGCCCACGCGCAGGTTGACCTGGCACTCGACCAGGTTCCACCCGCGTGCGCCGTGCCAGCGCTTGAGCAGTTCGGGCTTGGTCAACGCGTCGAACACCAGGCGGCGGGGCGCGTTGAACTCCCGGGTCAGCACGATCTCCCGGTCCGTCGGAGTGGTCACCGTCAGCGTCGCGGTCATGCGTTGTCCTCGGCCTTGAGCTTGTCGAGCAGCTCATCGAGGCGCCGGTAGCTCTCTTCCCAGTAGCCGCGGTAGTTCTCCAGCCAGTCGGTGGCGACCTTGAGCGGTCGCGCCTCGAGCCGGCACGGCCGCCGCTGCGCGTCTCGGCCGCGTGAGATGAGGCCGGCCCGCTCGAGCACCTTGAGGTGCTTGGAGATCGCCGGCTGGCTCATGTCGAACGGCGCGGCCAGCTCGGTCACTGTCGCCTCACCCGATGCCAGCCGCGCGAGGATCGCCCGCCGGGTCGGGTCGGCCAGCGCCGAGAAGGTCGCGTCGAGCAAGGTGGTACCCACAGTCCATAACCTTATGGTTTCATAACCTGCTGGTTTCTACAGGTCTGCCATAAGGATGTCAAGCGCCCCGCGGCACTCGTGATCATCTGTGAGTGTCGGTGACGGTGTGCTGGATGCCCGCGTCGGTGAGGAGCGAGGTGGCGAAGGAGATGAGCACTGGATCGTTGGACCGGATGAGCTCGCGCATGGGTACCCCTGGCGTCGATGGCACGGACGCCTCATGGTGCACCTTGTTGAGGGTGGGGATGGGCTGTTGGTCCGGTGCCCAGGCGATGTTGGCCTGCTCCACCAGGACGTGGTGCTGTCCGGCCGACAGGTATGCCCCGGTTGCGGTGGAATGAGACATCTGGGTTGCGGTGGTCCGCTCGGCATAGCCGGGTCGGCTGACTGTTTCGTGCGGCTCGACCGGAGTCGGTCTCGGTGGTTGCCGCGGCGCTGGATCCGTTGCCGCTGGAGGAGGCTCTTGCCGGCGGCATCGTCGAGAACGACGGCAACGGTGTCCGCGCCGCCGTACATCTGCATCCCTACGAGGACTGGTGGGTTGTCGCCGATCTGCCGCGTTACCTGCGTCCAGGCCCGCCGCGGGTCGACCTGTCGCCGAGAGCGGTGCGGTTCGCCGCGACCACGGCGGCGCTTAACGGCCTGGGAGGTCCTGCGGGGTGATCTGGTCGAGCCGGTGGCGGGCAGGCGATTCGACCTGGTGCTTTGTTGATTGAGTGTGCTGCGATCCGTTCGGCGATATGATTGCCGAATTCTTTGATTGATTCGAGCTGGTCGAGGAATCCGGTTACTTTACGGAGGACCTGGCCGAATTGGCGTTGTACGTGGAGGGACGGCAGGGGTACAGGTAGCCGGTCGGGACTGAACCGAGAACGGTCGCCGATTGTGGTGGCGATGCGTGAGAGCGCGGAGATGGCCTTCGGTGCTGGAGAGGAAAACCTGCGAGGTCGCCGCCGCCACCGGCGTCCGCGTCGGCGACCTCCCTGTCACGACGCAGGCGGGTGGTGCAGGCGATCGAGTCGGCAGAGCCGCAGTGGCTGTCCAGTCGATGTCGATGTCCTTGGACTTGAGGATGGGAGTCGACGCGCGTCTATGCTCTTGTACTGATCGTGGGCAGCCGGTCACCGACTGGTGCCACTCTCACAGTCTCTGGGAGGGGCCATGACAGAGATTCAGCGGTACCTCAGCGAGGAGGTCGCGGAGGACCTTGCTGACGGCATCATCACCCGAAGGGAAGCGGTACGCCGCCTGGGCCTGCTTGGTGTGACCGGTGCGGCAGCGACCGGGCTCCTGGCCACGTTCGCAACGGGCACGGCGGCCGCGGCCGGGTCGGAAAGCCCGGCCGATCAGGACAGCAAGCGCGCCGCGTCGGAAACGAGCTGGGCACCCGTCGCCCGCGAGTCGATCACATTCGCGGGACCCCGTGTGCCGCTGATGGCCGCCTGGGCAGCCGCCGCCAAACCGCGCGGCGGCGTGCTCGTCATCCATGAGAACCGCGGGCTGACCGAGCACATCCGCACGGTCGCCGGTCGGCTCGCCGCCAGCGGGTACTCCGCGCTGGCGCTGGACCTCCTCTCTGAGGAGGGCGGCACCGGGGCGTTCCCCGGCGAGGCCGAGGTGGCGGCTGCGCTTGCACAGATCCCACCGGAACGCTTCGTCGCCGACATGAAAGCCAGCGTGACCGAGCTTAAGCGGCGCCTCCGCGGCAAGAAGCTGGCCGCGATCGGGTTCTGCTTCGGCGGCGCCATGGTGTGGCGCCTGCTCGCCGCAGGCGAACCGCGCCTCGCTGCGGCCGCTCCCTTCTACGGACCGTTCCCGGAGGGCGGCAACCTCGAGGGCTCCCGCGCCGCGGTGCTCGGGGTCTACGGCGGACTCGATTCACGGGTCAACGCGACCCTGCCCGCCGCCAAAGCGGCACTCGAGGCGGC
>DPJL01000460.1:6621-9591 GCA_003543035.1 Micromonosporaceae bacterium | reverse complement strand
CCGACAATGGCGGCGACCGGCCCCAAATCGTCGTCACCATGAACTTCGACGATCTCGCCGCCAAGACCGGTGCGGGGATGCTCGACACCGGCGGCATGCTGGCCCCGGAAGCGGTGCGGCGCTTGGCTTGTGATGCCGCTCTCCTCCCGGCGGTGTTGGGTGGACAAGGCCAGGTGCTCGATGTGGGGCGGGAACGACGACTGTTCACCGGACCGCTGCGCCGCGCCCTCGTCCTACGCGACGGCGGATGCGCCTTCCCCGGCTGCGACCGCCCACCCCGCTGGACCGACGGACATCACATCAAACACTGGGCCGACGGCGGGACAACCTCCCTAGACAACGCCGTCCTCTTGTGCGGGTATCACCACCGGCTCATCCACCGCAACGAATGGCATGTCCGCATCGCATCAGACGGACTTCCCGAATTCCTCCCACCGCACTACATGGGCCAACAAACACCCCGCCGAAACACCTTCCACCGGCGGCATTAGGGGAGGGTGAGCCGAAACCACTGCCGCGGACCCTTCTGCGGAGAAGATAGTGCAGGCTCACATGGTTGGAAGCCCAGGCGTTCGTAGAACGCCCTCGCTCCGCTGGGCTCGGCCGCAGGATGATCGAGGCCGAAGGTCACCACCTCGATGACTTTTGTGCGGGCATCCATTCTGCTGACTGCCTCAGCCACCAGCGCTCGGCCGACACCTTGACCTCTTACCGCATTGGTGACGACAAGCCATCCAATGCGATAGGCGGCCGGCCGGACGCTCAGCAGGAGCCCACCAAGAAGGCCGGGTCCGTCAGCTCGCCGGACGCAGAGCGCCGAGCCGCGCTGGATGTTCTTTGCCACCGTCGCCTGGAATCCTGGGTCCTCAGCCATTGGCCCGAACCAATGCTCGACCTCCCTGGCCAAATCGAGAAACGCAGCTTGATCTGTTGCTACGGCGATCGTGACCTTCATTGAGCGGCCCCCTCGGGCTGGCGTGATCCGTGTACCCTCCCGCCATGAACTCACTGGGGATCTTTCTTGGCGTAGGGGCGATGGTGGTTGTCCTGCTGGCCATCATTGCCAGCCGGCGCGGAGGGGCTGGCGGCACCAATCCGCCGCGTGACTATTACGGCGGAAACACAGGGGTCCATGGCTACCAGGCCGGTCCCTCCAGCGCCGGTGATGCAGGCGGTGGCGATGGCGGTTCCGGCTGCTAGAGGCAATCAGCGGGAGTGCCAGGCGGCTAGGACTTTTGCCTCGTCTTCTGGGGTGAGACCGGCGCGGAGCGCTCGCGTAGCGGGCGCGTCAGCGAGCCACGCCAACGTGTCGCGAGCGGTGTTGGGGAGTGGGCGCTGGGTTAGCCCGGCCTCGAATGCGGGCGAGGTGTCATGGGTCATGAAGCCCGCATACTCGGGCAGTGGCAACCACATCGGCAGCGAGTGCTCGCCGGCCCAGGGCTTAACCTCTTGAGCCGCAAGGAATTCCTGGTCTGCCCAGCTGAGTTGGGGAGTGACCCCGAGGCCGGAGGCTATCCCGGCGAAGAACTCGCCTCGCGTGGTGGGCACGCCGATGCCGTCATAGGCGCCGGTCAGGCCGGTTTCGGTGGCGAAGATGTGCCAGGTGGCGAGGTCGCGGACGTCGATCCACTGGACGTATTCGTCGGCCGAGCCGGGTGCGAGGATCTCGCCGCCACGGGCGAGCCGGGAAACCCAGTAGTCGAACCGATTGCCGATGTCCTCGGGCCCGACGATGAGACCGGCCCGGTTGATGAACGCCGGGATGCCCGAGTCGAGCAGCGCCTGCTCGCAGGCGACCTTGCATTCGCCGTAGAACTCCATGTTCGACTCGTCGACGTCGACCGGCGCAGCTTCCTTGAGCCGCAAGGCATCCGAGCGCTGGAACGGGATGCTCTCGTCCGCGTAGACCGAGCAACTGGACACCAACGACCAGTGCCCGACCCGCCCTTCAAGCGCGGCAAGCGCATTCCGCACCTGGCTGGGTGCGCGGGCGACGTCGATGACCGCGTCGAAGGTACCCTCCAGATTGGACATTCCGTCGACGGAGCTGCGATCGATCCGCACGAAGTTCACGCCCGAAGGCGGCTCACCGGAGCTGCCGCGAGTGGCACAGGTGACATCGTGGCCCGCGGCCACTGCTGCACGGGCGATAGCCCGGCCGAGGAATACGGTCCCGCCAAGGATCAAAAGCTTCACGTCGCCAGCCTGACCCGCGGACGCCACGAATCCAACAAGATTCGCTCACAGCCAAAAGGCGCTGCTACTGGAACTTTGCGACGAAGCGGCGTTGCCATGGTGTCTCAACGGCATGCCGGGCGTAGTGCCTGCGGACATAGGCGATCGCCTCTCGGTTGGGGACTCCGTCCAGCACAGCGAGGCAGGCCAGGGCCGTCCCGGTGCGTCCGACTCCGCCGCCGCAGGCGACTTCGATGCGCGACTGCGACGCGCGAGCCCAGGCCTCACGCAGCGCGTCGAAGGTGGCCGCACGATCGGAGGGCAACCAGAAATCGGGCCAGCGCAGCCATCGGGATTCCCACGCGACGGGCAGTGGTTCGTGGCCCAGCAGGTACAGCGCGAAATCGGGCACCGGACCTGCTGGGAGCGGCTTTCGTAACGCCCGGCCGCGAATCAGCCGACCCGAGGGCAGCCGCATGACGCCCGCGGCAGATGGATCCCAGGTGGCTGTCACTTGGGCGTTGTGGGTGAGTCGAGCCAGGTATTGATCAGCTGGGTGAAGTCCTTGCCGGTATGCGTGTTGACGAAGGCGATGAAGGCGGCTCGATCACGCACGGTGTTGCGATTGCTCGCCACCCACGCCTTGGCGAGGTCGAAGAACGCTTGATCGCCAATCTGCTTTCGGATCTGGTGCAGCATCAGAGCCGGGCAGATGTAGACGTTGGACTCGGCGAAGCTGTCCGCCCGAGGTTTACCGGGTGGGCCAACCTCCTTGCGCAGCTTGGCATCCCGGCC
>DPJL01000460.1:0-6342 GCA_003543035.1 Micromonosporaceae bacterium | reverse complement strand
GCTTCGATGTACGTCGCCCAGCCTTCGTTGAGCCACACGTCATTCCAGTTCGTCGGGCTGACCGTGTCGCCGAACCAGTGGTGCGCGTATTCGTGCACCAGCACGTCTTCCCAGAGGTTCTCGTTGTCGGAAGCCTTGGCAGCCTTGAAATCTCCCATGGTGACCATCTGCTGGGTCTCCATCGCGGACTCCGACGGCACGATCACCACACCCGCGCTCGGGAAGGGGTAGGGGCCGAATTTGGCTTCGAGCCACTCCAGATACTGCGGGGACTTGCGGATCACCTTCATCATCGCGTCGTCCTTGCCCGGCCGGTACCAGTAGGTCAACGGCAATCCGTGTGGCCCGGTCGCAGTCTCCTTTTGATACTTGCCAACCGCTAGCGTCGCGAGATAGCTGGCCATCGGATCGCTTGTGGTGTAACGGTAAGTGTTGCCGCTCTGCCCGGCCGGAGTCCCGCCCGCGATCCCGGCCCAACCATCCGGCACCGTGATGGCAATGTCATATAGCGCCTTGTCAGAAGGCTGATCATTCGCCGGGTACCAGGTAAAAGCGCCATAAGGTTCTTGCATTGTCCACAGGGATCCATCTGAGGCGATGGTCAGGCCGAGTCCTTCGGAGTCACCTCGATGCGAGGGCATCGGCACCGTGGTGGGGGTGCCGTGATACTTGACGACCAGAGTCGCGTTGCGGTCCTTGGCAAGCGCTGTCGGCACGGTCAGCTTGTCTGAGGCAAGGGTTCCGCTGGAGGTGGCGCCGTCGAGGGTCACCGAGTCGATCGCATAGGCCTTCGAAAAGTCGAGCTTGATCTCTGGAAGATCTGTGCTCGCTCGCAGGCGCAAGGTCGCCGCGCCGGTCAGCGTTTTCGAGGACGGCTCCCAGGCCAGGTCGAGCCCATAGTGCAGGACATCGAGGCCGGCGTTGCCGAGCGACGGATAGACCGGATCGCTGATCGGGCTGCTTTGACCCGCTTGCCAAGCGGAATAGTCAGGCCCTGCCGCTACGGTGCTGGGCGCGGGTTGTGGTGCTGGAGGAGTTGGCGTGGTGCAAGCGGCAAGCAGGGCAACCGAGACGGCGACGAGCGCGAGGGGGAGACGGCGCATCCGTGCACGATAACGACTTGGAACAAGCGGTAGGCTGGTCCCAACACCCCGTCCTAACCCGGAACGGGGCATTTCGGCGTGGGGATATGACGATGCTCACCGGTTTGCTTGAGGCTGCTTCGGCTGATCCTGCGCTGCGCCGTGTCGGCGAGCTGGCGGTCGCCGAGGCCGAGTTGGATGTGACTGCCCCGGCCGCGGCCAGGCCGTTCCTGGTTGCCACTGCGGCTCGGCAGCGGCCCGTGCTCGCGGTCACCGCGACGAGCCGCGAGGCTGAGGATCTGGCGGACGCGCTCTCCGCGTTCATCGGGAAAGACCACATCGCGGTCTTCCCGAGCTGGGAAACCCTGCCGCACGAAAGGCTTTCGCCACGCTCGGACACGGTTGGCAAGCGGCTCGCGGTGTTGCGGCGGCTCAAGCATCCGGAGAAGGCCGACCTGAGAGTGATCGTGGCCCCGGTGCGCAGTTTGTTGCAGCCGCAGTTGAAAGGGCTGGGAGATCTCGAGCCGGTGGAGTTGAAACCGGGGGAAAGCCAAGAGCTTGAAGCGATCGCGCACACGCTGATCGATCTCGCCTATGCCCGGGTCGATTTGGTCACCAAGCGCGGCGAGTTTGCCGTCCGGGGTGGGATTCTCGATGTCTTTCCGCCCACCGACGAGCATCCGTCGCGGGTCGAGTTCTGGGGTGACGAGGTGGAGGAGATCCGGACCTTCGCCGTCGCGGATCAGCGAACCATCGACAAGGTCGATCGCCTGTGGGCGCCGCCGTGTCGCGAGCTGCTGCTCACCCCGGAGGTCCGGGAGCGGGCCGCCGAGCTGGCGGAGGATCACCCGGCGCTGACCGAGATGCTCTCCAAGCTGGCTGAGGGGATCCCGGTCGAGGGCATGGAGTCGCTCGGGCCGGCTCTGCATCAGGGCCGCGACTCGATGGAGCTGCTACTTGACTGCCTACCGGCGGAAACCCTTGTGCTGCTTGCCGATCCGGAGCGGATCCGGACTCGGGCCCACGATCTGGTGCGCACCTCCGACGAGTTCCTTGAGGCTTCGTGGGCTGCCGCCGCCACGGGCGGGCGAGCGCCCATCGACCTTGGTGCCGCGGCGTTTAAGAGCCTCGCGGAGGTGCGTTCGCACGCCACGACCTTGGGCTTGCCGTGGTGGACCACGTCGCCTTTCGGCCTAGTGGAGACGGCGCCCAAAGTGGACGACACGCCATGGCTGGATAAGAGTGAGCTCGATGTCGCGCCGGACACGGCGACGGTGCTCGCACTGGGCGCTGCGCCGGCACCGATCTACCACGGTCAGACGGCGAAAGTGGTAGAGGACGTAGGTGGTTGGCTCGCTAGGGGATGGCGTGTCGCGCTCGTCTTCGAGGGTCACGGTCCGGCCCAGCGCGCGGCCGAAGTGCTTGCGGACGCGGGAATCGGTGCGTCCCTGGTGGAGCGAATAGAGCAGCAACCGGCGGCCGGGGTCTTCATCACGACCGGCCCACTCAATAGCGGCCTGCTGCTCGAAGACGCCAAGCTCGCCATTCTCAGCGGTGCCGACATCTCCGGAGGGCGTGGCTCGACCAGCCGTGAGCTTGGCAAGATGCCGTCTCGCCGCCGCAACACGATCGACCCGCTCGAGTTGCGTTCGGGGGACTTTGTCGTCCACGAGCAGCACGGCATCGGCAAGTACGTGGAGTTGGTGCAGCGCACGGTAAACGGCGCCGATCGCGAGTACCTCGTGATCGAATACGCCGCGTCCAAGCGGGGTCATCCGGGCGATCGGCTCTTCGTGCCGACCGACTCACTGGACCAGTTGAGCCGTTATGTCGGTGGGGAATCGCCGACGCTGCACAAGATGGGCGGCTCGGAATGGCAGAAGGCGAAAGCCCGTGCGCGTAAGGCGGTTCGCGAGATCGCCGCGCAACTGATCCAGCTCTACGCCGCTCGCCAGGCTGCGCCAGGGCACGCCTTCGGGCCGGACACGCCTTGGCAGCGCGAGCTCGAGGACGCTTTCCCTTACACCGAAACGCCGGATCAGCTTTCCGCGATCGACGAAGTCAAGGGCGACATGGAAAAGCCCGTACCAATGGATCGCTTGATCGCGGGCGACGTGGGCTATGGCAAGACCGAGATCGCTGTGCGCGCCGCGTTCAAGGCGGTGCAGGACGGCAAGCAGGTCGCCATCCTGGTGCCGACGACTCTGCTTGCGCAGCAACACTTCAACACCTTCTCGGAGCGGTTCTCGCAGTTCCCGATCGTGCTACGGCAGCTGTCGCGGTTTGCCACGACGAAGGAGGCGACCGAGACCATCGAGATGGCCGGTGATGGCCGGGCGGACGTGGTTATTGGTACGCATCGGCTGTTGCAGCAGTCGACCCGCTTCAATCGGCTCGGTCTTGTGATCGTGGACGAGGAGCAGCGTTTCGGGGTGGAGCACAAGGAAAAGCTGAAGGAGATGCGGGCCAACGTGGATGTGCTGACCATGTCGGCAACTCCCATCCCGCGGACCCTCGAGATGTCCATCACCGGCATCCGGGAGATGTCGCAGATCAACACTCCGCCGGAGGAGCGCCATCCGGTGCTCACCTACGTCGGCGCGTATGACGACAAACAGGTCGCCGCGGCGATCCACCGGGAGTTGCTGCGCGACGGCCAGGTCTTCTATCTGCACAACCGGGTGGACTCGATTGACAAGGCCGCGCGGCGGATCCGCGAGTTGGTCCCGGATGCCCGGGTCGCCGTGGCGCACGGTCAGATGGGTGAGGACTCGCTGGAGAAGGTCATGGTCGGGTTCTGGGAGAAGGAGTTCGACGTTCTGGTTTCCACGACAATCATCGAGTCGGGTATCGACATCCCGAATGCGAACACGCTCATCCTCGAGCGGGCCGACCTGCTCGGTCTGGCTCAGCTGCACCAGATCCGGGGCCGGGTGGGCCGCGGCCGCGAGCGCGCTTACGCCTACTTCCTCTTCCCGCCGGACAAGCCGTTGACCGAACACGCGCACGAGCGGCTCGCGACCATCGCGCAGCACACCGAGTTGGGCGCGGGTATGTATGTGGCGATGAAGGATCTCGAGATCCGCGGCGCGGGCAACCTGCTAGGTGGCGAACAGTCCGGGCACATCGAAGGCGTCGGCTTCGATCTCTATATCCGCATGGTCGGTGAGGCCGTGCAGCAGTTCAAGGGCGATGGCTCGGCTCAGGAGGAAGTCGCCGAGGTGAAGATCGATCTCCCGATCGACGCTCACCTGCCCGAGGAATACATCGAGGCCGAACGTCTTCGCCTTGAGATCTACCGCAAGCTTGCCTCGGCACGAACGGAAGAAGCGCTGCAAGAGGTCGTGGCCGAGGTGACCGACCGTTATGGCGATCCACCGTCGCAGGTGGCCAACCTTGTCGCGGTGGCACGCCTGCGACTATTCGCCCGCAAGTACGGTCTCACCGAGATTTCCATGCAGGGCAAGCACATCCGGTTCACCGCGCTGGAGTTGCCGGATTCCAAGCAGTTGCGGCTCAAGCGTTATCACCCGGACGCGGTCTACAAGGTCGCCACGAACCAGGTGTCCGTACCGGTCCCCATGACCCGACGCGTCGGCGGCGAGCCAATGCGCGATCAGCAGCTGCTCGACTGGTGCGCCCAGCTGTTGAAAGATCTGTTAGGGGAGGCCTGAGTGCGCTGGGCTTATGTGGAATCGCCGATCGGGGACCTCGCCTACGCGGTGGACGAGACCGGGCTATGCACTGTCCACTTTGGAGGCAAGGAAGACGCTCCGCTCGGCGATGATGAAGTCGCAGATGAGTTGAAGGCCTACTTCGCGGGCGAGCTCACCGAGTTCACCGTGCCGCTGTCGGTGCGTCGTGGCAGCGAGTTTGAGCGCGCCGTATGGGAGCAGATGAAGCTCATCCCCTACGGCGAAACACGATCGTACGGGTTCGTCGCCGGTGCGGTAGGCGAACCGGGTGGGGCGCAAGCGGTCGGGACGGCGTGCAACCGCAACCCGATCCCGGTGATCGTGCCATGTCATCGCATCATCGGAGCCGACGGAAAGCTTGTCGGCTTCGGCGGTGGTTTGGAGCGCAAGCGAATCCTGCTCGAGCTCGAAGCCAAGGTAAAGATGCAAATGGATTGGAGCTGACTCTCTCCGGCGTGCATGCTGACGCTACGCTCTGCTGGCCGGATGAGGAGGATTGGCGCTGATGTCCGAGTTCCGCGTGCTGGGGCCGCTTGCCGTCGATAGTGACGGTGAGGGGTCCGTGTGGTTGCGGACTCAGATGGTGCGGCGGTTGCTGGCGGCTTTGCTAAGCCGGGCCAACAGCGTGGTGCCGGCGGATGTCTTGATCGCCGCGCTTTGGGGCGAGGAGGCTCCGGCGAGTGCTCGCAAGGGTTTGCAGATCTATGTGCGGCGACTGCGCACCGCATTGGACACCGAGCAGCGCATCGTCCATGAATTGGGTGGGTACCGGATCTGCGTCGCCGAGGACGAGTTGGATGTCGCCCGATTCGCGCGACTGGTGACCGCCGCCGACGCGGCCGGGCCGGAGCGCGCCGCGGATCTGCTGGCCCAGGCGCTCGAGTTGTGGCGTGGAGCGGCATTCGAGGATGTCCGCGACCACACGCCGACCGCGGATGAAGCCCGTCGCCTCGACGAGGAGCGAGTGCGGGTGCAGACCTGGCATTCGCAGCTTCAGCTGGAGCTGGGCCGGCATGCGGAGTCGATCCCGCGGCTGACCGAGCTGACCGAGGCACACCCCTATCGCGAGGATCTGCGCGGCTATTTGATGCTCGCGCTCTACCGATGCGGGAGGCAAACCGAGGCGCTGGAAGTTTTCCGGAGTACCAGGCGACTGCTCGACGAGGAATTGGGTGTCGAGCCCGGCCCGGCTCTGCAGCAGCTGCATGAGGCGATCCTGCGCGCCGATGCGTCCTTGGATCTGCAGCCCCGTTCAGCGGTCACGGTGCCTCGCGAATTGCCCGCTGACATCACCGGCTTTGTCGGGCGAGCCGAACAGCTCCAAGCCCTGGACGAATTGCTGCCTGACTCGTCACCGGTGGTGATCTCGGCGATCGCCGGTTCGGGCGGAGTTGGCAAGACAACGTTGGCCGTGCACTGGGCTCATCATGTCGCGGACCGGTTCCCGGACGGGCAGCTGTATGTGAATCTGCGCGGCTTCGATCCGGCCGATGCGCCGGTGAGCCCGGCCGCCGCGACCCGCAGGTTGCTTGACTCGTTGGGTGTTGCGCCGCAACGCATTCCGG
>DPJL01000322.1 GCA_003543035.1 Micromonosporaceae bacterium | reverse complement strand
CGTTGATGAAATTCGTCAGCACACCTGCATTTTGGCCACGAAATCCGTAGGTAGCAAGCCCTTCAAGCCACTGTTTCCGTGCCGTATCGTGTGGCCCATGACCTCGTTCTGGATCGCAGGTGCACCCGCTTCAAGTGATGACGTTGTTGTGGTGCGCAATCCGCTTGACGGCCGGGTCGTGGCTGAGACGAGTAACGCTACTCCCGCACAGGTTGAAGAGGCGGTCGCGGCGGCTTCGCAGATTGCACCCACGGCGGCCCAGTTGCCCGCGGCACAGCGGGCAGCCGCCCTCGATCATGTTTCGGCTCGGCTCAAGGAGCGCGCTGAAGAGGTTGCCGCGCTGATCTCGGCCGAGAACGGCAAGCCGTTGATGTGGGCGCAGGCCGAGGTGGGTCGCGCGATCTCGACCTTCCGCTGGGCTGCGGAAGAGGCACGCCGTTTCTCCGGCGAGCTGATGCGATTGGACACCGACCCGGCCGCGACCGGGCGGATGGCCGTGGTACGCCGCTTTCCCAAAGGCCCGATCCTCGGCATCACGCCCTTCAACTTCCCGCTGAACCTGGTGGCACACAAGGTCGCCCCCGCTATCGCGGTGGGCGCGCCGATCGTCGTCAAACCGGCCCCGGCCACACCGCTGACGGCATTGCAGCTCGGCTCGATCCTGGCCGAGACGGACCTTCCCGCCGGCATGTTCTCCTTCCTGCCTCTGCCCAACGATCGCGCCGCCGCATTGGTCGCCGATCCACGCCTGCCCGTGGTCTCCTTCACCGGCTCCGGTCCGGTGGGCGCCACGATCCGGGAAGCCGTGCCACACAAGCACGTCACGTTGGAGCTCGGTGGCAATGCGGCAGCGGTCGTCTGCGGCGATTATCAGGACCTGGATTGGGCCGCGCAACGCATCGCCCTGTTCTCCAACTATCAAGCGGGGCAGAGTTGCATCGCGGTGCAGCGGGTCATCGTTCATTCGGCGGTCGCCGAAACGTTCATCCCCAAGTTGGTGCAAGCCGTTGCCGCCCTTGACTTTTCCAAGCAGGTCGGTCCGCTCATCAACGAAGCCGCGGCGCAGCGCGTCGACGAATGGGTGCGGGAATCAGGCGGCCGGGTGCTCATCGGCGGAACTCGTGACGGCGCTTCCTATCAGCCGACCGTGCTGACCGACGTGCCCGCTGACGCCAAGGTGGTGCGGGAAGAGGTCTTTGGCCCGGTGATGGTGGTGTCCACTGTGGACAGTGATGAGGAGGCTTTCGCCTCCGCGAACAACTCCCAGTACGGCCTCCAGGCGGGCGTGTTCACCGCCAACGTGCAGACGGCCTTCCGCGCGCAGTCCGTGCTTCAGGTCGGTGGGGTGATCGTGGGGGACGTTCCCTCGTATAGGGCGGATCAGATGCCCTACGGCGGCGCCAAGGGTTCTGGCGTCGGCCGTGAAGGGGTGAGCTCCGCGATGGAGGACTACACCGATCCGCGGGTGCTGGTTCTCACCGGGCTGACAATCTAGTGTCAAGCCACCCGGTCATGATGGTGGTGTACTCCGGGCTGATCGCCTCGATGTCACTCTGCCCATTCAGGACCGGCTCATGGTCACAGCCGGGTAGGCGCTCGATCGTGAGGTCGGCGTTGCCGGTTCGCTGCCACGCAGCGACGCTCTCTTCAATAGGAACCCACTCGTCGGTCTCGCCGTAGAACGCAAGCACCGGGCAGGAAACGCCGGCGAATACAGCTGCCGGATCAAAGTCCATGTCCTCCCAAGCGCCCGGCGCAGGCAACTCGTCACGGAGATAGATCAGCGGAAACCATGGCTTGAGTTTTGCGTCGTCCACCAGTGCCTGAGCGGTTGCCCGATCGCCGTCTCCGCGCAGATAGCTCTCGACGGCAATTCGCAGCTCGGCGAGCTGCCGCAGGTCGTCCTGGCTATAACCGTTACGGCGCAACTGTTCCGCCGAGCCATAGCGCATCTGAACGGCTGGGCTCACCCCGCAGGACGAGACCACAATCAAGAACGCCACATCATCGGGATGGGCCGCCGCGGTAACCGGTGCAGCCCAACCGCCCTGGCTGATGCCCCACAGTCCAACCGGCACCTCTCCGGCGTGCTGCCGCAGCACCTCGATCGCCGCCCGCGCGTCAGCCGCCTGGGTGTGAAACGGGACGTCTCTGCCATCCTCGCCGGGTCGCCGGTCGAATCGCAGCACGGCGATGCCATCGCCCGGCAGCACCCGGGCAAGGTGCTCGTAGAGATAGAAGTCCCGGCTTCCGGCGGCTGCGCCGTGCAGCGGGATCAGGCCGGCGCGAACCGTCCCCAGCGGCATCGTCAGAGTCGCGGGCAACCGTTGGCCATCCGCCTCGACCACAAGTTCCATAGCTGTCAGGCTAATGATCCCAGCTGAGGCGACCCGATTTGAGGTCGGCGACCAGCGAGCGAACGTACTTGAGTTCGGCGTCGAGGACCTCACGCTGGTACTCGGACTCGACCAGGAAGAGCCGGGGCAGGAACGTGGCTGCTTCCTTCATCTCGACATCCAATGTGGATAGTTGGGTCTCCAAGAGGCCGACGCGGGTGCTCAATGCCGCCAGGGCATCGGCTTGCGTCAGGGTGGGTAGGAAGGCCAACGCCGCCGGAAACTCGGGGAACTCCCGCGCCGGGGTGGAAAGCATGGTGCGCAACCACTCGTGCAGGGTGTCCCGCCCAACCGTGGTGATCTGGTAGACCGTCCTTTCCGGACGGTTCTCGTTGCGCCCGGTCGACTGGACCTCGATCAGGCCGTCCCGCAGTAGCCGCTCGATGGTCTGGTAGACGCTGTTGCGCTGGGCGACGTTGACCACCTCGTCCTTGTGCCGCTCTTTGATCAGCTGCTGCAGGCGATAGGCGTGCGCCGGCTCCTCGGTGAGCATCGACAACAGGGCCATGGCCAGCACGGATCGGCGAGGTGACGACATGGGCTGAGCATAGCTGTTGACATATGACTAGTCATAACATGTATAGTCTGAGCATGACTAAGAACGCATTGATCATAGGTGGCGGGATAGCCGGCCCGTTGACGGCGATGGCGCTGCAGAAGGCGGGCATCGACTCCGTCGTATATGAGGCCTACGACCAGGGTGCCGATGGCGTCGGGGCGTTCCTCACCCTCGCGACCAACGGGCTCGAGGCGTTGCGGGTTCTCGACCTGCATGAGCTCGTGGCCGGGCTGGGCATGGACACCCGCAGCATGCGGATGACCAGCGGCACGGGCAAGGTGCTGGCCGAGTTCGACAACGGGGGAGTGACGTCCTTCGGGATGCCTAGCCAGACTCTGAAGCGGGCCGATCTCTACCGTGCTTTGCGTGACGAGGCGCTGCGGCGAGGCGTGCGCATCGAATACGGCAAGCGGCTCACCGCCGCGAGCATCGAGCGGGGCAGTGTGCGCGCCAGGTTCACCGACGGATCCACTGTGGACGGTGATGTGCTTATCGGGGCTGACGGGCTTCGGTCTGGTACCCGCCAAATAATTGATCCTAAAGCTCCTCAAGCGCGCTATGTCGGCCTGCTCAACACCGGCGGCTTCGCCAGAGGCCTACGGCTGCAAGGGGAACCGGGGATGGCCAACTTCATGTTCGGCCGCAAATGTTTCTTCGGGTACCTGATCCACCCCGGCGGAGATGTGTGGTGGTTTGCCAATCCCGGCCGGCGGGCCGATCCCAGCCCGGCGGAGTTGGCGGCGATCACGCAGGAGCAGTGGCGCGCCGAGCTGATGGAGCTGTTCAAGGACGATGCGGGCCCGGTGTTGCAGATCATCGAGGCCACCGATCACATTCTCGCGGGTTGGAGCACCTATGACTTCCCGACCGTGCCGACCTGGCACAACGAGCGCATGGTGATCATTGGTGATGCCGCGCACGCGACCTCACCCTCGTCGGGCCAGGGCGTATCGATGGCGGCCGAGGATGCGATCACGCTCGCGATCTGCCTGCGTGACATCGCCGAGCCGGCCAAGGCCTTCGCGAAGTACGAGAACCTGCGCCGCGAAAGGGTGGAAAAGGTGGTCGCGTGGGGCAAGCGCAACGGCGAACAGAAGGCACCCGGCCCGGTCGGGCGAGTGGTCCGCGACCTGGTGCTGCCAGTGATCATGAAGCAGTTGGCCAAGGGTGACCGGTTCCGCTGGGTCTATGAGCACCGCATTGACTGGGACCGCAAGGTTGGCTAGAGCCAGGCACGGTGCTCGCACAAATGCGCGATGACTAGGCTGAGGCTGTGACGATTGACTTGGCCCAGATCATCAAGGCATATGACGTGCGCGGCACCGTGCCGGACCAACTCAACGAGCAGGTTGCTGCGGCGATCGGGCGCGCTTTCGCGCAGACGCTGCGCAGCCTCGGCCAGGACAAGGGCTCGATCGTGGTGGCGCATGACATGCGCGGAACCGGCCCGGCTCTGGTCCGGGCCTTCACCGACGGGGTGCGCAGCGAGGGCATCAACGTGGTGCACGCCGGGCTCGGCTCGACCGACCTGCTTTACTACGCCTCCGGGGTGCTGAACCTGCCCGGAGCGATGTTCACGGCGAGTCACAATCCGGCCCAGTACAACGGAATCAAGCTTTGTTTCGCCGGGGCCAAGCCGGTCGGGCAGGACAGTGGACTGGCGCAGATCCGCGACATCGCCACCTCGCTGATGGATGCTCCGCTACCGCCGCTGACCGGCACCATCGAGAGCCGCGAGATGCTGTCGGGCTATGCGGAATATCTGCACAAGCTCGTGGACCTATCCGGGATCAGGCCGTTGAAGGTCGTGGTGGACGCGGGCAACGGGATGGGCGGCTACACCGTTCCCGCCGTCCTTGGAACACTGTCGTCACTTCGGATCGTCCCGCTCTACTTCGAGCTCGACGGCTCCTTCCCCAATCACGAGGCGAATCCGTTGGAGCCGGCGAATCTGGTGGATCTGCAGAAGGCGGTCGTCGAGCATGGCGCCGACATCGGGCTGGCCTTCGATGGCGACGCCGACCGATGCTTTGTGATCGACGCCAACGGCGATCCGGTTTCCCCTTCAGCGGTCACCGCGCTGGTGGCCACACGGGAGCTGGCCAAACACCCGGGCTCGGTGATCATCCACAACCTGATCACGTCATCCGCGGTGGCCGAGATCGTCCGCGAACATGGCGGCACCCCCGTGCGCACCCGGGTCGGCCACTCCTTCATCAAGGCCGAGATGGCCAAGACCGGGGCCGCCTTCGGTGGCGAGCACTCGGCGCACTACTACTTCCGCGATTTCTGGGGCGCCGACACCGGCATGCTGGCCGCGATGCACGTGCTTGCCGCGCTTGGTGAATCCGTCAAGCCACTCTCCGAGCTGGCGGCGCAGTTCGAGCGCTATGTAGCCTCCGGCGAGATCAACTCAAAGGTGGCCGATGCGGCGGCCAAACTGGCCGAGGTCAAGCAGCACTTCGCCGGCCAGGAGCAGGACGAGCTCGACGGATTGACCGTGCGATTCAAGGATGGCTCCTGGGTCAACCTGCGGCCCTCCAACACCGAGCCGCTCCTTCGCCTGAACGCCGAGGCGCCGACTGCCGCTCGCATGTCGGAGCTACGGGACGAAGTGCTGGCCATAGTGAGGTAGGTAGGCTGCTGCACATGTCGCTCGATCCGCTCTTGCTTGAGGTCCTCGCCTGCCCGGCGCAAGACCATGCGCCGCTGCGCTATGACGAGGCCGCGCAGACCCTGACATGCACCTCCTGCGCTCGTGTATTCGTGGTCAAGGACGGGCTGCCTATCCTTCTGCTCGACGAGGCTGTGACCGCCGGGGATTCCAAAACAGGGGGGCAAGACTGATGGCAGCACCGGTCGACGGCGCCGCGGGAGTGCGCGGCAACCGCGATTTCGATCACGATCTGCTTGATGACGCCCCAGCTCTGGCTGCCCGCGATCCGGGCGGCATGCTGCGCGCTATCGCCTCGGCCGGAGCGCAGGTGCGTGAGGCCGCGACACTGACCGCGGAGACGGATCTCAGCCATCTCGCCGACGAGGGCCGCCCCCGCGCGGTGGTGGTCGCGGGCGCCGGCACGGCGGCTCGCACGGGCGACATCCTGGCTACCGTCGCTGGTCCAAAGTGTCTGGTACCAGTGCTCACCCACCGCAGTGTCGAGGTGCCAGGCTGGATCGGCGCCGCCGACGTGGTGATCGCCGTTTCGGCCAGCGGACGCTCGCCCGAGGCACTCGCGAGTGCCGAAGCCGCGGGGCGCAGGGGAGCCAGACTGGTCGCCATCGGCGCACCGGATTCACCGTTGCAGGGGCTGGCCGAGCGATACCGGGCGCCTTACGTGCCGATCCCGCGGCGCGGCCCGGCTCGCGCAAACCTTTGGGGCCTAACGGTTCCAGTGCTTCTCGCGGCTCGGACCCTCGGTCTGGTCAAGGTGAACGAAGCCGACCTGGCGGAGACCGCGACCCGGTTGGACCTCGAGGCCGACCGTTGCCGCCCGACCGCCGAGTCCTTTGTGAACAGAGCCAAAACGCTTGCCTTGAACCTGGCCGGGTCAGTGCCGGTGATCTGGGGCGACTCGCCGCTCGCCCACGTCGCCGCGCGCCGCTTCGGCGACATGCTCGCGGCCAACGCCCGCTATCCAGTGGTGACCGATGCGCTTGGGGAAGCAGGCCGGGGCCGGGTTGGCTTGCTAGATGGCGTTTTCGGTGCCCTGGCCGAAGCCGAGCGCGACTTCTTCGCCGATCGCGAGGAGGACGACGACGCCGAAAATCTTCAGCGCCTCAAGGTGGTTCTGCTGTGCGATGGCGGTCTGGCCGACGAGGAGAGCGGAGCGGCGCAGTCCTCTGACCGCCGTGCCGCAGTGGTCCAGGAGATCGCGGAGCGGCGTGGGGTCGACGTTGGAGTGCTCACCGCCGAGGGCGGCTCGGCGCTGGAGCGCCTCGCTTCCCTCGTCGCCGCACCAGACTTCGCCTCCGTCTACTTAGGACTGGGACACGGGCTTGACCCGATGGCAGTGCCGGCCGTCACGGAACTGAAGGAGAAGCTGAGAAAAGCATGAGCGCTGAGAGTCACGGGACGAAGGCGATTGTCGCGGCGCTTTTCGCCAATATTGGTATCGCGGTGACGAAGTTCATCGCGTTCCTGCTCACCGGATCGTCATCGATGCTGGCCGAGTCCATCCACTCGGTGGCCGACTCGGGCAATCAGGGTCTGCTCCTGCTCGGCGGCAAGCAGGCCAAGCGTGAAGCGACCCCCCAGCACCCGTTCGGCTACGGCCGGGACAGGTACATCTACGCCTTCATCGTTTCGATCGTGCTCTTCAGCGTCGGTGGCCTCTTCGCTCTGTACGAGGCCTACCACAAGTTCCACGATCGTTCTGGGATCACCCAATGGCAGTGGGTACCGGTAACGGTTCTCGTGGTGGCAATCGTCCTGGAGTCCCTTTCCTTCCGGACCGCGATCCGTGAATCGAACTTGGTGCGCGGCAACGCATCGTGGAAGAGCTTTGTCAGGCACGCCAAGGCGCCCGAGTTGCCGGTGATCCT